>JAEEUZ010000027.1 GCA_016290725.1 Bacteroidales bacterium | reverse complement strand
CGGCGAAATTGGTGCGCTTGCCGCTCTCCAGCGACTCTGCGATGGCGCCGGTGCGCGACTGGGCGATATAGTTGAACAGGCCGTGCTGACCACGGACGGAAAGGATTTTTGCAAGATCTGTTTTCATAGCATTCGTTTTATCATGCAAATATAACACTTTTTCCCCGTAATTGCACCCCCGACCGCCCCATGGCGGCTGGGAAAACGTGCGTAGGGGTGTCATCCGATGGACCTCTACTCGCACCGGAGGACGGAGTAGGCGCTGGCGACGGCTGCGGAGAGGTCTTCCAGGGAGCCGGAATTGTCGATGACGATATCGGCACGGGATTCGGGGACGGGGTCCTGCGAGCCGATGCGGGCGAGAGCCTCCTCGGGCGAGGAGCCGTCGCGCTCCTGAACGCGTGCAAGGCGCACCTGGAGGGAGGCTTTCACCAGAACCACGGTGGCGGCATCCGCAAGCGCGGAGAACGCAGGCTTTGAAAGGATAACGGCCGATTCCAGCACTACGAACGGCGCCGCCGGGAAGCTCTCTTTCCAGCGCTGAAAGTCCTGCAGCACAAAGGGATACACCACGGCCTCCAGCTTTTCGCGGGCGGCGGGGTCGTTGAAGATGATGGAGGCCAGAAGGCGGCGGTCCAGAGGGGCAGGGCAAGACGGTGAGCCCGGGTGTGCCAATTCCTTCGGTGAGCCAGTGGCGCAGTTGCCATCGACCCCCTTACGCAAAGAAACCCCAAGTGCCTCCTCGATGGCGGGCACCAGAGAGGGCTCGCTGTCGTATAGGGCTTTTGTCCGGGAATCCGAATCATACACGGGGATGCCGCGCTCCGAGAGCATGGCCGCCACAACGGACTTGCCGCTGCCTATTCCTCCTGTGAGTATGACGGTACGAGGCATTACTCCCCTTCCACTTCAAAGCACTCGAAAACTTCCGGCTCCACCCTGTAGCTGATAACGCCCGCGGGGAGCTGGCCGCTGCGGGGAACGCACCGCCCGTTAATGGAGTTCTTGAAGTCGTTATAGTCGATATAAAGGTCCATATGTTCGCTGGGATCCTTGCTCCCGAGGGGGAAGGAGCAGCGCACGTAAACCATTGCAGTGGAGGGATATACGCTGAAACGGGCGCCTTCCGGAGCCCCGCGCATTTCCATGTTAAGGCGTGTCTGGAGTTCCACGAAACGGGCAACCTCCAGGGAATAGTTCACCTCCTGGACCGACGTGCGCACGCCGCGGACCTGGTTCAGCCGCACAACCCCGTGACGGTCCTTATCCACCTGAAGGAGTTCCAGAGGCACGGTATTGACCTCCGTGATACCCTCCAGACGGGCGACCTCGCCGTAAACGATCACCGAATCCGGGCTTATCTTCACCGGCGAAACCGCCATGTACTGCGGGCTGAACGTAATGCTTTGCACCAGGTTCACCGGAACTTTCTTGCTGTTCTCGGCGGGGAAGGTAAACTCCAAAGTGTCCGTTATGAAGCCCTCCACGGTGGTTTCCTTTCCGAAGAAACGGTCCACGTAGGAGTTCTTGGCCGTTCCGCAGATGTACCACACGTCGCCGCCGGCATGATAGAGGTGGGAGCGGTCGAAGCTCACCTTCACCGGATTGCCCTTTTCCGCCCTTGAGGCCGATACCAGCCTGAAGCCGGAAGCCCTGCAGCGGGCCGATACCATGACGACGTTGGACGACACGTTGCTGTGCCCGTCGATGTTGCATTCCGCAACTACGGGTATGCTTATTATTCCGGGATACTCCTTGGAGAGGTTGGTGACGAACCACGTCAGAAGGGCCAGCAGAAGCGCCGTGAGAAAAAGAATCACGTCCCTTCTGCGGCTCTTGATGCGTTTGCCGATCCGAGTCCCTGCCACGGGAAAACTATCTCTGGTTCTGCTGGAAATCCGAGCTATCGCGCACGAGCCCCTGCTTGTCTACGCGGAGCTTCACGTCGCCATCCACCTTGATGAGGACGGTCTTTTCGTCAACCTCGGCGATTTCGCCGTAGATGCCTCCCACGGTGATGACTTTATCGCCCTTCTTCAGGCTGTTGCGGAACTCCTGCATCTTCTTCTGCTGCTTGCGCTGGGGAAGAATCATGAAAATGTACATGATAGCGAAAACGGCGATAAGCATGATCCACATGCTCATTCCGCCGCCTTTTGGGGGTTCTGCAGGCGCTGCCGCCTGAAGAGCGTAAATAAGGGAAGTTAACATATCGATTTAATTTAAACTGTGAGCTTTTTCAGCCGCCTCGCTCTCGCGGATAAGGCGGTCCAGCAGGCCGTTCACGAAACGGCCGCTCTTGGGGGTGGAATAGTACTTGGCTATTTCCACGTATTCGTTGATGGTGGCCCTCACGGGTATCTCCGGGAAGTGTTCCGCTTCCGCGAGTCCAAGGGCGATGATGACGATGTCCGTGGTGAAGAGACGGTCCCTGTCGAAGCGGGTTACCGAGTTTGCAACCTTGGCGTAATACTCGTCGAACTTGCCGAAGGCGGCGGTAAGGAGGCGGCGGGAGAAGTCCCGGTCGCTGTCCACGTTTTCCTTGCCGCGGGCCTTAAGGGCATCGCTTTGGTACAGGGCGGGAAGTTCCCATCGGCCAGTACGGGAGATATCGTCCAGGCTGTGGAGCACGGCACCCAGGGCATAGGCCAGTTCGTCTCTCCAGAAGATGGAACGGTCTTCCACGGCGGCTTCCACGGCGGGATTGTCTTCAAACTCTTCCGTGAAGATGTTCTTGAACAGCTTCACATCGTCCCTGAGAGTGCGGTTCTGAAGCATCTGATACTCCCGGAACCAGGGCTTGGCCTGGATGGAGGCGTAGAGGCCGTGGATGAGGGAATCTTCCTGATCCCAGTCCAGCTTGCAGCGCTCCAGGAGCTTGCCGAACTCAGGATCCTGCTCCAGAAGGGGCGAAAGGCCGTTCTGCACGAAGTTCATCGCAGGATTCAGATCCTCCTCCGTGGGATTGAACTTGCCGCGGGCTGCCTCCACGAGGCGTGCCGCCTCCTTGGTGAGGGGAACCACGATGGAAAGGAGATACAGATACAGTTCCCTGGTGGATTCGCAGGACGAGTCCAAGGTTTTGAGCGCCTCCTCCAGAGTGAGTGAACGGTTCTCCGCGTAGGAGTATAACACCTTGAAAACCTTTATTCTGAGTATCCTTCTATTGAGCATATACGCCGAAAGTTCAAAAATTTCAACAAAGATAGCTTTTTTCAAAGAATTTTCATTACATTTGTGAGTTAATAATACAAAATTTTGAAACTATGTATAGTGAAGATTACGATAGCCCCCGTTATTCGGGCAGAAGCAGCGAGGATGTATATTCCAACCCTGTAAGGGCCGGAAAGAGGACATACTTCTTCGACGTCAAAGCCACCAAGGGCAACAAGGACTACTACCTCACCATTACCGAAAGCAAGAAGCGCATGGAAGGTGACGGCTCGTTCACATTCGACAAACACAAGATTTTCCTCTACAAGGAAGACTTCGAGAAGTTTGCGGACGGCCTTCGCGACGCCGTGGAATTCATCCGCGCCAAACTGGGAAGCATCCCCCAGGCGGAAGAACCCGCAGCGCAGCAGGAGGAACAGGACAGCTTCTAGGTAACCCAGTTAAAACACGCCGGCCATGCTTGAAGATTTAAGAAAGAACATCGAAAAGCTCATCGCCCTGTATGAGGCAGAGAAAGTGGAGAACCAGCGTCTCCGGGAAGAACTCGCCCAGAGCAAGGAGGCCGGCGCAGCCTGCAAAAAGCAGATATCGGATCTGGAAACCAGGATAGAGACCCAGACGCTCACCCAAGCCTTTACCGCAGGCGGAGCATCGGACCGCGCCGCCGCAAAAGAAACAATCGACAAACTCATCAAGGAGATAGACAAGTGCATCTCCTGGCTGGAAAGTTAGCATGGACCGGAAGATTAGCATAAAAATAGGTGGAAGGGAATTCAAACTCACCGCATCCTCTCCCCAGCAGGAAGAGGCCATAAGGCTGGCAACCCAAACCATCAACAACCGCCTTCAGGACTATACCACTCGCCATCCCGGCAAGAACATCGTGGACATCATGTCCATGGTCGCTCTGAATGAGACCGTATCCCGGATAGTGCTCCAGAAGGAGCTCAAGAGCAGGGATGCGGAAACCGCGAAACTCGGTGAAGATCTGGATCGTTACCTATCCGGAGTTTAATAGATATAGCCGCCGCACCTCCCGCTGAAATCAACAAGTACTCAGTACCGGGTGCACTCAGGCAGCGGATGACAGGCCCGCTTGGACGGGAAGCCAGAACCTGCCGGGCTCCAAATCTTATGCGAATAAGATTTTCTGACAGGACGTAGCGGCGGCTTTTACAGATTACAATTGCTTAGGCAGGCAGCCCTTCAGGGGGGCAGCCTGCCGTTTATGTTGAAAACCAAAACCTACTATATATAAACATTATGGAAATACTTTTCTATATTCTGTGTTTCGTCGGCGGAGCAGTGCTGTCGCTGGCGGCTTATGTGCTTATCCGCAAATCCGTACTCAAAGGAAAGAGCGACAAGATAATCGAGCAGGCGGAACTTGAAGGCGAACGTATCCGCAACGAGAAGATTCTCTCCGCAAAAGAGAAATTCCTCGCCCTCAAGAGCGAACACGAGAAAACCGTGAACGAGCGCAACGCCCAGCTCCGGGATGCGGAATCCCGTATCAAGCAGAAGGAAAACACCGTTAACCAGAGGCTAGGAGAACTGGACCGCAAGTACAAGGATGTCGACAACCAGAAAAGGGCCCTGGGCATCCAGGAAGAGGCCCTTCACCGCAAGGAAGAGGAGTATGAGAACCTCATCTCCCAGGCCAACCGCCAGATTGAATCCATAGCCGGGATGAGCGCCCAGGAGGCCAAGGCCCAGCTGCTGGAGAACATGAAGGCGGAAGCCCGCACGGAGGCTCAGGCCTATATCAACGACTGCATCGACGAAGCCCGTCTGAACGCAGCCAAGGAGGCCAAGCGCATTGTCATCAACACCATCCAGCGCACCGCAACGGAAACGGCCATCGAGAATGCCGTCACCACCTTCCCTATCGACAGCGACGAAATCAAGGGCCGCATCATCGGCCGTGAGGGCCGCAATATCAGGGCCCTGGAAGCCGCAACCGGTGTAGAAATCGTGGTAGACGACACCCCGGACGCCATCCTCCTGAGCGCCTTCGATCCGGTTCGCCGAGAGGTGGCCCGCCTGGCCCTGCACCAGCTGGTCATTGACGGCCGCATCCATCCCGCACGCATCGAGGAAGTAGTTTCCAAGGTGCAGAAGCAGCTGGAGGAAGAGATTCTGGAAACCGGCAAGCGCACCTGCATCGACCTTGGAATCCACGGTCTGTCGATGGAGCTCGTGAGGCTAATCGGACGCATGAAATACCGTTCTTCCTACGGGCAGAACCTGCTGCAGCACTCACGTGAGGTTGCCAACATCTGCGCCATCATGGCGTCGGAACTGGGCCTCAACCCCAAGATTGCAAAGCGCGCGGGCCTGCTGCACGATATCGGCAAGGTATCCACCGAAGAACCGGATCTGCCTCACGCCCTCCTGGGCATGAAACTGGCGGAGCAGTACAAGGAGAAACCGGAAATCTGCAACGCCATCGGCGCCCACCACGAAGAAACGGAGATGACCTCTCTCTACGCACCGCTTGTGCTGGTTGGAGACGCCATTTCCGGTGCCCGTCCCGGTGCAAGGCGTGAAATCATCGAATCCTACATCAAGAGGCTCAAGGGAATGGAAGACCTGGCGGAGAACTATCCCGGCGTCACCAAGGCATACGCCATCCAGGCCGGCCGCGAGCTGCGCGTAATCGTCGGCGCGTCCGAGGTGAGCGACCAGCAGGCGGAAATCCTTTCCGGCGAGATTGCAAAGAAGATTCAGGACGAAATGACGTATCCCGGCCAGGTGAAGATCACCGTTATCCGGGAAACCCGCTCGGTATCCTATGCGAAGTAAACTCCTGGTCACGGCGCTGGCCCTTGTCACAGGGCTGTCGGCACTGGCTGCCCCCCAGAGCGACTGGACAGCCAAATGGGACGTCCAGGCCGTAAAGGCAGATTCCGTATGGGCCGTTACCATCAAGGCGGAAATAGCCCCCGGCATCCATATCTACGGCATCGACAACGAGTGGAATCCCGTAAGCGTGGAATATGCTCCCGGCATTATCGCGGAGCCGCTCCAGCAGGTAACAGCCCCCACGGTTTTCAACGGGGAAAACGTGCTTTTCAAAGAGGCCGTTTTCACCCAGATGGTATCGGCCCCGGAAGGCACCGCCATTTCCGGAACCATCCGCTGGCAGGGATGTGCCGACCAGGCCTGCCGCATGCCGGAGGAGTTCGAATTCAGCATCTCCCCTGTCGCCGGGGAACATTCCACACCCATAGAAGAGGAACCCGCCGAAGGGAGCCGCCGGGGCATCTGGGGGCTCATTCTGGAAGCCATCCTCTGGGGCTTTGCCATGCTGCTCACGCCTTGCGTGTTCCCCATGGTGCCCATGACGGTGTCATTCTTCCTCAAAGGTTCATCCGGTAAGGGTGAAGGCCGCTTCAAGGCCTTCATGTACGGTCTTTTCATCGTCCTGCTGTACACGGTTCCCATCTGCGTTATCATCGGCCTCACAAGGCTCATCGGCGGAGATGCTGTTACAACGAACATCTTCCAGTGGCTTTCCACCCACTGGCTGCCCAACCTTATCTTCTTCGCGGTGTTCATGATTTTCGCAGCTTCGTTCTTCGGGGCTTTCGAGATTGTGCTTCCCTCGGGGTGGCAGAACCGCAGCGACCGGAATTCCGCCAAGAAAGGCCTCGCAGGCATATTCTTCATGGCGCTCACTCTGGTCCTGGTGTCTTTCTCATGCACCGGGCCGGTTGTGGGTTCGGTTCTTATCCGCTCAACCAGCGGCGAGTTCTGGGCCCCCATGGTAACCATGCTGGCCTTCTCCGTGGCCTTCGCCCTCCCCTTCACCCTGCTGGCCCTGTTCCCGCAGATGCTCACAAAGCTAAAGAGCGGCTCCTGGCTTAACTCCGTGAAGGTTGTGATGGGCTTCATCGAACTTGCCCTCGGCCTCAAATTCCTGTCCATGGCAGACCAGAGTTATCACTGGGGCATCCTTGACAGGGAGGTGTATCTGGCCATCTGGATAGTGATCTTCACCCTTCTGGGCTTCTACCTTCTGGGCAAGATCCGCTTCAAGTACGACGACAAAGTGGAGCATATCGGCATAGTGAGGCTCACCCTCGCAATTGCCGTGTTCAGTTTTGTGGTGTACATGGTTCCCGGCATGTTCGGAGCGCCTCTGAAGGCTCTCTCCGGATATCTTCCGCCCATGGAAACCCAGGATTTCGTACTGGGTTCAGAGCCCGGAACCGTGGTGAAGGAAGTGCCTGCGGATGGAGTCAAACCCATCGCCCACAACCTTCCGGCGTACATGACTCTTGAGGAAGGCCTCGCCGCGGCCGCAGAAGAGGGGAAACCGGTCTTTGTAGACGTAACAGGCCTCGGCTGCGTGAACTGCCGTGAGATGGAGGCCCGCGTGTGGAGCGACCCTGAAGTGCTCCGCCGCCTCCGGGAAGATTTCGTCATCGTGGCCCTGTACACGGACGACCACACCCGCGCCCCGCAGTCCCGCTGGATGGAAGTTCCCGGCGGCAAGGTGCTCAAAACCACGGGGCAGATCAACTCCCGCATCGTTCGGGACCGTTTCGGCATCGCATCCCTACCCAATTATATTATAATGTCGGCCGATGGCTCCATCCTCGCAGGCCCCCGTGCCTACGACCTGTCCATTCCCGGCTTTATCGGCTTCCTTGACAGCGCCCTGAAGTAATGTCCGAAATCGCCCCGCTCATAGCCGACCTTGCGCTGATTCTCATCTGCGCCGGCGTGATGACCCTGCTGTTCAAACGGCTGGGCCAACCGCTCGTTCTTGGCTATATTGTGGCGGGCTTCCTGGCCAGTCCGCACTTCGGCCTCCTCCCCTCCGTGGTAGACACGGCGAACGTGCACATCTGGTCGGACATCGGCGTCATCTTCCTGCTGTTCGCCCTGGGCCTTGAATTCAGCGTCAAGAAGATAATGAAGGTGGGCGGGCCGGCAATCCTGGCGGCCATGACCATCATCATCGGCATGATATTCACCGGCTTCACGGTGGGCAGTGCGTTCGGATGGAAGAAGATGGACGCCATCTTCCTGGGCGGAATGATCGCGATGTCATCCACCACCATCATCTACAAGGCTTTCGAAGACCTGGGGCTGGCGAAGAAGCAATTCGCCTCGCTGGTGATGTCCATCCTCATCCTGGAGGATATCCTGGCGGTGGTTCTCATGGTCTTGCTGTCCACGATGGCGGTTTCCTCCAGCTTCGAGGGCGGGGAGCTGCTTATGAGCATCGGCAAACTGGTTTTCTTCCTGGTGCTGTGGTTCGTGGTTGGAATATACCTCATTCCGCTGCTGCTGAAGAAGGCCCGCAAGCTTATGAACGACGAAACCCTTCTTGTGGTGTCGCTGGGCCTGTGTTTCGGCATGGTGGTCATCGCGGCGAAGACCGGCTTCTCCGCCGCGTTCGGCGCATTCATCATGGGGTCCATCCTGGCGGAAACGGTGGAAGCGGAGCACATCGAGCATCTGGTAAAACCGGTGAAGGACCTGTTCGGAGCCATATTCTTCGTATCCGTGGGCATGATGGTGGATCCTGCCATGATCGGCAAGTACTGGTTGCCGATACTGGTAATAACCCTGGCCGTCATCTGTGGCCAGGCGCTGTTCGCCACCGTGGGCGTGCTGCTGTCCGGAAAACCGCTTAAGACGGCCATCCAGTGCGGCTTCTCCCTCACGCAAATCGGCGAATTCGCTTTCATCATCGCCACACTGGGCGTATCCCTTAAGGTTACAAGCGACTTCCTGTATCCCATTGTGGTGGCGGTGTCGGTGATTACCATTTTCATCACCCCGTACATGATTAAGCTGGCGGAACCGGCGTACAACGCGTTGTACAAGGTCCTGCCTTCCAAGTGGAAACTCTTCCTGGACAACTACAACACGGGCGGCGCCCCCACTGAAAGCCGCAAGAGCCCCTGGAGGGCGTATGTCACGGCAATTATCAAGGTGACGCTCATCTACGGGATCATCTGCCTTGCCATCGTGCTGCTGTCCTTCAAGTTCCTGGTGCCGCTGCTGGTGAGAGTCATCCCCGGAGTTTGGGGCGACGTTGTTGCCGCGGTGGTAACGCTGGCTCTCATGGCCCCGTTCCTGCGCTCCATAATCATCAAGAAGAATCACTCCCCCGAGTTCAAGCAGCTCTGGGAAGAAAACAGGGCGAACAAAGTGCCCCTCGTGGGAACCATCGTGGTGAGGGTTGCGGTGGTCATGGCCTTTATAATGTACGTTCTGGGGCGGCTCTTCCACATCTCCGTGCTGCTCATCATCCTTCTGGCTTTCGCGGCCGTTGCCCTCATCCTTGTGAGCCGCTTCACCCGTCGCAATTCCCAGAGGCTGGAAAAGACCTTCATGGCAAACCTGAATTCCCGCGAGCGCCAGGCGGAATACCTTGGCGAGAAACAGCCGGAATATGCCGATGAACTTCTGAGCAAGGACCTCCATCTGGCGGATTTCGACATCCCCCAGGACGTGGAATGGGCCGGCGAGCCGCTCTCCTCGCTTAATTTCGGCAAACGCTTCGGAGTGCACGTGGTGTCCATCCTTCGCGGCGGGAGGCGCATCAACATCCCCGGTCCCCGCGACCGCGTCTTCCCCGCCGACAAACTCCAGGTCATCGGCACGGACAAGGCCCTGGAGGCTTTCGGAGCCATCATCGTCCCTTCCCCGGCTGCCGATGAAGACCCGGACACCAAAGCCATGCAGCTGCGCTGCGTGAAGGTGGGCGAAGATTCCCCGTTCCTGGACAAGACCGTCAAGGACAGCGGCCTCCGCAGCCACTACCGCTGCCTTGTCGCCGGTATCGAGAAACCGGACGGCACCCTCCACTCCCCCGAAGCCGCCTCCCTCATCGCCAGTGGCGACACCCTCTGGCTCGTGGGCGAAGACAAAGATTTGGAAACAGTAGAAAACCTGTAATATATGACAGCTGAACAGTTTATACAAGAGAAGGCCGCGCAGGCCATCAAGGCCCTTTGGGGTGCAGATGTGGAGGCGTCCTCGCTGCAGGTGGGGGTAACCCGCAAGGAGTTCGAGGGAGATTACACGCTGGTAACGTTCCCGCTCCTGAAAATCACCCACACGTCCCCGGACGCGTGCGGAAACGCGATCGGCGAGTGGCTAACAGCCAACGTGCCGGAGATATCGGCCTATAACAGTGTTAAGGGATTCCTGAACCTGCTGTTCTCGCAGCTATACTGGAACGAGGTACTCAGGGATATTGCCCAGGCTAAAGAGTTCGGGCGGCTTCCCCTCACCGGAAAGCGCATCATGGTGGAGTTCTCCAGCCCCAACACCAACAAGCCCCTGCACCTTGGCCATATCCGCAACAACCTGCTGGGAGACAGTGTCTCACGCATCCTCAAGGCCTGCGGAAACGAGGTCATAAAGTCCACCATCGTGAACGACCGCGGCGTGCACATCTGCAAGAGCATGTACGCCTGGGAAAAGTGCTTCAACGGAGCAACCCCTCAGAGCACCGGCAAGAAGGGAGACCATCTGGTGGGAGACTGTTATGTAGCCTACGCCAAGATGGAGAAGGAGCATCCGGAGATTATCGACGAGGTGCATAAGATGCTGGTGAAGTGGGAGCAGAATGACCCTCACGTGAGGGAACTCTGGTCCATGATGAACGGCTGGGTATACGCAGGATTCGACGAAACCTACAAAGCCCTTGGCATCACCTTCGACCAGGTGGACCACGAATCGGAAACCTACCTCCTTGGCAAGGAACTCGTTCAGAAAGGCCTGGACATGGGCGTTTTCACCCGCGACCCGGACGGCTCCGTGTGGTGCGACCTCACCGCCGACGGCCTGGACCGCAAACTCGTCCTCCGCGGCGACGGCACATCCGTGTACATCACCCAGGACCTGGGCACTGCAGAACGCCGTTTCGCCAAGTATAATCTGGACTCACACGTGTACGTGGTGGGTAACGAGCAGGACTATCACTTCCAGGTGCTCAAGCTCATCCTTGGCAAACTGGGCTTCGACTGGGCCTCCCGCATCTACCATCTCTCATACGGAATGGTGGAACTCCCGGAGGGCAAAATGAAATCCCGCGAAGGCACCGTCGTGGATGCGGACGACCTCATCCAGAGCATGTACGAAGAAGCCCGCCGCACCTCGGAAGAGAGCGGCAAGCTGGCGGACATGTCCCCCGAAGAGAAGGACCGCCTGTTCCATATCATCGGCCTTGGAGCTCTCAAGTACTTCATCATCAAGGTGGATCCAAAGAAGACGATGCTCTTCAACCCCAGCGAATCCATCGACTTCAACGGCAACACCGGCCCCTTCATCCAGTATACCCACGCGCGCATCTGCTCTATTTTGAGGAAGGCCGATGCGGACATGGGCCCTGGCGATATCGGCCAGGATGTGCAGGCATCGGCAAAGGAAATCCGTCTGGTGAAGCTGCTGTCGCAATACCCCTCGAAGGTGGCGGAATCCGGAGCATCGCTCAGCCCCGCGGTGATTGCAAACTACGCCTATGAACTGGCGAAAGAGTTCAACCAGTACTATCACGAGACTCCCATCCTCAAAGAAGAAAACCCCGCCCTGCTGCGCTACAGGCTGGTTCTGATAGGCATCATCGCCTCAACGCTCCGCAGCGCCATGGGGCTTCTGGGTATTGAACTTCCGGAAAGAATGTAAGGTATGAAAAGGCTTCTGGTACCCGCGCTTCTTCTTTTGGGAATAAGCCTCGCGGCTCAGAACATCGAGAGCCGTGTGGTGTTCACGATGGCCCCGGGCGAAGAAATCTACACCGGAGAAGACTTCGTTGCGATGTACGCGGAAAAGGACAAATACTGCTGCGTGCTCCGCAACGCCTCCACCTCCCAGTTCACCCTAATCTGGAACGGCAACCGCATTGTCACGGCCCCCTTCGTGAGCGTGTGCTACTACGATCTGGACGATTTCGATAACTGCGTGTACAAATGGGCGGAAAACGTGAGCACAGGCGTATACCGCTGGTATATCAAAACCTGCGAGGGCGTGTTCGGGCCCTACGACGACATCCTTTACGTACCGGACGTATATCCCTTCAACCTGTGCAGCAGGACCGGTCTCCTGCCGTATATGCCGGGCTGGCTGTACCGGGAGTGCTTCATGTTCACCCAGTACGGGCAAACCTTCGTGTACCGTAACGGCGGAATCATCAAACTCGGTTCCAAGACGGTGTGGGAGTACATTTCAGACATATCCCTCTCCTGCATGAGCCCCAGCGGTAAACACTACGCCATGATCAAGGGAGGCATCCTTGGCTACGACGGCAAGGAGTATCCATTTGAACTCCCCGAGGGAGCGAAACAGGTGTTTGCCCAGCCTCTTGACAACGGCCTCGTGTACGTGAGCTACAATCTTGACGGCGAGTCACATATCATCATACTAGAGCCGTCATCGGAAGGTGGTTTCAACGCCATCACGCTCCAGGACGCATACTTCGATTTCCGCACCACGGAAACGGTCGCCAGCCCGTACAACGAGTATCACAGTTTCCTTCGCGGCTCCCTTCCGCCCCGGTACGACATCACCGACAAAACCGGCAATCACGTTATGACGGTGGACACCGAAGAAGGTTTCATCTTTGTCGATGGAGACAGCCTTGGCTCCCACGTGCCCCTTTTCGCCGCATATGAAGAGCGCGCCAACGCCTTCGTATGGGTGGAAGTGGAAGGCAGCGAGGTTATTCGATACGCGTACAAACTCCTGTAAAATAAAGGCCGGGCTTTGAGAACCCCGGCCTTAACGTTTATCCCAGATAACCCTTCAGGAGCTTGCTCCTTGACGGGCTCTTGAGGCGCCGTATTGCCTTTTCCTTAATCTGACGCACGCGCTCGCGGGTGAGGCCGAAGCGCTCGCCGATTTCCTCGAGCGTCATCTCCTGGCATCCGATGCCGAAGAAAGACTTGATTATTTCGCGCTCGCGGTCCGTAAGGGTGGACAGGGCGCGCTCGATTTCGGTGTTCAGGGATTCGTTCACAAGGCCCCGGTCTGCGCTGGGTGAATCGTCGTTGGGGAGCACATCCAGAAGGGAGTTGTCTTCTCCCTCCACGAAAGGCGCGTCCACGGACACGTGTCGCCCGGATACGCGCAGAGTGTCGGAAATCTTGTCCTTGGGGACGTCGATCATCTCCGACAGCTCTTCGTTGGAAGGCTGCCTTTCGTTCTCCTGCTCGAACTTGGAGAGGGCCTTGTTGATCTTGTTCAGCGAACCCACCTGGTTAAGGGGCAGACGCACGATACGGCTCTGCTCCGCGAGGGCCTGGAGGATGCTCTGGCGGATCCACCACACGGCATACGAAATGAATTTGAAGCCGCGGGTTTCATCGAACTTCTGGGCGGCCTTGATCAGGCCGAGGTTTCCTTCGTTGATGAGGTCCGGAAGGCTGAGCCCCTGGTTCTGGTACTGTTTCGCAACAGAAACGACGAACCTGAGGTTTGCCCTTGTGAGTTTCTCCAGCGCCACGGGATCCCCTTTGCGGATGCGCTGCGCAAGTTCCACCTCCTCTTCAGGTGTTACGAGCTCTTCACGGCCGATCTCCTGGAGATACTTGTCCAGAGAAGCGCTCTCCCTGTTGGTGATGGATTTTGTAATCTTTAACTGTCTCATTCTTCTAAAATAAACTTACTTTCCAAAAGCGTAGTAGCGGACCTTGCCTTTGGCATCCACCCCGTGGAGATATACTCCGCTGGTGGCCTTCCTGGCCTGTTCCACCACCTGGGCGGGTGTGGAGACCAGCTGGTCGTTCACGTACTGGATGATGAATCCGGACTTCACGCCGCTCTGGGCGAGTTCTCCGTTTCCTGCATCCACCACTTCCACACCTGAGCTGAGGCCAAACTTGCGAAGAGTTTCCGCACTTGCGCTCCGGATTTTTCCTCCGTAGAAGGAAGTAAGTCCCTGAGCATCCACCGCACCGCTGTTGCTTGCCGATGATGCAGCGTCCGCTGCCTGGAAAACCACGGAAACCGTTACCTCCTTGCCGTCACGGATATACGTGAGCGTGGCCCTGTCCCCGGGATGATAATTGTTCACCCGGGCCTGAACGGAAGACGGATCGGTGAGGAGGAAACCATCTATTGCAATCAGCACGTCGCCGGCTTTAAGACCGGCCTCGTCGGCGGAACTCCCGCTTAAAACCTCGTTAATATATACGCCGTTCATGGAAGAAAGTTTCAATTCGCGCTGAGTTTTCTGGTCGATCGCCTTCATCGTGATGCCGAGACGAGGGCGCTGCACGGTGCCGAAGTCCAGCAAATCGGCCACTACTCTCTTGACGATATTCACCGGAATTGCGAAGGAATAACCTTCGTAACTACCTGACTGTGAAACAATAGCGGTGTTAATGCCAACGAGTTTGCCTTCCTTGTTCACCAGGGCGCCGCCGGAATTGCCGGGGTTCACGGCCGCATCGGTCTGGATAAACGACTCGATTTTGAATTCTCCGGTGCTGCCAGGCATCGAACGGCCCTTTGCGCTCACGATTCCCGCCGTAATGGTGGAACGCAGGTTATACGAAAGCGGACTGCCGATGGCGAGCACCCATTCTCCGAGGCGGAGGGCGTCGCTGTCGCCCATCTCGATGGTGGGAAGGCCGGTTGCATCGACCTTGATGATGGCAACGTCGGTTGCCGGATCCGTGCCCACCACGGTGGCTTCGTATACTTCGTTGTTATTAAGGGTTACGCTTATCTTGGTTGCCCCGTCAACGACATGGTTGTTTGTTACGATGTAGCCGTCTTCGCGAATGATAACTCCGGAGCCGGAGCCTTTCTGCTCACGCGACTGGGGAGCCATGTCGCCGAAGAAATAACGGAAGAACGGGTCGATGTCGTATTGCTGGTTGCGAACAACCGTCACCTCCACGTAAACAACGGCCTCCACGGCGGTTTCAGCTGCATAAGTGAAGTCCGGATAATCGCTTCCTGACAAATTGACAGTTCTGTATTCCACGGACGGATTGCCCGCGGCAAGCGTCTCCGAATCCTGGGGATTTGCGACTTTGACAACGCCATAAGCGGTGATTCCCGAAGCGAGGACGCAGAGAAGTACAGTTAAGATACCTTTTTTCATATTCACTATAGATTTTAGTTTCAATACCAGAAGGCGAAAAAACACAAATCTTATGCCATTTTGTGAATAAATTTAGTATATTTGTGAGTTGAAGATTGAAGATTATAAAATTTTTGAAATATATGAAACTAAGCATCTCCAGTTCCGACCTTCTGAAAGGGCTTCTCAATGTGTCCAAGGCCATTCCCTCCAAGTCTGCCCTGCCCATCCTTGAAAACTTCCTCTTCGTTTTGGAAGACAATGTTCTCACCGTAACGGCATCGGACCAGGAGCTCACCCTCCGCACCAAGATCGAGGTGAGCGACGCCTCGGAGCCCGGCAGCATCGCCGTTCCCGCACGTCACATGATCGACCTTCTGAAGGAACTCCCGGACCAGCCCATCAAGATCCGCACGATGAGCGAATCCTCCTTCGAGTGCAGCTGGTCCAGCGGTAACTCCGTGCTCCCCTACTTCCCTGCCGACGACTATCCGGACATCAAAACCGCCGGCGAAGACGCCCTTGAGGTGGACTTCCCTGCCGCGAGCCTCGTGGAAGGCATCCAGAGCACCGTATACGCCACTGCCGACGACGAAATCCGTCCCATCATGAACGGTATCTTCTTCGACATCGAACCGGAATCCACCACCCTCGTGGCATCGGACTCCCACAAACTCATCTGCTACACCACCGGTGGCGTGAAGGCCGCGGAGAAGGCATCGTTCATCCTCCACAAGAAGCCGGCATCCGTGCTCCGCTCCATCGTGGACAAGGAAGACGAAAACGTGCACATCAGCTTCGACGCCGGCACCGCCCAGTTCACCTTCGGCAACACCACCATGATCTGCCGTCTGGTCGTGGGCAAGTATCCCAGGTACCGCGATGTCATCCCCCAGAACAACTCCAACATCCTCAAGATAGACAGGGCACTGCTCCTTAACACCGTGCGCCGCGTGGCCGTGTGCTCCAACAAGGCATCCAACCACATCAAGTTCACCCTCAAGGCAGGCAGCCTGGAAATCACCGCCCAGGATCTCGGATTCGCACTGGCGGCCTATGAAAAGATCAACTGCGACTATGCGGGAGAAGACCTTTCCATCGGCTTCAAATCCACTTTCCTCTGCGAAATTCTCGCAAACATGGGCTGCAACGGCATCGTGATCAAGTTCGCGTCCACCAGCCGCGGCGCCGCCCTCATCCTCCCCTCGGAGGAAGAAGCGGAAACGGAGAAAGTGTGCGGTATCCTCATGCCCAGCATGGTTTCATAAATCGTTTTTATCGTGGAACTCAATCTGCAAAAGCCCCTGCTCTTTTTCGACATAGAGAGTACGGGGCTTAATATTGCCTCCGACGGCATCATCGAACTCAGTTTCGTAAAGGTTTTCCCCGGCGGAAAAACCGAGGTTAAAACCTGGAAAATCAAGCCCTGGGACTATGTGAACCACAGGGTTATCAAGATTAATCCGGAAGCATCGGCCGTGAACGGCGTGAAAGACGAAGACCTGGTGAACTGCCCCAAGTTCATCGCGGTTCTCCCGGAAGTGGCCCAGTGGCTTTCCGGCAGCGACCTTGCAGGCTTCAACTCCATAAAGTTCGACCTTCCCATGCTCGCGGAAGAGATAGAACGCGTGCGGCACTACTGCAACCAGCGCCTCTCCGAACTCGCCCCGGACAGCCCGGAGGCCGATAAGGCCCGCGAAACCTTGAAGATCGTGGAATCCATAGACCTGCACTCCGCCCGCATGGTGGACGTGCAGAACATCTTCCACCACTTCGAGCCCCGCAACCTACGCGCGGCATACCGCTTCTACTGCGGCGGCAAGGATTTCGAAAACGCCCACACGGCGGAAGCGGACACGGTTGCCACAATGGAAGTGCTCAAAAGCCAGCTGGACAGGTATGCCCAGCCGGACGACTTCCGCGAAGAGGTTCTCAAGAACGACGTGGAGTATCTTTCCGGCATCGGCGGTCCCCGCAACAAGGCCCTGGACTTTGCCGGGCGCCTTATCGAAGGCCCGGACGGCGAGGCAGTAATCTCCTTCGGCAAGCACCGCGGCCGCAAAGCGCGCGAAATCTGGGAGGAAGAACCGTCATACTTCTCATGGATCGAAAACGGAGACTTCACGCTAGACACCAAGGAAGTGTTCTCCCGCCTGAAAGAGAAGTACATCCGCGAGAAAAAGCAGGCCCTCAACCGTCCCGCCACCCCCGGCGAACTCGCCTCCCTGGCAGAAAAGTTCAAGCCCGGCAAGCTGTTTTAGGCGTGAGAAAAGTAGATTGCGCAGCCGGATATCCACAAAATATGCATTCTACGGCGGTCGGCGTGGATATCTGGACACGATTTTTGGCAAAACTGCGGTTTTTGTTGCCGGATATCCATAGAATCGGCTTTCTACGGCGGTCTGCGTGGATATCCGGTTGTGGTTGTTTTGCCGCCATATGTAGCTTTCTCCTTTTCTCTTCTTCGTGCTCCAGGAACATGGGGGTTCCGGAGGGCGGAATGGAGTATGCGCGGTGGTTTGAGCTGAGCGGGGATACGCTGGTGGTTACTTCGCCGTACGACGGGGCGCGGGATACTACGGTGCTGCATGAGTCCAAAAGGCTGGTTTGCATGTCGTCTTCGCACGTGGGGTATTTGGAGGCCATTGGGGCGGACAGTCTGGTTGCGGCGGTTTCCGGGCTTGGGTTCCTCTCAAACGAGGCGGTTCGGAGCCGCGCGGCGGAGGCGGGGTACGATTCCGCACCGGATTACGAGACCATAGTGTCTCTGGAACCGGATTACGTGCTTATGTACGCCATTTCATCGGCCCCTACCCAGGCGCTGATGAAGCTGCGGGACCTGGGGATTCCGGTGCTTGTCCTGCACGAGCATCTGGAGCCGCATCCGCTCGGACGGGCGGAGTACGTAAAACTCTTCGGCGCGCTGGCAGGATGCCCCCAGAAGGCGGATAGCGTGTTCGCCGCGGTTCGTGACGCATACCTGTCCATGACAGTGCAGGAGCAGTCGGTGAACGTGCTGGTGAACATCCCATACGGCGACCAGTGGTACATCCCCGGCAGCAACAACTACCTGTTCCGGCTCATTGCCGATGCCGGCGGCACCGTCCTTGGCGCAGCAGACGGCGTGCAATCTTCCGTGATAAGCCTGGAGCAGGCCTATTCGCTCTCACTGGAGGCCGATTTCTGGCTCCACCCCGGCTGGTGCACCACCAAGGCGGAACTCGCCGCCGTGCATCCGCTCTTCGCCAACTTCCCCGTCCTGCAGAAACCCGTGTGGAACAACACCGCCAAGGCCACTCCCGGCGGAGGCAACGCCTTCTGGGAAACAGGCCCCGCCCGCCCCGACCTCATCCTCCGCGACCTCCTCACCATCTTCTCCGGCACCCCTTCCACCGATTCCCTCACCTACTACATCCCCGTCCGCTAAATCTCCGCAAAAACATATAGGGATAATGATAAAAAATCATTATCTTTGTATGATTTATGGGAGATATTGCAAAAGTGAAGTTAATGGATAGCGGAACGGCGAGGTTCCGGGCGGCCGGGATGGAGGACGCCATGCGGAAAGTCCGTGCCGTTCTTTCCATTTACGGAACAGTGAGCGGAGAAGGCGGAGAGATGGTCCTGGACTGCAGCGACAGCCTGTACCACCAGTTCGTGACCGCCGTGATAGAGCCCGCCGCCACTGAGGGCGAATGGGCAGCCAGTTTCCGTGAAGGCAATTCCGCCACAACCCTGGGCTACGTTCTCCTGAGGCTGGGAGCGCTTTCAAAGTGCCACCGCAGGATGGAGGCCATCATCAAGGCCCTGGACACAAGTGATAACTTATGATAAATAATATATGAGCATTCAAACAGAAAACATTCAGAAGCTGGTAGACCGCAGGGCAAAGGCCCGCCTGGGCGGCGGCCAGAAGCGCATCGAGGCGCAGCACGCCAAGGGCAAGCTCACGGCCCGCGAACGCCTGGAGCTCCTTCTGGACCCCGGCAGCTTTGAAGAGTACGACATGTTTATGCACCACCGCTGCACCAACTTCGGCATGGAAAACGATCATCCGGACGGAGACGGCGTGGTCACTGGCTGCGGAACCATCGACGGCCGCCTGGTTTATGTGTTCGCACAGGATTTCACCGTAAGCGGCGGCTCCCTGTCCAAGACCATGAGCGAGAAGATCTGCAAGATCATGGACATGGCAGTGCGTAACGGCGCCCCCGTCATCGGCCTGAACGACTCCGGCGGAGCACGCATCCAGGAGGGAATCGACGCCCTGGCAGGATTTGCCGATATTTTCGAGCGCAACATCCTCGCTTCCGGCGTGGTGCCCCAGATCAGCGGTATTTTCGGTCCCTGCGCAGGCGGCGCGGTGTACTCCCCCGCCCTCACGGACTTCACCCTGATGGTGAAAAACACCTCCTACATGTTCCTCACCGGCCCGGCCGTAGTGAAGAGCGTAACCGGCGAGGTGGTGGACAGCGAGCAGCTTGGCGGCGCATCGGTGCATGCAGCCAAGAGCGGCGTTGCACATTTCGCGGCGGACACCGAGGAGGAAGGCATCGCCACCATCAAGAAACTCCTGAGCTTCCTGCCCCAGAACAATATGGAAACCGCTCCGGAGAGGCCCACGCAGGACCCTGTGTCCCGTGTGGAAGACAGTCTCAACGCCATAATCCCGGACAATCCCAACACGGCCTACGACATGTACGGCGTAATTAGCGCCATTGCCGATGACGGCGAATTCTTCGAGATTCACCGCGAATGGGCCAAGAACATCATCGTGGGATTCGCCCACATGGGCGGCCGCAGCGTGGGTATCGTGGCCAACCAGCCCAAGGTGCTCGCCGGTGTGCTGGACATCAACGCCTCCCGCAAGGCCGGCCGTTTCGTACGCTTCTGCGATGCTTTCAATATTCCCATCGTAACTCTGGTCGATGTTCCCGGCTTCCTCTGCGGCACGCAGCAGGAATACGGCGGCATCATCACCAACGGCGCAAAACTCCTTTACGCCTATGGTGAAGCCACCGTGCCCAAGGTAACCGTAACCCTTCGCAAGAGCTACGGCGGCGCCCACATCGTGATGAGCTGCAAACAGCTCCGCGGCGACGTGAACTACGCCTGGCCCAGCGCCCAGATCGCAGTAATGGGGGCAGATGGTGCAGTGAACATCCTCTTCGCCAAGGACATC
>JAEEUZ010000173.1 GCA_016290725.1 Bacteroidales bacterium | reverse complement strand
GAGGCCCTTGTCCGGAGCGGCCTTGGACAGATTACCATCGTGGATCCGGACACCGTGGCGGAACACAACGTAAACCGCCAGATAATGGCGCTGTTCAGCACGGTAGGCCGCCCCAAGGTGGAAGTGCTTCGCGAGCGCCTTCTGGATATCAATCCGGAAGCCTCCGTCTGCGCCCTGCAAAAGGCCTGGGACAGGGACGAAGGGGATGTTTTCGGCCTGGACGGGTTCGACTATATCGTGGATGCGATAGACTCCCTCAAGGACAAGATAAGCCTCATCGCGGCGGGAAGCCGCAGCCCTGCCCGCATGTTCTCCTCCATGGGCGCCGCCTGCAAGGTGGATCCCACCAGGGCGCGCATCGCGGAGTTCTGGGAAGTGAGGGGCTGCCCCCTGGGCTCGGCCCTCCGCAAGAAGATGCGCCAGACAAAGGTTACCACCGTGAACCCCGTAACCTGCGTCTATAGCGACGAACTCATTCCCAACAAGTGGGCCCCGGGCGATGAATCCCGCGTGAACGGCAGCCTCGTCACCGTAACCGCCGCTTTCGGTCTCACCATCGCAAGCCTTATCATTCAAGACATTATGAGCCATGAATAAATCCTGCATACTGCTGCTTCTGTCCCTCCTTGTATCCTGCGGCGCTCCCGCCTTGCAGGAGTATCGCGTGGAGGTAATCAACACATACCCCCACGACACCGATGCCTACACCCAGGGCCTCTTCTTCCACAACGGGAAAATGTACGAGAGCACGGGCCAGTACGGCAGCAGTTCGCTCCGCATAGTGAACTACGAAACAGGCGAGGCCGAATCCCGCGTGAACATCGGGGATTCATACTTTATCGAGGGCTCCGTGGTGCTGGATGACGTACTTTACGTCCTCACCTGGACAAACCACGTGGTGTTCCTCTACGACAAGGACTCCCTCACCTACAGCGCCACCAAAGGCTACGGCCGCCAGGGCTGGGGCCTCACCACGGACGGCAAGCAGCTAATCGCCAGCGACGGCACATCCTCGCTCTTTTTCATGGACAAGGACCTTCACGTACAGCGCCGCCTTAAAGTAACCATGAACAAAAAGCCTGTCTACTACCTGAACGAACTTGAATGGGTGAACGGCAAGATCTGGGCGAACGTGTACACCAAGGACTACATAGTGATAGTGAACCCGGAAACCGGCGTCGTGGAAGGCCGCATCGACTGCACAGGCCTCCTCCCCCAATCCGAATACACCGCCACGACCGACGTCCTTAACGGCATCGCCGTAGACTCATCCGGCCGCATCTTCCTAACCGGCAAGAACTGGCCGCACCTATACGAAGTGAAACTTAAAAAGAAGTAAGAGATTAATATACCCTCTTATCTATTAATCGATTTATAACTATTATACATTACGGGGTATCGGGCATTGCCCGGTTGAGAACATACCCGCAGAACCTGATGCGGTTCATACCGCCGGAGGAAAAAGAATGAAAAAACTGTATTTGATTGCAGTGCTTGCCGCACTGCCCATTTGCGCAGCCGCGCAGGAAAACGTCACGCTGGAATACCGTCTGGATTCAGTAGTGGTTTCGGCCACAAGGGCCGGAGAATTCACCCCCGTCACACACACTTCAGTGGGCAAGGCCGCCCTCAGGGCCTCCAACCCCATGGGCTCGCTCCCCATGACACTCGGCCTCCTGCCATCGGTCGTCACCTACAACGAAGGCGGAACCGGCCTCGGCAACTCCGCAATGACAATCCGCGGAGTCAAGGGCTCGCAGATCAACGTCACCCTTAACGGCATCACGCTGAATGACGCCGAATCCCAGGAAGTTTTCTGGGTGAACATTCCCGCACTCACCGCGCTTATCTCCAACGTGCAGGTACAGAGGGGCCTGGGGACATCGGCCAGCGGTGCAGGTGCTTTCGGGGCCAGCATCAACATGAACACAGCCTTTGTTTCCAATGAGCCCTTCGCAAACGCAGACCTCTCCTACGGCTCCTACAATACCTTCATTTCCACCGTATCCGCCGGAACCGGGCTCACCTCCAAAGGCCTCTACGGAAGTGCCGCATATTCATACGGCTGCACGGACGGATATATCCGGAATGCATGGGTGCGCAGCCAGTCGGCATTCGTGGCCCTGGGGTGGCTGGGAGGAAGGAATTCGCTGCGCCTTACCTATCTGATGGGCTCGCAGCACAGCGGCATAACCTGGGACGGCATCGACCTGGACAAATACTACGAAGACCGCCGCTACAACGGCGCCGGCAAGTACAAGGACGATGAAGGGAACACCTGCTACTATCCCAACCAGTCCGACAATTACGGCCAGCACCACATCCAACTCAACTACACCCACTCCTTCACCAGCGCCCTCACCTGGACAAGCACGCTCAACTACACCCGCGGCGACGGCTATGACGAGTACTACAAAACCGGGAAAACACTCTCCGATTACGGCCTTAACTCGGACGCCAAGAGCGACATCATCTACCGCAAAGTGATGAACAACGACCATTGGGTTCTTTCCAGCAACCTCGGCTACAAGAGCCGTCCTCTGGACGTAACGGGAGGCATCTTCCTGTCCAACTATTCCGGAGGCCACCACGGCGACGTTCTCTGGGCCAAAGCCCTTGGCGACGGGGCCGATTACAGTAACGACAATTGGTACTCGAATCTTGGCGACAAGGCCGACATGAGCATCTTCGCCCGGGCCGAATTCCGTCCCATGGGCTGGCTCACCGCATACGTCGACCTTCAGGAAAGGTTGGTAAAATATTCGCTTTGGGGCACCGACGACGACTGGATCGCCTACGGCGCCTCCCCAGCCGACAGACTGGCCTACAGCGCCCGCTGGCCCTTCTTCAATCCGCGAGCCGGAGTATCGGCAAGCCTTGGAAAGCACATGCTGTACGGCTCGGTTGCCCTTGGCCACCGCGAGCCCGGGCGGAGCGACATCAAGGAAAACATCAAGGGCAGCCTCTCCCCCATCGTCCCGGAAGAAATGGTAGATATCGAGGCGGGATGGCATTATAGCGGGAAGGCCATATCGGCCAGCGCCAATATCTATTTGATGGAATACCGGAACATGCTTCTGGAAACCGGCAGGCTCTCCTCCAGCGGATATGCAATCAAGGAGAATGTAGACAGGGCATGGCGCCGGGGTATCGAGCTCGCCGCAGCCTGGCAGGCTCTTTCCTGGTTGAAGGCCGATGCCAACGCCACCCTCTCCATAAACCGCATTGCCGACTATACCTCGTACGTCGCCTACGACGACTATTCCGCGCGCACGTACGCGGTACATTATGGAGAAACTCCGATGCTCATGTCGCCTTCCGTGATTGGCATGGCCAGGCTCACCGCCACCCCCTGGAAAGGCGGTTCGGTGGTTTTGAGCGGCAAGTATTTGGGAAAGCAGTACATCGACAACAGCGGCTCCGACGAAATGGCAATCCCCGCCTATTTCGTGGCCGATGCCTCGGTGCGGCACTCCTTTGTCCTCTTCAGCGATTACCGCAGCGGACGTGGCATTCCCCTCACAGCCGGGCTGTTCGTGAACAACCTCTTTAATAATATGTATTACGCATCCGGCTGGCGCTGGGAATCCTACAATGAGGCCTCCGGAGTCATTTCACGAGGGATTGGAGTATATCCCCAGGCTCCCCTGAACCTTATGTTCAAACTGAGCGCCGCTTTTTAAAATATTTTAATATGTTCGATATAATTCAAAATATTTTGCAAGAATAAAAACTTTGTTTATATTTGCATTCACTTACTCTAGCTACTAAAGAAGACCTTCTTCGATAAGGTAATACACTACTAACTAACCAGGTTAATGGCCCGCAGTGATGCAGGCCATTAAACGTAATAAGAAAACGGCCTGTCCGCAGTGGACAGGCCGTTGTTGTTAAAGGCGGGGCCGTAAGCCGGGTTCTGTTTTTGAATCTGCCATTTATCTGGCGCAACCTACCCCCTGGCATCGGGCGGGCAGCCCTCATCTGCCAGTATATTTGGTCTTGCAGGCCCGGGTGCCGTACCCATGCGGCGTCACCGCCACACGTCGTGAGCTCTTGCCTCGCGTTTTCACCCTTACCCTTACGGGCGGTTGTTTTCTGTTACGGCCTCCTGAAGATTACTCCCCACTGTGCTTTCCACAGCCGGGTGCCCTACCCTGCCCGGACTTTCCTCACCCCGCCTAAAGCGGAGCGCGACAGATCGTCCCACCTTATTTCAGGACCGCAAAGGTACGAATTTTTTCCAATACTCGCCACTTCCCGGGCAAAACACCCCCTCTTTTGCCCGGCAACCCCTTGCGAAGTGTGCGTAGAGGTCCAGTGGAATGTACCCCTACACACAGTTTTGCGTGGTTTTCGTGCGTAGAGGTGCCGTCACTTGGACC
>JAEEUZ010000172.1 GCA_016290725.1 Bacteroidales bacterium | reverse complement strand
CGACAGGCTCGTAGCGTGCCACGACGCTACCCTTCCGGTCGATGAGGAACTTGGTGAAGTTCCACTTGATGTCCGGATTGGTGGCGTAGCCGGGGTCCTGTCGGGAGAGCATCCCGTCCATGAACTTGCCCGTGTCGGAATCGCCGAATCCCTCGAAGGGCTTCTCGGAGTACAGCCACTTGAAGATCTCATTGGCATTCTCCCCATTGACATCGGACTTGGCCATCAGCGGGAAGGTGACGCCGTGATTCAGTCGGCAGAACTCCTCGATTTCCTCGTTGCTCCCGGGCTCCTGGTGGCCGAATTGGTCACAAGGGAAGCCGACGACCACGAATCCCTGGTCGCTGTACTTCTGATAGAGGGCTTCCAGCCCGTCATACTGCGGGGTGAAACCGCACTTGGAGGCGGTGTTGACAATTAGGAGCACCTTGCCTTTATACTGGGAAAAGTTCAGTTCTTCGCCTTTGTTCGTCTCGGCGGAAAAGTCGTAAATGGTCGTCATCATGTTGGTGCAGGCAATGGCGCAAATCGTAGCCAAAATAGTAAGTATCTTCTTCATGGATGCGAAGTTACAAAAAATCCAGCATTCAACAAATGGTTGGTCTTTTTCTTAATCCCGCCCCGACACTCAATTGCTATTTCTTTCCCAGGCTGCGCTCTTCCTTGTAGGTGAGGCCCATGAAGAAGATGGCCAGGATGCAGGCGCCGACCAGCAGCATGAAGGTCCAGCTCCAGCCTGCCGTTTGGGCAACCCAGCCGATGACGGTGTTCGCCAGGATGAAGGTGCCAAGGAAGTAGCCGAAGAAGCCGGTGAGGCCGGCGGCCGTTCCCGCGGCGTTCTTCGGAGCCAGATCCAGGGCCTGAACGCCGATTAGCATAACGGGGCCGTAGATGAAGAATCCGATGCCGATGAGGCAGATGATCACCACCGTAAGATTGTCGATGAACAGCCAGTACAGGATAATGAATATCAGAACCAGAGCCATGAACAGCATGGTGGGAAGCGCGCGTTTGCCGTGGAAAAGTTTGTCGCTGAGCCAGCCGCAGAGGAGCGTCCCGGGGATGGCGGCGAACTCATAGGCGAAATAGGCCCATCCGGCGCTCTTGAGGTCTATGCCCTTTTCCGTTAGAATCGTAGGCGCCCAGTCCAGGCAGCCGTAACGCACCATGTAGACGAAGGCGTTTGCCAGGGCGATGAACCACAGGAACTTGTTGTTAAGCACATACTTGAAGAAAATCTCCTTGGTAGTGAGGGTTTCCTCGTGCTTTTCGGAATAGTTCTTCGGATAGTCGTTTCGCCAGGCCTCGATAGAGGGAAGCCCACAGGACTGCGGCGTATCGCGCAGCAGCACGAAGGCCAGCAGGGCGATGAACAGAGCCACCGCAGCCGGGAAAGCGAATGTGCCGATGAGGAAATACATATCCGTATGCGCTCCGTAGAACCAGCTGCCGAACCACATCGCGCCATAGGTTGCCATCGGCCCCACAAGGGCGCCGCCAACGTTATGGGCGCAGTTCCAAATACTCATCATGGTGCCGCGTTCGCTCACCGAGAACCAGTGAGTCATCACACGGCCGCAAGGAGGCCAGCCCATGCCGTTGAACCATCCCACAAGGAAGTTCAGGACGCCCATCACCAGGATTGCCAGCGCCTTGTGCTCTGCACCGATAAACTGGATGGGCACGATCATGAAACACATGGAAATGGCGGTGAGGATAAGGCCAAGGGGCAGGAACACGCGCGCGTTGGAGCGGTCCGAGACGCTGCCCATAAGGAATTTCGACAGGGCATAGGCCGCTGCGTTCAGACCAAGCACGAAACCCAGTTCCGTTTTCTCAAAGCCCAGCGGAGCCATGGCGGGAATTGCCATGGACAGGTTCTTTCGCACCAGGTAAAAACCGGCATAGCCGATGAAAGCGCCCAGGAAAACCTGCAGGCGCATCCTCTTGTACTTTGCATCGGCCTCGGGGCCGGTCTGTGCCGGTTTGTAGGCCGGCTGCTGTAAAAACTTCAACATTATCTTACTACTTCAATAAGACGGTCCGGATAATTGGAAATGATGGCGTCTACCCCGCAGTCTGCAATGCGCTTGATATCTTCGGGATCATCCACGGTCCAGGGCACCACTTTGATTCCCTTGGAGTGGCAGTATTTCACGTTATCCGGGGTAACCACCGCATAGTTGGGGCTCCACCACTGGGGCTTGAACGTAAGGTTGCCAAGGATTTCTTCGATATCCGGTTCATCATCGTCCGTGAGATAGGAAAGGATAACTTCCGGCCACTTCTCGTGCATGTATTCGAGAGCACGAATGTCGAAGCACTGGACGATAAGCCTCTCGCCAAGATTCTTGGAAAGAAGAAGCGGTATGCACACGTCGCAGAATTCCTTATACTCCGGCCATAGCGTGCCTTCTCCCTCGCCCTCTCGGGCTTTGATTTCGATGTTATATCCAAGCGGTTTCACGCCTTTTTCCTTAGCATAGGACTCAGCGAAGTCGATAAGGTCCGATGCCAACGGCTTCACCTCCGCCACCTTCACCTGCTCCGGCCAGCGCTCCACGGGTTTAAGGCCCACATCGTACTTGGCAATGCTGTCATAAGGCATCGTGTACAGATATTCCTTGGGCTCGCCGCTCTGGACAAATGAACCGTCCGGGCGGGTGGCGTAACGCGAGTGGAAATATGCGTCGTGGGAAACAACCACCTGCCCGTCCTGGGAGATGTGAAGGTCGAATTCCAGAGTATTGACACCCAAGTCGATGGCGTTCTTCATTGCCGATATTGTGTTCTCCGGCATGAGGCCGGCTCCGCCGCGATGGGCCTGGACATCGACGAAACGTTTCTGGGAGCACGCACAAAGCGCTGAAAACAAAACCGTTGCGATTATAAGAAAATTTTTCATATTTGTTAAGTGTCATTAACTATGGCAAAGATAAGAAATAATTTGTATATTTGTCCTTTAGGAAAAACAGTAACCAAGAATAAACATTAACCACAAAGTTTTTTATGAAGAGACTATTTCACATCGGCGCGCTTCTGCTGCTTGCCATGTCGGCATCCAGCTGCCTCGTAGGTAAATATATGTGCAACTACGCACTCGTAACGAATCCGCACGGCTCAGATGAGGGAGAAATCGCCAGAACCCGCCACAAGGCAGATTCCCTTTGCCCGGGAGTAATAGCCTGGTACGACGCCCTTTACAATGCCGGCACCTTCAAGGACACTTCAATCATCAGCTGGAACGGCAACAAAGTCCACGCAGTATACGCCCCCGCGGCGAATCCCGCCAAGGCACAGGGCAACGCTGTGGTGGTGCACGGATATGGAGACAATCACTTCGTATTCCTTTATCTAGTAAAGATGTACCGGGACACCTTCAACTACAACGTCATGGTCCCGGACCTTCAGTACCACGGCTATTCTGAAGGCGGCAACATCCAGATGGGCTGGTACGACCGTTTCGACGTTGAAAAACTCACCGAACTGGCCCACGAAATCTGGCCCAACGATTTCACCGTAATCCACGGCGTATCCATGGGCGGAGCCACAACCATGATGATGAGCGGCGACGAGCTTCCGGACTATGTGAAAGCCTTTGTGGAGGACTGCGGCTACAGTTCCGTATGGGACCAGCTAAAGTCCAACCTCAAGGACAGTTTCCACCTTCCTCCCTTCCCCGTACTCACCAGCGCAAGCATCGTGTGCAAGAAGCGTTACGGCTGGAGCTTCAAGGAGGCTTCTTCGGTGAACCAGCTTGCCAAGTGCACCAGGCCCATGCTCTTCATCCATGGGGATGCAGACGACTTTGTGCCAGTGAGCCATGTATACAAGAACTATGAGGCCAAGACGCAGGGCTACAAAGAGATGTGGATCTGCCCCGGTGCCGTACACGCAAACTCCTTCCAAAAGGATACCGAGGGCTATATCAGCCACGTAAAGGCATTCCTCCAGAAGGTAAAGGAAATGTAGTAAGCCAAGGATGTCCCTTAACAACGCATACTGCTCCGACAAGTACCAATACACGATGGGAAAGTCGTACCTGGAAACAGGTATGTACCGCAAGACCGCGGTATTCAACCTCTTCTACCGCAAAGCCCCGGAAAACAACAACTGGGCTGTGGTAAGCGGCACCGAAGAAGTTATTGAAATGGTACAGCGCCTGGGAACGGAAACGGAAGAGTTCTACGAGAAGTTCCTCCCGGGGCCGGAGTATGCCCAGTTCCGCAAATACCTGTCCACGATGAAATTCACCGGGCAGGTATTTGCCATGCGTGAAGGAGAAATCGTATTCCCCACCCAGCCGATAGTAACCGTAGTCGCCCCCCTCATCGAGGCCCAGGTGCTGGAAACCCCCATGCTGTGCATCCTGAACCACCAGATGGCGGTTGCCACAAAGGCATCCAGGGTGTG
>JAEEUZ010000171.1 GCA_016290725.1 Bacteroidales bacterium | reverse complement strand
GACGATTTTGTATATTTCAATGCTGAAAAGGGCGTAGTCAAGTACGAGACAAAGTATGATCCCAACGCCCACGACCCGTATTCCGACGCCGATCAATCCGACAAGGAACCGGCCGTTTACCTGTATGAACGCCCTGCTCCCAGCAGTTCCGTGGAGCCCTCCTACGTTATCATTTACGGCTTGTACAACAATCCGGATGACCCGTCCCTAACACAGGCGGATAAAGATGCCGGCGGTGTAATGTGCTACTATAAGGTGGACTTGATGGCCAACGGAAAGTATTATCCCATTTACCGTAACTTCAAGTACCAGATCCAGATCCGCAAGATCAGCTCACGGGGTCATGCCACGCCGGAGGAGGCGGCGGCATCGGCCGGCAGCGCCGATGTGTCGGCCGACGTAACGGCTTCCCACCTGGCCGATATCTCAGATGGTACGCGCAGAATGGCCATCCGGCCCTGGATGTCCTATACCTTTATTGAAGGAGACAAGGAAGAGGACGAGAACGGCAATACGCTTCCCCTTCAGGAGCATCTGTATGTAAAGTTCTACGACGACATCACGGTGCCCACTCCTGTTCCCAACATGATACCCGCCAGTGTGAGTTATGAACTGATACCGTCCGGAAACGGAGTTATCAAGGATGGCATTGTCATAATTGATGATCCCGTAGACGGAGATGGGATCTCCAATGAAGACAAAGGCTGGCGCTCCATCCGGTTCAGGGTGAATCATCCGGGTGACGTTTCCGTGACTCAGACCCTTCGCATCAAGTGCAAGACCAATCCCGATGCGAGCGATGACGAGGAGTCGCCCCTCTACAGGGATATTGTGCTCACGCTGCAGCCCATCCAGCCCATGAAGGTTGCCTGCGAGTATCCCCGTCTTCCCCGTTATTCTAAGGAAGACCAGTACGTCAATATCAGCATTCCGGACGGTCTGGTGGAGAGTATGTTCCCGCTGGTGTTCATCATTGAGCCGCAGAACATGACCCTTACCCCGCTCAACGACAGGGGGAACCTTCCCGTGGCGTACGGCAAATCCATCAATCCCAACGAGCCGGACAAGCCCCGTTTCCAGTTCAAGCGCACACTCACCTGGGAGGACTATAAGAGTTTAAGTACAACGGTGGTCTTTGAGGATGAAAGCCGCTGGAAGACATTTACTTCCCATTTCCAGACCAATTGCGAGAACAGCGCCACAGAAATATGGGTGGCCGACGAAAAGGAATACTTCAGGCCTGTAAAATGTTCATTTACCGATTTCAGCTCATTCCATAATCCGGCTTTCACCACGTCCATCCCCAGGAGCGCCAACGGATCTGTCGAAGTGACATTCGGAGTGAAGAAGGAAAACGGGGCGTTCCCTGACGTTTATGTCCAGCTCACCAACCTCGCCTGGGGGGAAACTGCTCCTTCCTATGATCCTAACCATCAGGCCTTTAAAGTGACTCCGGAGCAGGAAACCGTCACCCTTTCTCTCAAGACACTGGGCACCAGCGGAGATGTATCCGTTAAACTGTTCACTGACGGCGATTCCTATGAGCCGGTAACACTCCAGCCCTGGCATTTCTCCAATGTGGGCTTTGTAAGCGCACACGCACTGCCGTCCAGTCCCACCAACCGGTGGGGATCCAATGCGGTGTTCGGGATGGTGAATAATGCCGGTAGCAAGAATGTCCTGTTTGGATTCAGCACGGATGCCGGCAATCGTACCCCAAAGATTGATTTTATTAAAGCTGGCCTGACGTATAATAGTGACAAGACATTAGACTTGTCAAAGTCCAACCTGCACAACGCACCTTATTCCGGTAAGGATAATTATTACTGGGCAGAGATGAAGAGTGTGGGCGGCACAACGGATGTTTCGGTTACGCTCCGCTCCGTGGGTTATGTGGAAGAAACCGTCACCGCCGGTCGTTTCTACGGAGAGATGCAGTCTTACAGAGCATCTCCCGGCAATTTAAAGGACTGGTTTGGCAGTTCTGCATCAAAGACGGGCATTGAAATGCACGATAATTCAACCAAAAGATATGCTTATGCCCGCCTGTCATTTGACCAGAAGCCCCTGGTCAATGAAAACGGCCTGATACTTGAGAAGGGACATACCTACACAATGACCGTTCATTTTTATAAGAGCTTAAATAACGGCGTGGAGGTGCCCACTGACTGTGAACTGGCAAGTGTCCAACTGGAGTATCTGTCGGACGGCGTTCCGCAGTCCCATTTGTCTTACGAGATCGTGGAGCCCGAAGAGAGTACCTTCTACCAGTATCTGGGCAACAATGCAGAATACATCTGGACTTTCCCCCGCGGCTGTCAGACGGGAGTCATCGAACTGAAAGCCCCCAACAACCGCAATGCCGTAATCAACGTTCTCCGCATCTGGGGCTTCAAGGACGCCAATCAGTAACCACCTTCTCCTCAATCACTTACGTATTATATCTGTGGGAAAAATTCCCACAGATGTGAAAGCGAAGCGATTGATAATGAGGCGGTTGGCGGTTACTTGCCGGAGTGCTTTGCGCTGAACAGGTGGTAGGCTACGCTCACGTCAAGTTTGGGGAGAGTTTTGTAGCCCTCGGAGGTGCCGACCTCGGCGCCGCACCTGGGGCAGTCGTAGCGGGCGGCCTTGCGGTATCCCGCAGCGGCCCCGGCCTCAAGCGACAGGCGCAGGTGGCGTGTCAGCCACCACGACCAGCCAAGTGTGAGATTAAGACCGTAGAAGTCGCCCTGCAGGCGATAGGTGGCCAATTCGGGGTACAGGCCCCAGGGTGCCGTAATGCTGGCAATATTATAATGTGACCATACCAGGCCCGAGCCCAGCACGAATCCGCGGTAGTTTTCCTTTGGATACCAGCGCAACACGGATTCTACGGCCATATGCCTCCACTTCAGGGGATTCTCAATATCGTTATCCCAGGCCAGCCAACGCGGCCAGGGCTTATAGCCACCGTCGACAGCCAACGTAAAGTGCTGTCCCACAGGAAATTCAAAACCAAGATTCGGAGTGGCGGTGCCGGCCCAGGCGAGATTGGTGCGAAGCGCCGGGGAATTCACGCGGATACGCTCCGCGACCGTAGACAACGAATCGGGCTGCGTCTGAGCAACGGCCGTGGAGGAGAATATGAAAGCGGCCAAAAACGCTACTGAAAAAATAAGTCTCTTACTCATCATAATCATTCCTGCCCCTGCAAAACGGTGATGCATGGAATCGTTAAGAAGAAGCGTGCGCCGCCGGTATAAGATGTGTCGAGCCAGACGTTTCCGTCGAGGTGATCGGCTACCGTGCGGCAGATGCTGAGGCCGAGGCCCGCTCCCTGCTTGAACTCGTCGAGTTTGGTGAAGCGTTCGAAAATCACCTCCGCCTTGTCGGCCGGGATGCCGGTGCCGGTGTCGGTCACGGCGAAGGTCACCATGCCGGGAATATCGGTCAGGGACGCACTCAGAGTAATGCTACCGTCCGTGGTATGCTTGCAGGCGTTGGAGAGGAAGTTTATGAGTATTTGCTGCACGCGCATGCCATCGGTCTCCACTCGGAGGTCTTCGGGGATATCGGTCTCGAAACGCATAGACACGCCGGGCTCCAGACGGTGCGACACCGCTTTGGTGGACATGCGGCACATCTCGTTCAGGTTGCAGGGTGTGCGTTTGGTCTGGTAAGTTCCGTTCTCCATGTCGGAGAGGTTGATTACGTCACCGATGAGCATTGTGAGCAGGTTGGAGTTGTTCATCACGTAGCTCAGGTACTCCTCCTTCTCCTTCTCGGTGTTGAAACCGTCGGGCAGGCCAAGCAGCTGCGCGAATCCGATGATAGCGTTGAGCGGGGTACGGATTTCGTGGCTCATATTCTGCACGAACTGGGTCTTCATGAGGCTGGCCTTTTCGGCCTCCTTCTTGGCGTTGCTCTCCACCACCAGCGCTTTGCGTATCGTCACCAGGTACACGATCAGCACCAGGAACAGCACCGAGAACGCGATGCCGAGGAGGAGCTTGTAATGGTCCTGCCAGAAGGAGTGGGGTTTGAAAAACACCTCGGCGCCTTCGGGAATGAGTGACGTGTCGAGCCCGTACTTTTCCATGCTCTCCCAGTTGAGCGTGGGCTGGGACATGCGCATGGTGGCGAATGGCATGCTGTATGGCTGCACCGCGTTGTCGACTATCGACAGTATTCGCTTGCGCAGAACCTCGTAGTAGTAATCGTGGTCGTAGGAGCAGTATCCGGTGAGCAGGCGGTTATCTTCGATGTTGTACCAGAACACGCTGAAGGTGGGCACCAGCGACGCCACCATGTGAATCATGGCATGGCGGGATGTTGCCGTCTGGCGGTAGTCCTTATGGGTATACCAGGTGCAATAAAGGATTCCGGTGGTCTGCGGGTTCTGCTTGTTGAGGATGCGGATGAGCACGTCGGAGGAATACACCGACA
>JAEEUZ010000170.1 GCA_016290725.1 Bacteroidales bacterium | reverse complement strand
CTCCGATGGGGAGGAGCCTTCGGAAACCTTCACGGAGTCGTTCTTCCTGCCGCTTGAAGGCGCCCGCCGCAGCTATTTCTCCCGCCAGGTCTGGCGCATGTACCGCACCGGAGTGGTGCCGGAGGTTCGCGGTGAGTGGAAACTCACGGTGAGCCTTCCGGATTCAGTTACGGTCCACGGCCTCAGGGGCATGGGCGTAGAAGTGGTCAAAAGCAAGATTTCCGAGTAATGGGACACGGCAAACTCCGCAAATTCGCCGAAAACGAAACCTTCCGCTGCCTTCTGCAGCCGGATGCTTCATCCGTACTTGTCGGCGGTTCCCGCGAACTGGTTTTGCGAGACCATCCCATAAAAGGAAACTGGAATTCCACCATGTTTTCCAAGCCTCGGCCAATCGTTCTGGAACTCGGCTGCGGCAAAGGCGACTATACCATCGCACTGGCTCTGCGGCATCCGGAGATGAATTTCATCGGCGTAGACATCAAAGGCGCCCGGCTCTGGACCGGCGCCAAGTACGCCACGGAGCACGCCCTGCCGAACGTGGCTTTCCTCCGCACCCGCGTGGAGTTCATCACGGCCTTCTTCGCCCCCGGCGAGGTGTCCGAGGTGTGGCTCACCTTCTCGGACCCGCAGCTCAGCGGCAGCGGCAACAGCCGCTTATCGGCCCCCGTCTTCCTGGAGCGATACCGCTCCTTCCTTCGCCCCGGCGGCATCGTGCACCTGAAAACAGATTCCCGCTTCCTCCACGAATACACAATGTCCGTAATCCGCGCCAACGGGCTCGAAGTGCTTAAATCATCGACCGACATCTATAAGGAGGGAGATCTGGGTGTTGTTACGCAGGTGCAAACGTTCTACGAGAAGATGTTTCTGCAGATGGGGCTTCCAATTACGTACGTGGCGTTCCGTATCGATCACGAGGGCCCGTTCGTGCAGCCCGCGGATTTCGACGCTGCCTATTGGCGCGAACTTGAAGGCCCCCGCCGCTCCTTCTCCCACCAGCCCTCGCCCAAAGCGTAAAATGTAACTCGTTAAGCCTGAGTGATATACAACTTTCGCCTGGAGCAAAAACGCCCCAGGCGTTTTTTATAAAACGCTGATACACAGCGAGTTGTATTTTACGGGCACCCGCTAGGCGTTTTCGGAGGGGCGGAGGTGTTTCCAGCCGAAGACGGGAAGGATGAAGGCGACGAAGCAGGCAACTACCCAGAAGATGGAGACCGGGGTGAAATTGTACACGTCGCCGTTGGTGTTTCCCTGGATGAGGAAGCCGCTCGCCACGGACTGCAGGCCCGCCGCCAGGTAGCTGGAGATGCCCACGATGCCAAGAGCGGCGCCGGTGGCTTTGCGGGGCACGAAATCCAGCGCCATGAGGCCGGCAACGATGCAGAACACCACGCTGAATGCGCAGCTGAACACTGCCACCAGGGCGATGTTAACCCAGTAGCCGCCACCCAGGAACAGGAAGCCTGCAAGCGCAGCCGCGGCAAATATGCCGGAAATGATAACGGGCCTCTCGCGGTTGCCCTTGAACACAAAGTCCGACAGCCACCCTGCCATCAGGTTCCCCGCAATGCCCAGGATCTCCGCTATGCCGATAATCTGCGTGGCGCTTTCCAGCGAGAAGTCTTTCTGCTTTTGGAGGAATAGTACGCCCCAGTCGCTTACTGCGTGCTGGGTGATGTAAATGAATGCGCTGGAAAGGGCGATAACCCAGATTCCTGGATGCTTGAAAACCCATTTCTGGAGTTTCCGCGTGGGTTCCTGGTCGAGGGCTTTCACAGGCTCGCCTGAAAGTTCCTGCACGGAAGGGAGCCCCTTGCTTTCGGGTGTATCGGAAATGCCGAAAACGGCGATCAGTGTGCCGATGACGCCGGCTATCGCGGCCGCCAGGAATCCCCACTGCCAACCTGCCGCCGCTACGATAAAGCCTGTGCCGACCATGGTCACGGCCTTGCCCACCTGCGGAGTGGAGCTGAATATGCTGTACATTGTGCCGCGTGTCTTCAGCGGGTACCAGCGCGAGAGCGATATGGTTCCGGGAGGCGAGCCCATGCTCTGCATCCATCCGTTCACGCCCCACAGCAGCGCGAAGAATACCAGCATGGCAACGCTGCCTATTCCCATCGGCCCGTGAAGAAGGCCAAGTGCGCCGAGGATAAGATTTATCAGGGCCGATATTCCCAGGCCCGCGGCCATGAACCTTCGGATATTGCAATAATCGGCAATGAATCCATTGGTGAATTTGCCGATGGCGTAGACGAAATAAAATGCCGAGCCGATGATACCCAGCTGCCCCGCCGTGAGAACTCCTCCGTCGATGAGAGGCTGCTTCACAACGCCCATGGTCATGCGGCACACGTAATAGAATACGTAAGAGAACGTCACTGCCCAGAAAGTGCGGCGCCTCAAGCGCTTGTACTCCCCGTCAACCTGCTCCGCCGGGACCTTCTCCGTGGCCGGTTTGCTTATTCTGAAAAACCTGTACAGTGACATTGCAGGGGCAAATATAATACTTTTTACTAACTTTGTGCGTATGAACCGAACCGAACTCCTTCCGGACCGTCCCGGCATTACACCCATGGCCAAACTCCCCGAGGCCGAGGTAATCGATGTCGATTCCCTCCGCCGCGGCCTGGCATCGGGCTCCATCGACCTCATCTGCGTTCTGGGCCCCACCGCCTCCGGCAAAACGCGCTATGCCGTGCAGCTGGCACATGCATTGGGGGAGAGTGAGATCTCTCCACGCGCTTCGCTTGGTCGAGATGACAGAGAGGGAGCTTCGCTTGGTCGAGATGACAAGGGACCGGGTGCATTGCACGCCGAAATCATCTCTGCGGATTCCCGGCAGGTGTATCGCGGCATGGACATCGGCACAGGGAAAGACCTTGGCGAGTACGGCAGCGTTCCATACCACCTCATCGACATCGTTCCCGCGGGCGCGAAATACAACATCTACGAGTACCAGAGGGACTTTCTTGCTGCGTACAGCGATATCCGTTCCCGTGGCGCCGTGCCCATCCTCTGCGGCGGTTCCGGCCTGTGCATCGAGGCTGCCACATGCGGCTATCAGCTCATGCCCGTGGAGCCGGACCCTGCCCTCCGCGCCAGCCTCGAGGCTCTTTCGCACGAAGAGCTCATCCGCCGCGTCCGCGCCCTGAACCCCGGCATCCCGGACGGCGTGCTCCAGTCCAAAAAGCGCACAATCCGCGCCCTGGAAGTGGCTTTGGCCGGCACTCAGGTGCAAAATGGTGGTTCTGTGCACCTGAGTGACGCAAAATCACCGGTTCAGGTGCAAAATGGGGGTTCTGTGCACCTGAGTGACGGGTTGCCCGTGAACACGTACTACATCGGCACACTGGTGTCGAGGGAAGAAAGGGTGGAGAGGATAGACCGGAGGCTTCACGAGCGCCTGGAGGAAGGGCTTGTGGAAGAGGTGCGCGCCCTGCTGAATAGCGGCATCTCCGCCGATGACCTTATATATTACGGTCTGGAATACAAATTCGTAACGCAGTACGTTCTGGGGCAACTAAGCTATGACGACATGGAAACGGCTCTTTCTAACGCCATCCACCAGTTCGCCAAGCGCCAGATGACCTGGTTCCGCGGCATGGAGCGAGACGGCATCCGCATCCACTGGACACGCGTTTAGCCCGTGGCGCCCAATTCATTGACAATGAATAATTTATTGTGCGTTCCCCTGGTGAGTTTTAATTTTTTATTATCTTTGCACAAGCAATGGAAGCAACCGTGGTAAAGAACGCCGGCAGCCACTACCTGCTGTCGCGCCTTCCGGAGTGGGACCCGTTCGAGGCCGTGCTCCGCGGCCGCATACGCCTCGGCGCCGGGGGAATTACCAATCCGGTTGCGGTAGGGGACCGCGTAGAGTATTCGCTGGACGATGCAAACGGTAAAGCTGTCATCGACAAAGTGCTTCCGCGAAGCAACTACGTAATTCGCCGTTCCACCAATCTCTCCAGGCAGGCTCACATTATCGCGGCCAATGTGGATATGGCATATCTCATTGTGTCGATGTGTTTCCCGGAGGTGAAACTCCCGTTCCTGGATAGGCTCCTGGTAACCTGCGAAGTGTATGGAATCCCCGTGACGATAGTGCTGTCCAAAGTGGATATGTACCGTGATTTCGCCGCAGAGCAGATCGAGGCCTTCCATCGCATATACGAAGGAGCAGGCTACCGGGTGGTGGAAACATCGGTCGTAACGGGGGAGGGTATTGCCGATATCCGCGAGTCCTGCCGGGGCCGGATCAACCTCTTCTCCGGCGAATCCGGCGTGGGCAAATCCTCGCTCATAAAGGCCCTGGACCCGTCCCTGAACCCGAAAACAGGCGAAATCTCCGAAGCGCACCTGCAGGGAAAACATACGACATCACTGTATGAAATGTACCCTTTGAGCAATGAGATCTCTCCACGCGCTTCGCTTGGTCGAGATGACAACA
>JAEEUZ010000169.1 GCA_016290725.1 Bacteroidales bacterium | reverse complement strand
GGTTTCGGACATCTGGAAGGGGCGGAGGTTGTTGAATACGATCCCGTTATCGAAATCGTGGGCAATCCCGTGGTGCTGGAACGCGTATCTTCCCCCCAGGCGTCGCAAACCTCCGACAATGCCCCGTTCAACGATCCGTTCCTTTCCCGTCAGTGGCATTACTATAATGACGGAACGGCTTCCAGCGCCCTTAGCGGCTGCGACATCAACGTCTACCCGGTATGGACCTCTTATACTACCGGCCGGTCCGACGTAATCGTTAGCGTGGTAGACGGCGGTGTGGACTGGTCTCACGAGGATATTGCCGCCAATATGTGGCACAATCCGGAACAGCACGGAACCGGCCAGTATGGTTATAATTTCTGCCGCAACAATTATTCGGTTACACCTGACGACCATGGAACCCACGTTGCAGGCACCATAGCCGCCGTTAATAATAACGGTGTGGGTTTATGCGGAATTGCGGGAGGAAATGCCGAAACCGGCGCGGAAGGTATCAGAATCATGTCCTGTCAGATATTCGAAGGCGAAGACGGCTCCGGTAGCGGAGCTTCGGCCATCAAATGGGGTGCGGACCACGGTGCCGTCATATCCCAGAACAGCTGGGGTTATAAAACGCTGGATACAACGCCGCAATCGTTGATTGCGGCCGTGGATTACTTTACCAAGTATGCCGGTTTCGATGAAAACGGCCAGCAGGTTGGCCCCATGGCCGGAGGTCTGGTGATTTTCGCCGCCGGTAATGAAGACCGCTCCACCAGTAGCTCCGATTATTCCAAGATCCTGTGTGTAACATCCGTAGGTGCGGATTACAGGCGCGCCTATTATTCCAACTGGGGAGATTATGCCGATATCGCCGCTCCCGGCGGTGACGCCAAGAAGGGCAACCAGATCTGGAGCACCCTTCCCGGCAACAAGTATGGCCGTATGCAGGGAACGTCCATGGCGTGCCCGCATGTTTCCGGCGTGGCTGCGCTCATCGTTTCAAGATATGGCGGCCCTGGCTTTACGAACCAGGCCCTGAGAGATCGCCTGGAGAATAACACCACGGATATATCGGCCTACACCAGAAGCACATATATGGGAAAGGGGCTTGTGAATGCATATAAGGCTATTGCAGGCTCCGGAGGTATTGCTCCCGATGCCCCCACGGCTTTGAGCGGTACGGCGCAATCCAACAATATCGACTTTTCAGTTGTGGTTCCCCAGGACCGTGACGACGGAAAACCGACCTCAATCATCGTCTATTACGACACTAAGCCCATATCGAGCCTTTCCGGTCTTATGTTCTCAAGTTTTTATGTGAAAGACGCGAACGAGGGAGATACGATCGAGGGAAGGATATCCGGGCTGGAATTTGAAACGAAGTACTATCTTGTTGCCGTTGCTTCCGACCTTGCAGGCAATCATTCCGGAAAATCCAATTCCGCAACGGTAACAACGGGAAGCAATAATGCGCCGGTAATAACGGCCCTGTCGCCCCTGAACCTTACCTTTAAACCCCACGAGAGCGGATCCATCAAGTTCAATTTCGAGGATCCGGACGGGCATTTCACCACCATCGTGATGGAGAATGAAACGGAGGCGGAAACCCTGGATACGCTGGATATGAAAAAGCCCGGGGTGAACATCGTTGCCGTGAACGCCCCCACCGGAACCTATCATTCCAAGATTGTGGTGACGGACCTTTATGGGCTGAAGGCGGAATTGTCATATTCCTTTACTGTACTGGAGAACCACCTTCCCGTGGCCCTGGGCACCATGCCGGACCAGATTTTCTCCAAGAGGGGTGTTGCCGTTACCGTGGACGAGGCGGATTATTTCCGTGACGACGATGGCGAGCAACTGTCATATACGATAGTAAATACCGACGAGAACGTTGCCAATGTTAACTATTCCGCAGGGAAGTTCTACATTACGTCCCTGAATCTGGGTATAGCGGAGGTTTCGATTACGGGAACGGATGTGCGCGGGGCAACGGCAAGCCAGTCGTTCAGGATACTGGTTCGTTCAAGTTCGGATCCGGTGGATATCTATCCCAACCCCGTGAAGGACTTCCTGTATGTGCGCACCAGCGCTGACGCCTCGGCGCATCTGTCTCTCATCGGCCCTATGGGATCCACCGTTTACAATGAGACGTTGAATATTACTCCGTTCTCTCCCGCGAAGATTGATGTGAGCGCGTTCCCTGCCGGAGTGTATAAGGCTGTTGTCGTCACGGGAGACACAACCGTGGAAAAAACCGTAGTAAAGATTTAGATGCCGATGAAAACGATATACTTCAGAATAGCTTTTATTGCGGCTTTCCTTTCGATTTCCGCCACTTCGGGGGCCCAGGTGATGAATTCCCTTATCCGGGACATGGATCCTGCGGCTGCTGGCATCGCCGGGGCTTCGGTTGCCATGAAGGCCGATGCATACTCCCTCTACAACAATTCCGCGGCAATGTCTCTGTACGACGGTCGTATGGCCTTTGCGGGCGGATATGGCATCCTGCAGCCTTCTTCCGTGAAGATGGGTGCCATCTCCGGCGCGGCGCTGTTCAAGGTGGGTGAAAAGATGGCTCTCGGCGCAGGTTTCGAGCGCCTTGGCTATGAGACTTATGACATAACATCGGCGGAAGGGCGCTCAACCGCGCAGTTTACTCCGTCGGAGATTGCGTTCTCCCTTGGTGCGTCTTATAAGATTATCGAGGGATTGTCGGCAGGCGCGAAGCTGGGATATGCCAGCATCAGCCTGTCTCCGGACACCAAACAGGGCGTGTTTTGCGGCGACATCGGCCTTGCATATTCTGCCGGACAGCTTTCCGCCGGGCTTAATGCGCGGAATCTGGGCAGCAAGGTAATGGATGTGCGAGCCGGAGCTTCGTATGAAATAGCCTCCGTGGTTACGGCTTATGCGCAGGGAGAATACCTCTCCGGTGCAGGCGTTATGGGTGCCCTGGGCGCACAGTATGCCTTTAAGGATATGCTGTTTGCCAGGGCCGGATATCATCTGGGTAGCGCCAGCAAGGCCATTCCTTCCTATGCGTCCCTTGGGCTGGGAGCAAAGTTCATAGGAATCACCTTTGATGCGGCGTTCCTGCTTGGCTCACGCAGCGAAATGGGAACCATGCTCTTCTCGCTGGGGTACTCTTTCTAGGGAATTACCACAGGAAATTGTTGAAGGGATAGCGTCCCGCATGAATCTCCGCAACCATCTTGTAGATGTCGTTGCGGAGTTTTTCTATGCCGATTTTGTTGAGGGCCGATATGAATATGCACGGGGTTTTCTCCGCGGCTATCCAGCTGTTCTTGAGTTCCTCGAGGGTTAGGTTCACCGGCTGTTTGGGGGTGAGGGAGAATTCGTCGTAGGGTTCGTAGCTGTAGGCATCAACCTTATTGAAGATGACAAACTGGGGTTTGTCGCCTGCGCCGATGTCGCGGAGCGTCTTTTCCACAACTTCCATCTGCTCTTCGAAGCCCGGATGGGAGATGTCCACCACGTGAAGGAGGATATCGGCCTCTCTCACTTCATCCAGGGTGCTCTTGAAGGCTTCTACCAGCTGGGTGGGGAGTTTGCGGATGAATCCTACGGTGTCGCTTAGAAGGAAGGGGACATTTTCGATGACCACTTTTCTCACGGTGGTGTCCAGGGTGGCGAAGAGTTTGTTTTCCGCGAAGACGTCGGATTTGGCCAGGAGGTTCATCAGGGTGCTTTTTCCCACGTTGGTGTACCCTACCAGGGCCAGGCGTACCAGAGAGCCCCTATTGCTGCGCTGGGTGGCCATCTGGCGGTCGACTTTGCGAAGATCTTCCTTGAGCTTTGAAATCTTTTGCTTGACGATACGGCGGTCGATTTCTATCTGGGTTTCACCCATGCCGCCTCGGGTTCCCATGCCGCCCCTCTGGCGCTCCAGGTGGGTCCACATGCCGGCCAGACGGGGGAGCATGTACTGGTAGTTGGCCAGTTCCACCTGCATCTTGGCGTAGGATGTTTTGGCGCGCTGGGCGAAGATCTCGAGAATGAGACTGGTACGGTCTATAACATCGCTACAATTTATCTGTTTCTCGATATTTCTTTGTTGCGTTCCGGTAAGTTCGTCGTCGAAGATTACATACTGGATTTCGTTTTCTTCACAGTAGGTTTTTATCTCTTCGAGTTTACCTGTGCCGATGTAGGTGGCCTTGTCCGGGCGGTCAAGGCGCTGGGTGAAGAATTTGTCGCCGATAGCACCCGCCGTTTCCGCCAGGAACTTCAGCTCTTCCAGGTACTCCTGCACCTTGGCTTCGCCGCCCTTTTCCAGCACGACGCCCACAAATACCGCTTTTTCTGTCTTGAATGCACTCATGTCCGCAAATTTAGCTAATTTTGCGGAAATAATTGGATTATGGTGTCGTTTTACACTCAGGATACGCCTTTTAAATATAAAGGAAAGAGGCTTGCTTCTCGCTGGCTTTCAGAGGTTGCCTTGCGCGAGGGCTGCCG
>JAEEUZ010000168.1 GCA_016290725.1 Bacteroidales bacterium | reverse complement strand
AATCTGGGTACATGTAACTGATGAATTTCTTGTCGATGTCAGATAATCTTGTATTATTGGGGAAACTGCTGACATCTCCGCTTTTTATGAATTCCTTAGGGATATAATAGCACATGATCGACTTTGTATCTGGCTCAGAGTAGATACATGACGATGTCGATAACACGCTGAATACATTACTATCTACTGTCGCTTTGTCCCAACCATCAGTCTTGGCATAATAATTATATATATAATCCTTATTCCATTCAATGTCATGATTTGGAAGTTGATGCTCGTGGTACAAACCTAAGGCATGGCCGAATTCGTGACGATATGTCCTTTCTGATCTCCAACCGAAATTGATGCTGACGGTTTTGCCTTTGCAAGCAGTTCCAATATAGGAGTGAGAACCGTTAGGATTGCTGTCTTTACTATGTCTGAACCCAATATTAATATCTGCATTCGTACTGGAATTAGATGCAAGATACCGAAAATTCAAGTTCACTCGTTGTGCCCATTCACTAATGGCAGCCTTGGCCTCTGCCTCCAACTCGGAATAAGGAACTCTTTTATCTTTGGAATCGTTATTGTCCTTGTAATCCGGATGATTACTTTCCCTAAGAAACTTAATCCAGATAGTTTGACCAACCTCCCATTTTTTGCTTTTCACTATACCAGCTCTTGGGGTTGGGCCTTTGACATATAAAATGTCATTAATTAAAGGATACTTTTCTTCCATAAGACAAATAGTTTTTTGTTAATAATAGAAAAATAAATAGGTGGTATGTGGTCAAGTAAGGGTGTTTCAGTCAATTGCATCTCAAAGATAATAAATTTTTGAATATAAACATTCATCTTTATTAAATTTCGTTTGCAAAAAGTGAATATAATTAGACATATTGATCAGGCAAGCCTTGTAACTAATGCGGTCTATGAGGGCAGAGCAGAAGTCGTCGCAGATAACCTCCAAAAAGAGACTGACTCATCGAGCCAGTCTCTTTATTTATTGCCATTTGGAGAGGCGTTTGGACGCTTTCTGCTTGACGGCGGAGAAGGCGTATTTGCGGGCTTTCAGCAGCACTTTCCGGCCTTCGGCGCTCCGAGTGTACACGATATCGCAGTGGCCGATGTACAGTTTCCAGAGCCCCTTGAATATTTCGACGCCTTTTTTGTTGGGAGAGATGGCGGAAGGAATGGCGAAATAATCCGTCTGCCTGATCCATTTCAGGATGCGCGATCGTCTGACAAGCAGGTACCTGGGGTTTTCGACCGGATCCAGGAACTCCTGCAGGGACTGGATGAACAGATTGTTCTCCTCGGCGGGGAGGTTGGCGCAAAAGACGAATAGATTTCCCGATTCATTCTTTACCTTCAGTCCCACCTGTTTGATGGAGGTCTTGATGAGTCCCAGATCGGAAAGCGTTTCCAGAATGACGATGGCAATCTGCTTCATGACACCTTCCACCGTTCCCGTCCTGCAGTAGCTCAGGAAGATGAGGAAAAGGAGAAGGGCGATGACGGAAAGGCCGATGACCATGACGGGGCCCTTCAACAACAGAAGTAATGGCACAAATGCCAGGAGGGCGAGGACGTAGTAACCATAGCCGGTATACTTCAGAGCCTTCACGTTCAGAGAATCGGCCTGCACGCCTTTAACAAGCCCGTTGGGCGGAGTGGCTCCATAACCGGTATACAGTGCGTCCCACCACCATCGACGGGTAATATCCCGATTCTTCGCAAGGGCCAGGTTGGTTTCGGGAAGGCCAATGAGATTGGGTAACAAGACTCTTTCTATCCCTGAAACGATCTCGTGACTGCCATAATAGGAAGGTGCTTCATATCCCTCGAACCGGGTGGCAAGCTGCTGCAGGTCGTAGGAATAGTTCCCGAACTTGGGATCGTATGTGGCCAGGTGCCAGATGTTGGAGACTTTCTCCGGATGGTCGATGTCAATGCGGATGGCCCGCCCCCGCATCTGGTTGGACAGCATGTAGGAACTCACCGTACTGGAGAGGATCAATGAATTGATGGAAGGAGCGTCCCAACCTTCTCCAAGCAGTGCCTGCGTGCCCACGAGCACCGTCAGGTCTCCGGCGTTGAACATATCCGTCATCAGGCGGACGATATGGTTGCGGATGCCTTCTCTCGGGATGATCCGGACATAGTTTTCGTCCTTGTCGAATTGATTCAGGGAGATAGCGTCATCGGCAATGCCGTTATCCGAAATCCGGCGCTGAAGCTTCCCGACGGCTTCTTTCGGCAGTAAGATCAGCGAGCCGCACAGGACGCCCAGGGATATTCTCCCGCGGAAAGCGTCCTTCAGTTTCCTCCAGATCGGCACTACGCCCAACGTGGAGCAGTCCGTATCGTTCAGCCGGATGAAATCGGCCAGAATGACCATCCGCAGCTCATCCTTCAACAGGCGGCTTTCCAAATCGACTATACTGACGATGGAGTCCAATTTCCCGATGCTGCCTGCAATCTGCCGGTAGAACTTTTCATATCCATCCAGGACAACTCTCTTTCCGTCCGTCAGGCCCGTTCTCCTGGCCAGGGCATAATACTCGTCCCGGACGGCTTCCAGATTCTTCCATTCGCCGTTCTCGGCGTGGATGAATCCATTCAGGAAGGTCGTGGCCTGCTTGATGTCGAACTTGGGGATTTCTTCCGGGGAAGCATCGAACAGATTCAGGAAGCGGGCGGGAATCGTGCATCCACTCTCGTTCAGCAGGGAAGCTATGGACACATGGAATTCCGGGGATTCCAGGATGGTCTCGGTATCCGCGTCTTCTGCCCGGAGAAACCTCATTCCCGCCAGAAGGTCGTGAAGCCTCGTGTCTTCCCGCAGTTTTTCCAGCATGATGTTCACGTTCTGCCGATGCTTCTCGAGCAGGTCCCGTTCACGCTGATGCAGCTTGGAAAAATGGATGAAATCCTGATGCGGGCACAGATCCCCGTTCTTCACCAGTTCCGGAATGGAGATGACTTCGTCGATGTCGCCGCAAAGCTCCTGGTACCGCTTCCATTCATTGAGATCCGCATCATAGGGCGGGGTAGCGGTCAGGGCAAGCGTCTGCTCCGGTTTCAGATGCTCATTGAGATAGGTCAATGCCTTCCACCACTCTTTCCGTAAGTGGTGGGCCTCGTCAAAACAAAGCAGGGATATTCCTGCCGATCGGAGAATGCCGATGACCTCTTCCGCCTTCTCCAGCCGGAATCTGCCGGAAGCGGTGATGGTATATCCTTTCTCCGTCCGGTCATCCTCTTCCGGCCTGCTGTCCTCAGGCTCGTCGTCAAAACCGCAGAAAGCGGCCAGCAAAGCCTGATAGGTAATGACGGTAATAAAACCCGGCTTGCGGACATTGGTGGAGACGATTCCGTAATCCTTCTCCTGAAGGAAAGAGGTCAGGATCCTTTCCTTCCACTGGCTTTTGATGGTATTCGTCGGACACAGTATCAGAGAAGGCCGGTTCAGACGCGAGATGACCTCAATGCCCAGCGTCGTCTTTCCCGCCCCGGGAGCCGCCACCACGTGAAGCTTGTCGTCACGCAGGTGAAAGTCCAGGTCGTCCAGAATCCTCTTCTGGTAACTCCTCCATTCTCCGTTGAAGTGAAGAATCCTATCCGGCATCGTGGGCATCTGAAAGCAGGTCTATACAATCTATCAAAGATACTCAAATACGGCTCAAATCCCAAAGATTTGCTTATATTTGTAAGGACCGGGACAACCATTTCGGTCAAAATAAAAGGATTATGGTCAGAAGAACTTTTCTCAAGAATGCGGCTTTGGCCGCGGTAGGGACGGCGGCCCTCAGTTCGCCGGTTTCCGCGATGTTGAAAGAAGACAAGCCGGTCGGCAAGAAGAAGGTGCTGCTCGTGAACGGCAGTCCGCGTCCGGACGGCAATACTTTCTGCGCCCTGCAGGAAATAGAGTCTCAGTTGAAGAAACACGGTATAGAGACGGAGATTTACCAGATCGGCAACAAGCCTGTCCGGATGTGCATCAACTGCGGCGGCTGCCGGCGCAACGGCGGCAAGGGCTGTGTCTTCAACGATGACCCCTGCAACGAGATTGCGCAGAAGATGGCGGAGTCCGATGCGCTGATCGTGGGCACGCCCGTCTATTACGGACAGCCTAACGGCGGGATTCTGGCCGTCATGCAGCGCCTGTTCTTCGCATCCGGCCGCCTGGTGCAGAACAAGCCGGCGGCCGCTGTCGCCGTCTGCCGCCGCGGCGGTGCCACGGCCACGCTGCAGACGATGAACATGATGTTCGAAATGATGAACATGCCGGTAGTCACTTCCCAGTACTGGAATATCGCCTACGGCGCCGGCAAGGGCGAGGCGAAGATGGACAAGGAAGGCATGCAGACCATGCGTACGCTGGGCAGCAACATGGCATGGCTCCTTCAGAGAATCGGCGACGGCCCTGCTCCCGAGCGGGATGAGCGGCCGGAATTCACGAATTTCATCCGGTAGCCTTACAGGC
>JAEEUZ010000167.1 GCA_016290725.1 Bacteroidales bacterium | reverse complement strand
CATAGTTCAGCGCGGTGATGTTCAGCCATTGGACGTCCTGTGCCCCGGCGGTCAGACCGAGCAGGATGGATAAAGTAGTGATTATAAACCGTTTCATGATTATCTGTGTTTAGGGGAGAAGCCGCCGGCGCCGTCGCGGCTGGCAATCTCTATGGACATCTTTATCTTGTCTGTCTGAATGTCAGGATCGGAAACGGACTGCACGGAGCCGAGCTTCATGTAATACTTTCCGCTTTTCATCGAAAATGTGGTTATTCTGTATCGCGAGATGCGGGGTGTGTTGTTTCTTTACTGTTATTATTCGCTGAAAAAGAAAAAGAATGCGGCCCACTTCATGGGGATTCCTTTTGCATGACCGATGGTGCGGTATGAGGCATCCTGAACCCTTCCGTCGCTCTTGATATACCCGACGGTTCTGTATGAGGAGTCCTGGACCGTCCCGTCTTCCTTAATGTAACCCACGGTCCGGTAACTGTTGTCCTGTACGGCGCCGTCATCCTTCAGATGGCCGATGGTCCGGTAAGATGCGTCCTGGACCGTACCGTCACTCTTTATGTATCCGAGAGTCCTGTAGGAGCCGTCCTGGATGGTTCCGTCGGACTTGATGTGGGCCACGGTCCGGTATGATGCGTTCTGAATGGTCTGGGCCGTCAGTTCCCGGCCGGCTGTGAGGAAGAATGCCGACGCTATGAGGATTGCAGTGATGAATCTTTTCATTTGTGACAAAGTTAATGGGTTGTTATCAGGGTATTATAACCAAAACCTTGCCGGCGAGGTATTTTTCCAGCAGGTCGGATGTTTTAATCTTCACAAAGCATGTGTCGAATTTACGGGATCGCATATTTGACCGGTGTTCGTTATCCTATAATTTATGCAAATATATGCATTTTAAATAGTGTATTGTTTTTTTTAGAATTAATTCGGTACTTTGTAGAACACATTCAAAGAATTGATTATGAAAAGAGTATTATCCATTCTGGCACTTGCATTCGCCGTTGTAGCAATGACGGCTTGCGGCGGCAACAATAATAACAAAAAGACAGGTGAAGAGGGTGGGGAAGCCTCCCAGGAAACCGTTCAGGAGGCAGTACAGGAGCAAACTGCGGCTACGAAGACGGAGCAGAAGGCAGAGGCGAAGAAGTGGTATGAGCAGGATTTCTACCTGGCCGAAAAGATGTACGTGGCCGGTGTGTCCATCACCCGTATCTACGCCCGCAAGGGCAACATAGTGGTAGCCAAGGCTGGCGGCGAAGTGTTGGAGAACCTTTTCGTCTGCACGGATTCCACCCGTACGGGATACCTGATCGGAGACAAGGGCACCTACGCCAAGAGGAGCGAGAAAAACGGCTTCACGAGCGTGGACGACGCCATCTACAGGTACCTGAAGAGCCAGATGAGCGATACCGTATTCGGCAAGCGCATCAAGAAGGGCGACGAGGGCTGTACGGCTAAAGATACAACCATCTTCGGACGTCCCGCCTATGTACTCACCAAAGAAACGACGGAAGACAACATCGTTGTCAAGGCCTACGCCAAGACCGTCATGCACGTCGACAAAGAGAACGGACTTCCTTACTATAAGTGGGGCCTCGTGAAGAGCAACGACCAGGTAGTATCCCAGGGCGTACTGTTCGAGGTGGTTGAATTCTCTACAAATCCGACCTACGAGGGCCTCATCATGAGCCTCGACGGCCTGACAGAGATCCAGTAACAGAGAACAGTAGACAAGGGAAATGAGAAAAATCGCCCTGATAGTTCTTTTGGCACTGGCTTTGAGCGGCTGCCGTAAGGAGAGTACTTCATTCATAGTCCAGGTGTCCCTGGGCGGGTGGAATTCTCCGGATTATTCGGCGGAGCAGATAATCGACCGCCTGGATGCGGTTATCAGGCGTATTCCGGTCAAGGCCGTCATCATAGGCTGGAGTACGGATAAAGACATTTACTGGCGGGTCGGGAGATACCTGCACGGGCAGAAGATCGACATGTTCCTCTGGCTGCCTGTCTTTGCCGAGACGGAGGATATGTGCGAGAACTCCCCGGCGCTGGATCTATGGGGTAACGTTCCGGCGAATTACGACCTCACGGCGGGCGAAGGGTTCCGCTTCAACTGCCCGTCTGATGCGGAGAGTGTTGCCGACATTATCGATATTTATGACTCATGCTTCTCGGATTGCGGCTTTGACGGAGTATTCCTGGACCGCATCCGCACGCAGTCGTTCGTGAGCGGTGTAAGCGGCGTGCTCAGCTGCGGCTGTCCCGGCTGCTCCGAACTCTTTTTGGAAGAAGGAGTCGACCTGCAGGAAGTCAGGGATGCATGGGAGGCCAAGGGCGACGAGTTCTTCTCCGTGAGCGGGTATACGCCGCAGGAGGGATTCGTCTTCGCAGACCCTCTGGCCGCCGCATTCTTCAAGGCAAAGGGCAAGATCGTGAGCGAATCGGTGGCTACCGTCGCGGACTGTTTCCGCAACCACGGCCTGAAGGTAGGGATGGACCTGTACGCTCCGTTCATGGCGCCTTTCGTGGGCCAGGACTACGCCATCCTGTCTGAGCACGCGGATTTCATCAAGCCTATGCTTTACCGCCAGACCTTTGCTCCTGCGGGAATGGGATTCGAATACGACCTGCTTAAGAAAGCCGTGCCCGGCGCCTCGGGATACCCCGATTTCGCGATGGATGCGGAGTTCCTGAATTCCCAGCTGGAGGCCATGGAGCCTTATTCCTGCGCCAAATTCCCTGGAATCGAAATCAATTACAGGGAAGGCGTTGCTCCTACGAGCCCGCCGTACACCCTCGAATCGCTGGATGCGGTATTGAGCCACGGCTTCGACGGCGCGGTGCTCTCATGGAACATCATGGAGGCGCCGGTGAACCATATCGACTGCCTGAAGAAATACAAATAGCCAGGAATTGCTATCTTTGCACTGATAAAGAAGATTGTTCATTATGAAGAAGATTATTGTTATCCTTGTCGCAGTCTGCGCCCTGTGCATCAGCGCATCCGCGCAGAAGAGGGCTTCCGTTTCCTACAGCGGAATTAGCATAGTAACCAATTTTGCCGACAAGACCGGCCTCGGCGTCGCATTCGGTATGCGCAACTATAACCGCAGCGCGTTCGTCAGCTTTGGTGCAGGCGGAGAGGTTTATTCATATCTGATTCCCACCGCCAAGCAGTTCGGCGTTTTCGCGGTGCCTGAAATCGGCGTCGCCATCGGCCCCAAGGGCTTCAAGGTTTATCCCCATACGGGTCTGATGTTCGGTTACGATACCTACGACAAAGGCTTCCACTGGGGAGGCAAGAACGGCCTTGCATTTGACGTCGGACAGCACTTTACGCTGGATTTCTCCACGTACCTGGCGAATTATAACATATTGGCGGCCACGTACGCAGTCGGCCTTATCTGGCGCTTCGGAGATTAAGTTCGGTTGAACAAAAAGCGCTTATGAAGAATGTCGCGTTAATCCTGGCCTTTTTTGTCGCTTGCGCGGCATGTACGGAGGGCCGGCATCCAGGCGTCGCAGTAGAAGTCGAGTTGCATAATCCGGTTATTCCGGGTTTCAGTCCTGATCCGTCAGTGACAGCGGTAGGAGGGGACTATTATCTTGTCAACTCAACTTTCCACTATTTCCCCGGCGTTCCCGTATACCACAGCAGGGACCTTCAGAACTGGGTGCAGATCGGCAACGTGCTTGATCGCCCGTCGCAATTGCCGCTCGAGGAGTCAAATGCGTCTCTCGGTATTTATGCTCCCACCATACGCTACAACGACGGCGTTTTCTATATGATCACCACCAACGTGGGCGGTGGCGGAAACTTCATGGTCACTGCAACCGACCCGGCCGGTCCATGGAGTGAGCCGATATGGCTGGAGCAACAGGGAATAGACCCCTCGCTCTATTTTGAAGACGGAAAATGCTACATGGTTTCCAACCCGGATGCCACCATTACCCTGTGCGAGATCGATCCTGTTTCCGGGGCTACCCTGAGTCCCGGAAAGGCACTTTGGAGAGGTACCGGCGGCCGGTTCCCGGAAGGGCCGCACATTTACAAACACGACGGTTGGTATTATCTGCTCATTTCCGAAGGCGGCACTGAACTGGCGCACAAACTCACTGTTGCCAGGAGCCGCCGCATCTATGGCCCTTATGAGGAAAACCCGGCCAATCCTATCTTCACTCACTGCTCTCTTGCCGGGCAGAACAGTAATATCCAGGGTACGGGACATGCAGATTTCTTCGTCGACGCAGACGGCTCATGGTGGACCGTCTTTCTGGCATATCGACGCTATGGAGGTGATTTCCACCATCTTGGTCGGGAGACTTTCCTGGCGCCCGTAACATGGGAGAAAGGCTGGCCTGTGATTAACGGGGGTCAGCCAGTGGCCGAACGGATGACTGTCCTTATGAGCGCCGTGCCGCAGAAACCGGAACCAGTGAGCCGGCATTATGATTTTTCTGCCATCGGTCCTGAATGGCTGCATATCC
>JAEEUZ010000026.1 GCA_016290725.1 Bacteroidales bacterium | reverse complement strand
GAATATTCACACTCCGACGCTGAAAAAGGGATCCGATGTGATTTCTTTCAGGGACCCTGTCCTTACCGCGGCCTATGGATCCTCTTTTACCGTAGCTCAGGCTGCTGCAACCACCTCTCTTGCCTCAACGGTATTTGATGCGACCTATTTTGATGAATGTGTATTCTTCGGCCTGTCTGGAGGTATGACCGGATTCCAGAACAAAACATCGTTGAAGCAGATTATACTGCCCAAAGGTATAACGGCTTTAAATAAGAATTCCTTTAATGGCTGCACCAATCTGGAGGCCATCGTACTAAATGATGGTCTGACATCGTTCGGCAATTCATCTTTGTATGGGGATTCGAAACTGAATGCCATATTGGTTCCTTCCAGCGTTACCGGAATCTCTGGAAATGCATTTACTAATGCAGGAAATTTGGATTTCTATTGGATGGGCTCTACACCACCTTCGAGTCTTGCCACCACAGCATTTAAGGCGAATTACAATTTCTACGTTCCGTCGGGATCTAAGAGTGCCTATGAAACTAGCTTTGCTGGAGTTGACGGAACAATCACATTCTTCGAATACTAATCCCCATATTTGATGAGATTATCCCGAATACTGTCATTTCTCCTCCTCTCCGCCTTCCTGGCAGTCTCCTGCAAGCCTTTCGATGATACGGAACTCCGCAAGGAACTGTCGAGGCAGGAGGGGAGGCTGGATGAGCTGTCGGGCCAGGTGAGTTCCCTTCGGGCAACGCTGGAGGGACTCCGGGATTCCGACAGGGTTACGGCCGTGGAGCCTATTATGGAGGAAACCAGGGTGGTGGGTTTCTCCATCCGTTTCCAGAAGGCGGAGTCGATGGTGATCCTTCTTGCGGAGCCGTCTTCCGAAGGGCTGGTATCGGTGGAGATCAACGGCGACAAGGTCGTCTTTACACTCACCGACTCAAGCGTAATTAGCCTGCCCTATGATGCGGCCCCGGTGCTCACCATTGCCAAAGAGACCTTATTCGTGGCCCCGGGCGGCTACACGGAAGTTTCGTACACCATTGCCGGAGGCGACGCGGCCAACAAGGTGGAAGCGGTTGCCGAAGGGTATTGGAAGAGCGAGGCGCTGCCTTCAGGCCCCTTCGCGGGAAAACTCCGTATAAGTCATGCCGACGGCAGTTCCGCAGGCAAGGCGCTCGTGATGGTGACGGATGGTTCCGGGCGCAGTAGCTACCGCTCTGTGGGGATAGATCTGATGAGTACGGACATATCGGCAAAGAACCGCTACAGCATGACGCTCTACCAGCAGGCCGATGGCAGTTGGATGCTGGATGCTTCGCAGACTGCGGCGCTTGCCGGTGCCGAACCGGAAGGGCTGTACGAACCTGTGGAGAACGCTCCGCTGGTGGGATCTTCCGCCGTTGAGGACGTAACCTACACCACGGTGGTCTATAAGACCTACTCTGACAGGGAACTTCACATGAATATCTGCCCGGCTGTAGGCGCCACCGAACCCACTCCCGTGGTATTCCTTACCCACGGAGGCGGATGGTGGCAGGGTAACCACGACTCCCTACTCAAAGTGGCACGTTATATGGCCAAGAATTCCGGAGCGGCCGGAGTGAGCGTGCAGTATTCACTTGCCGGACAGACGGATACTTATATCGAAACCTCGGTTCAGGATCTTCGTGATGCCCTTGCGTGGCTTCAGGATCACGCAGTCGATTATAATCTGGACATGAGCCGGGTGGCCTTCGTCGGCAATTCTGCCGGAGGACATCTTTCCGCGGTGCTGGCGATGACCTGGCCTTCCGCCAAAGTGCTGGTCGGCTGGTCCGGAGCCTACGATATCGACAAACATCTGGAGAACTGGGGGCTCGATGTGAACCGGATACAGAAGTATTTCCACAAGAGGGATGCTACGGCACTGGCTCCGTATTCACCGGTACTTCTGATACCCGACGCTTCTGACAGGGCTGTGAAATGCATGCTCTTCCACGGCACCGCCGACAACCAGGTGCTATTCGAGCAGGGGCCCCTGTTCTCCGCCGCCCTGGCTGCCAAAGGCCAGGCCGTGCAGGAGGAATTCTACCAGTATTACTCACACGGCCTTGTGGGCAGTTCCGACAAGAACGCCGAATGTCTTCAGAAAACGCTTGACTTTATAAAAGATAACCTATGAAAAAGATATTGACGGCGCTTTGCCTCGCAGCCCTATTGATCGGTTGTCAAAAATACGACGACACCCAGATCAAGGACGACCTCACCGAGCAGAATAACCGCATAGAGCAACTTGCCAGGCAGATTGCAGAACTGCGCCAGCTGGTGGATGCGCTCTCCGCCGGCGACTATGTTACCGGAGTGGCTCCCATCGTCCAGGATAATGCTACCGTAGGTATAACCATTAGTTTCAAGAACAGTCCGAGCGTGCAGATTCACTTCGCAACGGGCGGCTCGTCCAACGGAATCAGTTCGGCTGCCCTGGAGAACAGCGTCCTTGTGATAACTCTCACTTCCGGCGAGGTGGTGCGCATTCCCGTTACCACCGTTCCGGTGATAACCCTTGAAAAGGAGACCGTTCTGGTATTTGCCGGCAATTCGGCAACCGTGGCTTATATGGTTGCCGGAGGCGACGAAGGCAATTCCGTACAGACACTGGTGGAAGGCCTATGGGCGGCTGAAGCAGTATCGACCAATGCCGGGGCGGGCAGTATCACCGTTACCGCTCCGAATCCCTGCGGCGCCGCCAAGGTGGTGGCCGTGGTTACTTCCGGGACGGGCCTGTCTTCATTCAAGACCCTCGAGTGTCTCGAAGCCCGGTTCTCCGTTGCCAAGGCATCATATGGAGTCGCTTCCGACGCAGGACAGCTGAAGGTTGACGTGGAGAACAATATCGGCGCCTTTACCGTTGAAATCCCCACGGAAGCCACATGGCTTTCCGCAACAGCCACGGAGGAAGATGTGACTTTCACCATCGAAGAGAACACGGGCGATGAACGTCAGGCTACGGTAAAGCTGAAAAACGATGAGTATCAGGCCGAGATTTCTTTCAAGATAGTCCAGGAAGATGGTGGAACATATGTTTGGAAGCCAATCTCCAGTGTGGCCCAGGTGGTTGCAGGTGACTGCGTACTGGCTTTCCTGCGCGAAAGCGATTCCAAACTGCTGTTCATCTCCGGTGCGGCGGCAATTAACCGTAATCCGGTTGCCGCCGAAGCGGCAGCGGCAGGAGTAACTGTCGATGGTGATGACATCACCAGTGTGAACGCCGCATATATCTGGAAGATAAGTGCCAGCGGTGAATACTGGAATTTTGCCGGATCCAACGGATTATACCTCATCGGTTGTGATAAATATCAGGGGGTGGCCGTACTCACGGACCTCAAGGGTAATTATCACAGTACCAACACCTACTCCCGCAACTGGTACTTTGAAGATGACGCAACCCATGGCATGCAGATGAAGGTCACTGAGTCGGCGGGCCGACAGCTTATGATAGCGGATGCCGCAACGACCTGGACCATGAATCCCACGGGAGAGCGTAACGGAAAGATTGTCATTTATTATAAAACACATCTCTAATGCATAGACGCATACTGCTGTTGTTTCTCTCGCTGTGCCTGGCGCTTCCTGCGGCCCGGGCACAGGGAGGGCGCTATGAGCTTCGCGGCCAGGTGCTCTCCGAAACGGGAGATGCCCTGATCGGCGCAACCATTATCCGCCACGGGCCCGACCGCACGGGAGTGCTGGCCGGCGAAAAGGGTTACTTTACCATTCAGGTGGCCGCAGGCGACACGATAACGGTGTCGATGCTGTCGTACGAGAGTGAAACGGTTGCCGTCGGCGGCCGTCGGTCGATAGTGGTGAGACTTCGGGAATACGCCGAAGAACTCGGCGCCGTCGTGGTGGTGGGTTACGGCGAGCAGAATGCAAGGGACGTGACGGGCGCCATTGCCGCGGTGAACGTGAAAGAGCTCTCCCAGATGCCCGTAACCGACATAGGCCAGGCGATGCAGGGTCGCGTGGCCGGCGTGGTGATGAGTTCCGCCGACGGTCAGCCGGGTACGGATATGGACATCCTCATCCGCGGAGCGAACTCGGTAACACAGGATAATTCTCCGCTCTACGTAATCGACGGATTCCCCACGGAAGATTTTTCCCCCTCGCAGCTGAACCCCGACGACATCAAGTCCATATCCATCCTCAAGGACGCATCGGCGGGGGCCATCTACGGCGCCCGCGGAGCCAACGGCGTGGTTATTATCGAGACAAATTCCGGAGCCGGGGACTGCAAGGTCACCTACAACGGCAGCGTGGGCATACAGCAGGTGCCATCGTTCCTGGAGGTTATGTCTCCCTATGAATATGTGCGCTATCTCGATGAACTCGGCTCGGCCGGTAACTACCTTGTCGACGGGAAGACCCTGGAAGATTTCAGGAATGAGACCGGCCGCGACTGGCAGCGCGAGATGCTCCACCCCGCCCTTGTGCACAAGCACTCTGTAACCGTAGCCGGCGGCTCCACCCGCACCAGGTACAACATGTCACTGTCGTACACAGGACAGGACGGCGTGGTGGTCGGCAGCGGCTTCGAACGTTACCAGGGCCGAATCAAGATGGAGCAGGATCTCTGGGAGAACGTCACCTTCAAACTGAATATGAATTATTCCACGTCGCTTTCTACCGGAGCCGTGGCCTCTGAGGAAGGGGGGAGCTCGGGATCATGGCAGAGCTACCTCATGTACCGCATATGGAGTTACAGCCCCATTGGATTCGGCTCGGCCGACGATGAGGAAGACGACGCAATCGTGGACATTACACGCCTGAATCCCGTCATCTCCGCTAAGAACACCTGGCGCAACGCGAACAAAACGTATTTCTACGGCAATGCGTCGCTGGTGTGGAAGCCCCTGGACGACCTGAAGGTGACAGAGATGTTCGGCTACACTGCCCAGGATTCCGACACAAAACTGTTCAACAACTCCAAGACCTGGTCGGGATTCAAGACCCGATTCAACAATAACGGCGTGAACGGTTCCTACGAGGACGACAAGCGCAATGAATGGGTGAACGAACTCACTGCGAACTACAAGCACAAGTTTACCAAACGCACGGTCCTTACCGGAATGGCCAGCTTCTCAATGTCGCACAAGGACAGAAGCCGTTACGGCTACAGCGCCAGGCTGATTCCCGGGGAGAGCCTCGGAATCTCCGGTCTCGATACCGGTACGCCAAACAAGTTGCGTTCTTACGAGACGGAAAGCAATATGATGTCCGTCCTCGGCAGGGTGAATTTCTCCTGGGATGCACGCTATCTCTTCACCGCCTCGATGCGAGCCGACGGTTCCTCCAAGTTCCCGAAGGGCAACCGCTGGGGATTCTTCCCGTCAGGCGCCTTCGCATGGCGCATCAGCAACGAGAAATTCATGAAGCCGCTCAAGGCGGTTTCCGACGCCAAGTTGCGATTCAGCTGGGGCCTTACCGGCAACAACAGAATCGGCGACAATACCTGGTACACCAGCATCGACTACGTAGACCATTACGCACTGGGCAACCAGACGCCCTCGTCCGCTTCCGGCGTGACAGGCTTCGCCAACTCGGCCCTGTCGTGGGAAACCACGGAACAGTATGACCTCGGCGCCGACCTGTCCCTCTTCGACGACAGGCTGACGTTTACCCTGGACCTCTATGACAAGACCACGCGCGACCTGCTGCTCAACGCATACGTGCCGTATTCCACCGGTGTGAGCTCGGCCACCCTGAACGTTGGTTCCGTGCGCAACAGGGGTCTGGAGTTCTCCTTCACGGCGGTTCCGGTGCGCACCAAATCGTTCAGTTGGACATCCTCATTCAACATCGCCTTCAACCAGAGCCGTGTACTTGCGCTGGCAGGCGGGCAGCAGTCCTTCACCACCACGGTTCCATGGACGGGAGACTTCTCCGCCACACCGCTTTACATCACACGCGTGGGCGGCCCGCTTACTGCGTTCTACGGTCTCATCTGGGAAGGGGTGTACGGTCTGGACGACTTCAACGTGGACGCCATGGGCAACTACGTGCTTAAGAACAATGTGCCGGACAACGGCGGCAACCGCAGCCAGATTCAGCCCGGTGACATCAAATACGCCGACCTGAACGGCGACGGCACCATTACAAACGACGACATGTGCATGATTGGAAGTGCCCTTCCCGTGCATACAGGCGGCTTCAGCAACGATTTCCGCTGGAAGAAGCTGAACATCTCCGTCTTCCTCCAGTGGAGCGCAGGGCAGGATGTATTCAATGCCAACCGCATTACCATCGAGGGCAACTATGCGGGCAGGGCTGTGAATCAGCTGGCGTCGTACGCCGACCGCTGGTCTTTTGATAATCAGGATTCCAAACTGTTCAGGGCCGGAGGTTACGGTCCCCGCGGTTTCTATTCCACCCGCACTCTCGAAGACGGCAGTTATCTCAGGATCAAGAACGTGAGCGTGTCTTACGATTTCACGCCTTCCCTGCAACTGGCGTTCTCCATCCAGAACCTCTACACCTTCACCTCCTACTCCGGAATGGATCCGGAGGTGTCCACGCAACCCTCGGTACTCACACCGGGCTTTGACTATTCCGCATATCCGCGCAACCGGATATGGACACTGAGTCTCAAAACCGTCTTTTAAACTATGGGAGCCATGAAAAAGATCAAAGCAATAATCCTTTCGATAATCTCCCTGACCGCGGCGGTTTCCTGCAGTTTCCTCGACGTGGAACTGCACAACGTGGCATCGGAAGAGACTTACTACACCACGATGGAAGAACTGGAAGAGGCATTGCGCGGGGTTTACGCAACCCTTGCCGACAACGCCCTTTACGGCGAAGCTATGATGGGACGGCTTGGCCTCAGCGCCGATCTGGGTTACGAGTATTACAAGAAGGACGCTGGCACGGTGAGTTATTACCAGGCTAGCGTCTCCGACGTGAAGATAGCCTCCTACTGGGGCGCCCTGTATACCGGAATCGGCCGGGCCAACATGCTCCTGAAGAATATCGACAGGGTGACCGGAACCACGGGTGACCTTGCCCGCCGTGAACAGATACGCGGCGAGGCGATGTTCCTGAGGGCGTACTATTATTATATGCTGGTCAAGCGTTTCGACAATGTCCCCCTGGTCCTGGAACCGGTGGCCGACATTAATTCGAACGACAAATATACTGAGCAGTCGTCTCCTAAGGAGGTTTATAATTTCATCCTCCAGGATATGGAAACCGCGGCTGACCTCGTGACCACTGCCGACAACGTGTCGGGCGGGTGGCAGGTTTGCCGAACTGCGGTTTGGGGCATGATCGCCAGGGTCGCCCTCAATATGGCGGGCCAGCCGGTGGGAGAACAGGCCATGTATGCCAAGGCGGCGGAATATGCGGCCAAGGTGATGGATTCCGGCCTGCATGCCCTCAATCCCGACTTCTCATCCATCTTCATCAACCAGTGCCAGAACGTTTACGACATTTCCGAAGTACTGTTCGAAGTGAATTTCTGGGGCGACAACACCGGCATCTACCAGACCGCCGGCACGGTGGGCCGCAACATAGGCATCGCTTCGGACGAAGAATCGCCCATAGGTTATTGCATGGGTCTGGTTCGCTGCAATCCGGGACTCTGGTATCTGTACGATGCCGACGACGTCCGCCGCGACTGGACGATATCACCGTTCCGATATTCCGCCGACGGCAGCAAGAGTATGGACGGCGAGAATACTATCATCAGCCGCAAGTACTGCGCGAAATGGAGACGGGAATACGAGGTCTCCACTTCCAAGAGCACTACCTGCACCGAAATCAATTTCCCGATCCTGCGCTATTCCGACGTTCTGCTGATGTATGCCGAAGCCTACGCGTGCAATCCGGAAGAACTGGACCGCACGCGGGCGCTCGACTGCCTTAACAAGGTGCGCCGCCGCGGCCACGGCCTCAACGTGGATATTCCCGCCGCATGCGACTTCAGCGGGGACGGCGCGGCCCTGCTCTCCGAAATAATGGACGAGCGCGCCCGCGAACTGGCGTACGAGATGCTCCGCAAGGACGACCTGGTGCGCTGGGGTGTCTTCAGCGAAAAGATGCAGGCGGCGCTGTCCAATATCGACGGCAGATCCTCCTCCTATCAGCTCGCGGCCATAGCCGCGTATTCATCGGCCCGCAAACGCGATGTGGTGTGGCCCATCCCCGCGAGGGAAATCAGCGTGAATCCTCTTCTTGAACAAAATCCCGGATGGTAATGAAAAAGGTATTTGCATTGACGATTGTGGCTGCGAGTCTTCTCTGCGCCTGCAATCCCGCCGCGAACAGAGTCTTCGAGCCCGACCTGTCGGTGAACGTCGACGGCGGCACCTTCTTCGTGGACGAACCGGTGGTTTTCCATTTCTCCGGAGCGGCCGACATAGTGTCGTTCTGGTCGGGAGAAGCGGGAAACGATTTCAAGTGGAAGGACGACGACCGCGTGTACGATGGCTTCGGCCAGGTATCCTTCGGCACCGCCTTCATGAACGGAGCCCAGTGGAATGACCAGGCCGCGGTGGCATCCGAGGACAAGATCCTGTCTTTCTGGTGGTCGAACGATTTCTCCGGCGACTACACCCCGGAGGCCGTGGCCGCCGCCACGTGGCACGATGCCACGCCCCTGTTCTCCTTCGCATCGACCCGTGTCGCGGATGCGAGAGTGCTTGCCAACGCCACCCCTTCAGGGACGGTGCCCATGTCGGACCTAATCCCCGAAAGAACGAAATATCCGGTCTATTTCGCATTCCGCTACCATCTTCGCCCTATTGTGGAGGCAACCACCGATTCCCGTTCGAGGGCTGTGGTTTCTTCCTTCACAATCGAATGTATCAACGACGCACTTCACATCAAGGAGTCGGTGGTGACCAACAGCTCGGCCGGCTGGTCTTTCGTGAACATCGGCTACAATGACGATGATGCCGACTATATGCCGGAGGTTTCAGCCTCCTACATCTATTTCAACGCCTCCACCTCCAATACCGCGGAACGATGCAGCTGGGCGATATCGAAGCCTTACACGGCCGATTATTCGGTGAACCAGGGCTGCGACTATGCGGTTGGTGTGAAGTCCTTCTCCGAAACCCAGCCGGCGTCGTACACCCACACCTACGCCTCTGCCGGAGAGTATGACGCCGTATTCGAATGCCGCAACGTGTCGGCCGACGGAACGGTCCGTACTACTGAACTGCACGTGCCGGTGAAGATAGTGGAAAGAGGGACGTTAGTAATCGACAATCCTGACGGCCCCGTCCAGTTCAGCATCGCCGCGCAGACCAAGGCGGCTTTCTCAAATGACCTTTCTACCCTCTCGTGGACTGACGGGGAGAAACTCGGAATTTACGCTTCTGACGCCTCCGGCAGCGTGGGCCTCAATTACCCCTATTCCGTGCACACCGGCGCTTCATCCGCCACCATCGCGGCGGAATCTTCACAGTGGCAGTATTCATATTCGGAATCCGCAGGCTGCACCTTCTACGCCTATGCTCCCTTTACCGGTTCACCGGGGGATGGTAACCGCTTTGTGGTGCCGATAAGCGTTCCTTCGCTCCAAGAGCAGGCCGCTCCGGGTTCGGTGGAGCATCTTTCGCGTTATGCGGTGCTCAAATCCTACCCCGCCACTATGGAGAACAATGTGGTGAATCTTCATTTCCGCAACCTGACCTCAGTGGTGAAGATTACGGTAAAGGCTAGTTCCAACGTCTCGCACAAGGTATATAAGGCGGTTCTGAAAAGCGCCTCGTCGCTCAGTTTCGACCGTGGCGGCCTTCTGGTCGAGGCGGAGCCTGGGGTCGATGGAGCCGCATTTCAGGTGAACGACCCGGTGGATACGGTCATGCTTACTCTCCGGGAAGCTTTTACCCCGGGAACTGCGGGAAAGAATTTATTATTTACCGTGATTCCCGGTTCCCATGCAGCAGGTTCGATGTCGCTCAGGCTCATTACCGAAGACGGCTGGTATTGCGATGTCCCGGTTTCCGGCGCGGTTAGCTTTGCCGGAAACGGGGTGTATGAGAAGACGGTAACCGTGAATCCTTCCGATTTCAAAAAGATGGCTGGAGTCTCAGCCTGGGAATGGGTGCCGGTCACAGCTGCAGCGGCGGTTACGGAGGGCGAGTATGTGTTATCGTTCAAATACGATTACGACAGCGTCAAGGCTCATTACCTGCTTCCCACAAAGCCTGTAGCCCGTAATCCCATTCCGGCAACATTGGGCGACCTGGGCCTTGTCCCGAACGCCAACGGCAACCTGGACGACGCGCCTTCCGGATATGTATGGACGCTGACTCAGGTATCCGGCGGCTGGAAGGTCGGCTATCGGGAATCTGGCACGGAATATGTCCTTTCGGGCTGCGACGGAGCACAGGGAGTTGCGGTGAGCACGGATGGGAAAGGAGATATCAGCGGAAAGACCTACTCGTCTGTCTGGACTTTCTCCGATGACGCTGACTACGGGATGCAGATGTCCGTTTCAGTGACGACCCGCCACCTTACCCCCTGGTACGTTACCGACCATTTCGAATGGCGTATGACCGGTGCCGCGACCAAGGTCGGAGGCTTCGTGCTGTACAAGAAAACAGAGATTGAATGAAAAAGTTTTTAACCGTAACAACTGCCGCCCTTTTGGCCGTCTCCGCGTTGGCCCAGCCCGCGCTCCGGAGCGGTAAGCCCATCATGAGCGCCGACGAAAAGGGGCTCGCCCCCCTGGGAGTTACACAAGCCATAGCGACCCGTCCCATTGGTATAGCCTATGTTTCGGCCGAATCGGCCTCTCCTTCACTCTTCCTGATGGTGCGTTCGGGCGTTCCCACTGCAAGGGGAATCTTCTATAGTACAATGGAAGGGACCGAGAAGGCCGGGGGACGTTTCGTATTCTCCCCGCCGGCGAAGCTCAAACCCTATTGGGGCAAGCCGTCGAACATGCCATCCTATGGCTGCGTGTTCCAGTTTAAGGGCAGAGTATTCTCGTACTGGGCCGAGGAAAACACATCGCTGGCACTGGCCTCGTTCAATCCCGAGACGCGCGAAGTCACCAAGGTGGCTAGCGTGCCCTTTGAGGGCTTGGAGGGAATTCATTACCTTTCCGCAATCGAGGGTCCGGGGGGAACATTGGAACTTATGGCGCTGGTGAACGACGGAAGCAAGTACCGTGTAGACCGTCAGAAAGACGAGAGCTGGTACGACGGCGCGCATATCTACAAGGGCGCAATAGCCCGTGGCGGAGTGCGCCGGGCTGTTGTGAAAGATCTGCTCAAGGGTGGGCGTTTCGAGGAGGCCGTGCCTCAGGATTTCATGATTTCTCCCACCGGAACGGTGCGCATCAAAGACGATTTCCTGGGAGCCGACGGCTATCTTGTGGTGAACCGTTTCGGCTCCGTCCTGTGGAGCGACAAGTCCGGGAAGCATTACGTGCGTGACGGTGCCGGAAAGCAGATACGTTACCATGCCATCGGCCCCTCTGCGGTAGCCTTGTGTCTTCGCTCCGGCGAGACCGTGGTGTTCATGGGCGGCGAAGGTAGCATCTCAAGCTGCTCATTCGAAGGGATGGGGCAGGATGGCCCGTTGTTCAGCGGTCTGCGTACCGTGCTGCAAAGCAAAGGCGCCCTGTATACCGGATCGCTGGGCGTTCCGGAAGTGGTCGACTGGGATGACGACGGACTGCTGGATGTGGTTTGTGGCAATTCAGAGGGGCGTATACTCTTCTTCCGCAATACCGGCAGCAATGTCGCCCCGCGTTTCTCGGGCTTCCCCGAAGAGCTTCGTTGCGAAGGAGAACCCATCTGCATCCGTCCAGGCTACATAGGAGTACAGGGCCCGTTCGAGGCGGTGTGGGGCTATATGTGCCCGGCCGTGTTCGACTGGAACGGGGATTCGCGCCCCGACATAGTGTTCTCGGATTCCCGTGGAAAGCTGGAAGTCATGCTCCGTCGGCCGGACGGCGACCTTGCCCGGCCGTTCAGCCTGAAGGAGGACGGACTTGAAATACATGGGTTGTGGAGGGTTAAGCCTGCGGTCACAACCATAGGCGGCAGAATCTGCGTCGTCAATCTCGACGGCGACGGGGCCCTTCACCGCTGGTGGAAGACGGACGAAGATTCCCTTGAAGACGGCGGTACCCTGCTCCACGTGGACGGAAAGCCAATTACCACCTACACCGCAAAAGCCGATCGTGACGGTTCGCTCGGAAGGGTTAAAATAAACCTCTACGACTGGGATGGCGACGGTGACCTGGATCTTATTCTCGGCACACCTGGCCAGACCTGCCTTCCGCATCCGGAAAAGGGAATACCCAATGGCAAGGTGCTCAAGCAGCAGATGATGCAGGTGTTTTTCCTTGAAAACAAGGGCTCGGACGCCAAACCGCGTTTCGCCGATCCTGTGGGCTTCTATGTGAACGGGGAGGATCTGCCCCTGGGCGGTCATGCAAACGCTCCCGTTCCCTGCATGCTGGGAGACATCTCTCTCGGAGCCAATCTCCTGGTGGGCTGCGAAAGCGGTCGCCTGATGTGGATCAGCCGCGGCGACCTGACCACCTTCACCATCAAAGACAGATACGATAAGCGATGAAAAGGTTCCTGATAATCCTTGCACTGCTGCTTCCGGCGGCCTGCAGAAAAACTCCTCCCACCCCAACCCCGGTCACGCCCCCGGGGCCCGTTGTGGTTGACGGCGTGGCGCCCGAGAGCGGCGGCCTGCTCAAGGCGACCCTGGACGGAGGCCTGGCTCCGCTGTCCTTCACCAAGACCATTTCCAACATCTGCGTGGGGGCGGTGTACCAGTCGGGAAAGGAACTGCCCGATCTCTTCTTCCAGTGTCCCACCGGAGTGTCGTCCGGCAATGGCATCGCGTCTTGCCTGGGTTTGAACCTTTGCGAGTTTGAGGGATTCACTGACAACGGCTGTCCGGTCTATTCCGCTCCGGTTCCGGTGACAGCCCCGTGGGACCAGTCCACGACGGCGGTGAAGATAATGAAGATAGGAAACGACGTGATAGCCTTCTATGTGACCGCCTCCAAGATCAGGACGGCCGTGTACGATTCCGCATCGCGCTCGTTCGGAACGCAGTGGAGCGGCAATACCATAGCCCTTTCCGGCCTGCCCCGTGACCCCATGGGATTCGACATCATCCCCGGTTCCGGCAACAGCGCCGAACTCATAGTCATCTGTTCCGACACCGACTCTTACAAACCGTCGATGGACGATGTGTCGGAGTCGTATTACGACAGCGCCGGCATCTTCCGTGGACAGATGTACTATTCCCTTGTGTACCGTATCACACTGAACCTTTCCACCTGGAAGCAGGTGGGATCGGCCACCCAGCTTGGCGGTGGCTCGAAGGTGATTCTGGCCCCCACCGGCATAGCCGGCTTCAAGGGCGGCGTGTCATCGGGATACATTTGCCTTAACAAGTTCGGCGTGCTCAAGTACATACCGTCCGGCAACACGTCCGATTGCAATTATCTGCAAGATGTCACCGGAACCGAACTGGTGAATCCGTTCGTATCGAGTAACGTATTGTCGATCCGTTCCGCCTCAGGGGCTGACACCCCCTCGTTCGTGGTGTCGGGAGAGGGCGCACCGCGCTACTTCAAAGCCACCGGCGCGCTGGATTCCTACGGGAGCCCGGTTTTCGACGGCCCGATGGATATCGTTATGAAAAACGGCGACCTGTATGCCGGGTCCCTACCCGTGCCCACCGTGGCCGACTGGGACGACGACGGCGTACTGGACATAGTGACCGGCAATTCTGAAGGCCGGCTACTGTTCTTCAAGAATTACGGCAGCAATGCGGCCCCCGCGTTCGGTATGGCAGAAGCCCTTCGCTCCAACGGGGTGGAGATATGCTTCAGGGCCGGTTATTACGAAGTGCAGGGCCCGTTCGAGGCCGCATGGGGCTATCTCTGCCCGGTTGTATTCGACTGGGACGGCGACGGACTCAATGACATCGTGTTCTCGGGCAACGAGGGCAAATTCGAATTCATGCGCAACGAAGGTTCCAAGGGCTCGCCAAAGCTTGGCGCCCGTCAGGGTATCTTTCTGGATGGCCTCGAACTCTACGGCATGTGGAGGGTGCGTCCTGCGGTTGCCAGGGTGGGAGACCGTGTACTCATCGCGATGATGGACTCCGAAGACGCCCTTCACCTTTACGAAAAGGCCGGGAACAACAGCGTGAAGGATCTCGGACGCCTCACGCTTCAGAACGGCAATCCCATATACGGACACCGCGCCACGGCCTCCTCCACTCTTGGTGAAAGGGGGCGCGAGAAACTGGAATTCGTGGACTGGGACGGCGACGGGGACCTGGACCTTCTTGTGGGCACACCTCTTCAGGCTTCGGTTCCCGATCCGGCCAAGGGTCTGCCGTGGTCCAGGAGCACCAGGGGCCTTCAAACGCTTCTGCTCCAGAACACCGGAAACAATTCGGCCATGAAGTTCGCCTACCCGGTACAATTCCTCTTCCGTGGCCTGGACTTCCATATCGGAACCCACGCCAACGGCCCCACCGCGTGCATGCTGGGCGAGACAAGCGGCAATCTGCCCAACCTGCTGGTATCTGGCGAAGGCGGAAAGTTCTTCTATTTCGACAGGGCCGATCTTACGACAATAACCCTTTGGTAACATGAAGGAACCGATATGTGAAGGAAACCAGGTGGCAAGGCGGTGGGCGTCCCTGCCCGTGTCGGAAGAAACCGACGCCGCACAGCTCGCCGAATGCATCAAGGCATCTCCTGCGGAATGGATGGCTGCGGCCGATTTCCTCTGCCGTCCCGACATCGACACCCTGGTCCCTGGCCGCTACGACCTCACTCCTGCCGGCACATATGCCAACATCCAGGAGTACGATACCCGCGAGGCGGGTAAGTATGAGGTTCACAGGGCATACGCCGACATCCAGATGGTGCTGTCCGGAGAGGAAAACATCTTCATCGCCCCATTGGATGCCATGCAGGGTCGCCTGACGGATTTCGATGAGGAGAAGGACATTGAATTCTTCGCTTCTGCATCGCGGGAGCGCCCGGCCCCGGCCGACCGAGACCATTGGGTGATACTCTTTCCCTCCGATGCCCATAATCCCTGCATGTCAAGAGGGAAGAATCCGGTTCATATCCGCAAGGTGGTAGTCAAGGTTAAACTGTAAAGCGTTATGAAAAAGGAATTAACAGCCATTATGATGGCGGCGGTGCTTTCGCCCGCGCTCTCGGCGGCACCACAGCTTCCCGCTGCCGAGCCTCTTCGCCACAACATCGAGACAACGGTTGACCTTGGCGTCGGCCTCTGGGGTATTCCCCTGCCGGTCGATTACAACGGCGACGGAGTGAACGACCTGCTGGTCTCGTGCCCGGACACGCCGTACAAAGGAATCTATTATTTCAGGAATATCGGCACCAATTCCAAGCCTCTTTTCGACAGGGCGGAAAAACTGTATCATAAGGCCCCCAATAACATCCGGGTGAGCTATTACGGAGGGAAGCCGCACGTTCTGGCCAAGGATACCGAATATGAAAACTTCTTCGGCTCCTTCCTTGATGAGCCCCGCACAATCAGCTACGAAGGCCCGGTGCTCGGCGAGGGCTGGAACAAGTCGCGCTCCAATATGTGGAACTATGCCGACTGGGACGGCGACGGTGATGCCGATATCATAGTTGGTATCGACACCTGGGACGATTACGGCTGGGACAATGCCTACAATTCCGAAGGCGTGTGGCAGAACGGTCCGATTCACGGCTATCTGTACCTTCTGGAGAATGTTGAAGGCCGATATGTGAATCGTGGCCGGATGCTTGCCGGAGGTGCGGAGATCGACACTTTCGGCGCTCCATGCCCCTGCATCGCCGACTTTGACTCCGACGGCGACCTGGACATCATCTGCGGGGAATTCCGCGACAGGCTCACCTGGTTCGAAAACAGGGACGGCTCGCTCCTGGCGGGGAAGCCGCTTGCGAACAAGTCAGGAGAGATACGTTTCCACGTGGAGATGATAGTACCGGTTCCCTTCGATTTCGATAAAGACGGCCGCGTGGACCTTCTCGTCAGCGACGAGGACGGCAGCGTCTGCTTCGTCCGCAATACCGGAAAGGTCCGCAAGGGCATGCCGCAGTTCGCCGATCCCGTACGGCTGCAACAGAAGGCCGACCTCGTGAAGTTCGGAGCGCTCAGCACCCCCTGCGGCTTCGACTGGGACGGTGACGGGGAAGAAGACATCATTGCTGGCAACTCCGCAGGAGAGATTGCTTTCATAAAGAATCTCGGCGGCGGCAAGGCCTGGGATGCCCCCAAACTCTTTACCGTGGGCGGTAAGCCCTTCCGCATAATGGCTGGAGAAAACGGTTCCATACAGGGCCCTGCGGAATGCAAATGGGGCTATACAGTGCTCTCTGTGGCCGATTGGGATGGTGATGGGAAGGCTGATATCATCATTAATTCAATCTGGGGCAAAATCCAGTGGATGAAGGGACTGGGCGGCCTCAAGATGTCGGCTCCCAAGCCGGTAACCGTGGCCTGGGAAGGGGAAATCCCGAAGCCCATATGGAACTGGTGGAAACCCGAACCTGGAACCCTAGCCACCCAGTGGCGCACCACTCCGGTCGCCATCGACTGGAACAAGGACGGCAGAATGGATCTCATCGTCCTGGACACAGAAGGCTATCCTGCCTATTTTGAACGCCTTGCCGACGGCCGCCTGGCGCCAGGCAAGAGAATCTTCCGCTGCAAGAACGGAAGCGTTTACGATGCCCGTTCGGCCGGTTCCACGAATAATCCGCGCACCGGAATGAAGGACAAGACTCCCGGAATCCTCCGGCTGAACGAACTGGAAGCCGGCCAGTCCGGAAGGCGCAAGATTTGTCTCACGGACTGGGACAAGGATGGATACCTTGATCTGATAGTGGATGGCCGCTTCGGGGCGGCGTGGTTCCGTGGTGGAAAAGAACAGAACGGCCTGTATCCGCTTGAATACAAGGGCGCCATGTCTTCCACGCGTCTGGAGGGCCATACAACCTGCCCCACCCCAGTGGACTGGGATAAGGACGGCATATACGACATTTTGGTGGGAGCGGAGGACGGACATTTCTACATTCTCAAGAATACGATGACGAATTACAGTGAGCGCATAGCCCTTTATCCTGAAGGAACTTATCCGGTTGAGGAAAGCATCGATGAAAAGGGATACATCTGGGGTAAGATAAAACCCGAAATCCTGGTTTACAGGCCTGAAAACCCCACTGGCGCAGCCGTTCTCATCGTGCCGGGAGGCGGATACGAAAAGAACTGCATCACCTTCGAGGGTTACAAGACCACTGAGTTGTTCCTCAGGTACGGCATCACCGCCTTCATCCTGAAGTACCGTCTGCCCGAGGGCCGTCCGGAAACGACCCTGGAGGATGGCGAGGCGGCAATCCGCCTGATTCGCAGCCGTGCTGAGGAATTCGGCATCAATCCCCACAAAGTCGGCATAATGGGATTCTCTGCCGGAGGTCATTTCTGCTCATCCATCCTAACCAAATTCAGTTCTGAAGAAACTCGGCCGGATTTCGGTATTCTGGTATATCCGGTAATATCTTACGAATACGACAATGCCGGCACCCACGCCAGGCTGCTGGGAGATAATTTGGAAAAGGACGGCCCGGCATGGACGGCAACCAACAATATCAGGGACGATATGCCGCCGGTGATGCTGCTTGCCTGCGAGGATGACAGGACCGTGCCCATCCGCCAGCTTAAGGACTTCTACGATTCAATGGCCGCAAGGCATCTGCCGGTGCAGATGCATCTCTATCCCACCGGCGGTCACGGTTTCTGGATGAAGGACCGCTTCCGCCACAAGAAAGAGTGCTACCCGCTAGTAGTCAACTGGATTAAGGATCAATAGAATACACCCTCTAGTTCCCGGAGGCGAAGAGGTACCAGAGGCCTGCCCGGATGGCGGAATTGGTAGACGCGCTGGACTCAAAATCCTGTGGTAGCAATACCGTGCGGGTTCGATTCCCGCTCTGGGCACAAGAAAACTGGACCTTCAAGGCCCGGTTTTCTTGTGCCCTTATCTTCGATATCCCTTTCTTTTACTGCTCTTCTATTTCTTTAGGAGTATCAGGGCCGTATAGCGCCTTGGCATTCTGGCGGGTGACAACGCTTTCGCCAAGTTGTTTCTCAAGTTCCCGACGGGCGGTTGCTGCAACTTTTCCACCACGCTTGGCAACGGTTTTCTGCTCCGTGAATCCTTTGGGATCCACCTTTTGAGAAAGTTCTGTGGCCGCAACTTCCGCAAGAGTGTTCAAAGCGCTCTCCGTTCTTGTCATATGGTCACGGAGATTCTCCTTCTTCAAGCCTTTGAAACTCTTGTACTGACGAGTGGTCATACCTGACCATTCTTGGGTAATGATATCGGTAAGCGTTGCATACTGCTGGCCAGAGACACCTGTCCTTTGCCACTCATCCGTAAGTGCCTTGCGAGCATCTTTACCCTTCATGCGCTCATTGATCCATGCTTCTGAATAACCAAGGCGGCGATAGTATTCATAGCCTCGGTCTATAGCCTTTTCCGGGTCCTGGATTTCATCAATGCGTTCACTTGCAACCCTGGCCATCCATTGTTTAAAAGGCTCTGCATTAGGAGATGGAATAGATTGAATGAGCCTGAATAACTGTTCTTGATCGGCAACATCTGTTTGCCTCCTTTTGCCATCGGAAGCCACCATTTTGAAAGCGTTACAATTTGTAACGGTTTCATTTCCCTCGTCTTTAAGACGCTTTTTTAGGACGCGCCAATATAATGCCGGATCTTTACTGTCTGTAAGAACGGCAATTACATCAACAATGGAGAAGTACCACTTCTCTTCTTCATCGTCCCATGCGGTTCTGACTTTACTGTCTTGGAACAACTGTATTTTTTCTTTCTCAGACATACTCGAAACGTTTTCGCAAATATAGACGAGAAAACCGGCAAATCAAAGCAATTACAAGCTTGTAATCGTTTGGTTTTGTCAATAATTATTATATGAAAGTTCTTGATTTTTGTGCCCTTACAGCCGCATTAGTGCGAGAAATAGGACAGCAGGGCTCGCTGGTATTCGCGGAGGGCCTGGATGCCGGCGGGGGTGATGCGGCAGACCGTGTGGGAACCGCGGCCCTCTCCGCTGCGAGATACCCTGATGTACCCCGCCTCCTCCAGTTTGGAAAGCTGGACGCTGAGGTTGCCGGATGTCGCATTCGTGAGCCCCTTGAGGTACACGAAGTCGGCGTCGTCCAGCGAATCGAGGGCGGCCATGATCTTGAGCCTTAGCTCGTTGTGAAGTATGGGGTCCAGATCTTTAAACTCCATGTCCCGATCTCCTTTCAAACAGGTAACCCGGTACGATAAGGGCTATTACAGCAACCAGCGCGATGGCGGGCATCTGCCACACCCACAAATCCCCTTGAAGAAGGAATGCTCCCAGGCCGATGGCGGCGCCGACAAGGCCACCCGCAATCATAGGGCGGAAGCGGACAGCCTCTCCGGTGATGAATGCGCCGATGCCCACGAGCAGGCAGATCATCGGATTTTCAACCGTCTCATACAAGCCGAAGAACCCGAAAAGAAAGCCTCCGAGACCTATTGCGCAGGCAACGAATATCCAGTAGTCCAGCACCAGTTTGGACTTCCTGGTGCGCATGTGCGCCTGCTCATGGTCCTTACGGAGAATAACTGTCATAAGCGGCAGCCCCACTACCGGAATGCCAACCCACAGCCAAAGGCACCACTCCTGGTGCAGCCACTGCCAGAACACGAATTCCGCCAGATAGAAAAAGGCGGTAAGCCACCCCCAGAGAGGAAAAAGTTTTCCTCCCGTGGGGGCGTCGTCCATATACACCTTGCCCCTTGTTTGGGCAATCACTTCGAGGGCGTCAAAGTTTTCTTCCATAACAGAGGCAAAGATAGCGATTAATTTTGGTTCACGTAGATTGTCGACTTTTTCCTGTTATCCCACTTGAGGCGGAAAACCACCTGCGTGCCGAGGATCGGGGAATCGTGGCTGGTCTTGGAAAACAGTTTCGGATGATCGTCCCGGCCGCCGTATCCGCTGAAGTTGAAGTTTCTGTCGTAGCCGGGCTCCAGCTCCACGTGCGCCCAGTCCCAGTATGCGTCCTCGGGATTCGTAATGACACCCACTTCCATACCCATCGGATAGTTGCACGTCCCATTCTCTCCGCCGCTGGTCCAAGGTTCAAACACGCCATTACTGTGCTTATAAGTAATCTGGAAGGAAATGGCCTTATGCTCAACAACCTTCACCGGTATCGTGAACTTGGCACCGTGATTCGCAACGCTGCGGAAAATGAGGTTGAAATTTCCCACGGGGATGCCTTTTTTGAAGTTCACGTAAAGGCCATAAGGGTTATAAGAGAGCTTGTTATAGTTCTCAGTTGCCGGATCGATCTCGATTCCATAGCCGGTGAAAGAACCGCCCTGTGGCGCCCATTCGTCCGCCGTAAGCCAGACGGTATCGTTGGACCAGCCGTAGGCCGGATCGTTCTCGGCAAGGATAAAATCGGCGGAACTGTTTTCCATTGAAAGTGAGAACGATGAGTAGCCGGGGCCATTATAGAGAGAGACACTTGCCGTCATGTCCGTTCCGGCATAGCTGAATTTGAGCTCCACCTGACTATTCTCGGCCGATGCCTTGGCATACAGCTTTTGTGTGGATGCATCCCAGGTGAACCATTCTCCGGAACGTCCGTTGCAGCTCTGGCTGTCGAGTTTCACCTTGCTCCAGTCAAATGTGGCGCCTGGAGTCCAGTCAGCCGTAATTGTGACGCTTTGGCCGGGAACAACCCAGTTGCTTTCATAGTTCAGGCTGAAATAGGACAGGTCGGCCACCAGTTCTGTCAAAGTGGCGTTGCCGCAGATAGTGTATTCGTCACCGTCAGAAACATATGAATCGGTCTCCGGGTCG
>JAEEUZ010000166.1 GCA_016290725.1 Bacteroidales bacterium | reverse complement strand
TGATGATGAAGCCGAACTTGTATTCCGCTTCTTCCGGGCCGATGCCGAGTACCTCGAACATGCGCTTCTGCATATCGGCATTGTGGATACGGATGGAGCCGCCTCCCAGTTCGGTGCCGTTGAGCACGAAGTCATAGGCGTTGGCGCACACGCGTTCCAGATCCTCCTTCTTATCGCTGTAGAACCACTTCTCGTGCTCCGGCTTGGGGGCGGTGAAGGGGTGGTGCATTGCGTAGAAACGGCCATCCTCGTCGCTCCATTCCAGCAGGGGGAAGTCCACGATCCACAGGGGGGCGAACTCGTGGGGCTTGCGGAGCCCAAGGCGGCCGCCCATCTCCAGACGCAGGACACCCAGCATGGTTTGCACCTTGCGCTTGTTGTCCCCGCTCATCACGAGGATGAGGTCTCCGGGCTGTGCCTCCGCGGCCTTGGCGATGCGCTCAAGATCCGCGGGCTCGTAGAACTTGTCGATGGAGGACTTGTAGGTGCCATCGGCCTGAACCCTGATGTAGATGAGGCCCTTGGCGCCAACCTGGGGGCGTTTTACCCATTCGGTGAGTTCGTCCACCTGTTTGCGGGTGTATTCCGCCGCACCGGGAACGCAGATTGCGCCGATGTATGCAGCGCCGTCCAGCACTCCGAAGCCCTTGCCCTTGGCCGCATCGGTGATTTCATGGATCTTCATGCCGAAGCGTACGTCCGGTTTATCCGAGCCGTAGTTATCCATGGCGTCGTACCAGGTCATGCGGGGTAGCGGGTTGGGGATATCGACATTCAGAACGTTCTTGAACAGGGTGCGCATCATGCCCTCGAAGGTGTTCAGCACGTCTTCCTGCTCCACGAAGGACATTTCGCAGTCTATCTGGGTGAATTCGGGCTGACGGTCTGCGCGGAGGTCTTCGTCGCGGAAGCAGCGCACGATCTGGAAATAGCGGTCGTAGCCGGCCACCATCAGAAGCTGCTTGAACGTTTGCGGGCTCTGCGGCAGGGCGTAGAACTGCCCGGGGTTCATGCGTGAAGGCACCACGAAGTCTCGGGCCCCTTCCGGGGTGGACTTGATGAGGTACGGGGTTTCAATCTCCATGAAGCCCTTGGCGTCCAGGTAGTTGCGCACTTCGTGGGCAACCTTGTGGCGCAGCATGAGGGCATTCTTCAGGGGATTGCGCCTGAGATCCAGATAACGGTATTTCATGCGGAGGTCCTCTCCGCCGTCGGATTCGTCTTCAATCGTGAACGGAGGCACGGCGCTCTTGTTGAGCACGGTGATTTCGCTTAACTTTATCTCGATGTCTCCCGTTGGCATCTTGGGATTCTTCGCCTGGCGTTCCACAACCTCTCCGTGGGCCTGGATCACAAACTCGCGGCCAAGCGACGTTGCCGCGTCCACCAGCTGCGCCGGGGCATCCGCCTCCACCACCAGCTGCGTAATCCCATATCTGTCCCTGAGGTCGATGAACGTCATTCCGCCCAGTTTACGTGCCTTCTGCACCCATCCGGCGAGCGTCACCTTCTGTCCCTTGTTCTCAATGCGGAGTTCCCCGCAAGTGTGTGTCCTGTACATATCAAATTATTTGTCGAATCACAAAGATACGAAAAAAAGAGGAATTCTGTGCGATAGCCTGTGGCGCAGGCCCAAAAAGACGGGAAAACTCTTTTTCGATAACGGAGTCGGACAAAACTTTTCTGACCTTTTTTTCGGGAAGAAAAGTTTTAGTCCGCGGAGCCAGAAAAGGAGCCAGAAAAAGAGTTACTCCTGTCGTAAAAAATGCGTAAATTTGTAAACTTAAACCTAAACGCAATGAAAATCGCAAACGGAGTGCTCTATATCGGCGCAGATGCCCTGGAGCAGGACCTCTTCGAAGGCCAGTACATCCTTCCCGAAGGAATGGCCTACAATTCATATCTGGTAAAAGGCGAAAAGACGGCAATCATGGACACTGCCGATGAGGCCGTGGCTGCAAAGTGGAAAGCCAACCTGAAAGACGCCCTCGAAGGCCGCCAGCCGGACTTCCTGGTGGCCCACCACATGGAACCGGACCATGCCGCCCTTATCGCTGAAACCCTTCAGGAGTACCCCGGATGCACCCTCGTCACCAGTGCACCCGCCCTCAAGATGCTGGGCCAGTTCTTCCCCGGCATCGACCCGAAAGTTCAGGTCATAAAGGAAGGCGATACTCTGGATCTCGGAGGCGGCAAAACGCTGCGGTTCTTCGCCGCGCCCCTCGTTCACTGGCCGGAGGTGATGGTATCCTTCCTGGAGGAAGACGGAATTCTGTTCAGTGCCGATGCCTTCGGCAAGTTCGGTGCGCTGGGCAAATGCGGCTTCTGGGGCGATGAAGACGGCGACTGGGCCTGCGAAGCCCGCCGCTACTATTTCAACATTTGCGGAAAATACGGCGTTCAGGTACAGAAACTCCTTGGAAAACTATCGGGGCTGGACATCAAGGTTATAGCCCCTCTCCACGGCCCCATCCTTCGCGAAAACCTCAGCTACTATCTGAACCTCTACAACATCTGGAGCTCGTACGGAGTGGAAACAGAAGGCGTATTCGTGGCGTACGGCTCAATGCACGGCGGCACGGCGGAGGCGGCTCTCAAGATTGCCGATATCCTCAAGGCCCAGGGCTGTCCCAAAGTGGCAACCAGCGACCTTTCCCGCGACGACATGGCGGAAGCCGTGGAAGACGCATTCCGCTACGGAAAGCTCATCCTTGCGGCCCCCACATACGACGGCGGCCTGTTTACACCTGTACACAACTTTATCCACGTGCTCCAGGCTAAGGGCTGGACAAAGCGCCGCGTGGGCCTCATCGAGAACGGAAGCTGGGCTCCCCAGGCCGGGCGAATCATGAAGGATATGTTCTCCCAGATGAAGGACGTCGAGGTTATCGACCCCGTCGTTACAATCAAAAGCCGTATGAACGAAGCGGATATCCCCGCGCTCGAATCCCTTGCATCGACAATAATCGAATAAGAATATGAGCCACATCAAAGACACGGAGCTCTGGCCCTCGGGCGAGCTGAAAATCAAATGGGTGAGGGACCACATGCCCCTTCTGGACGGAATCGAGAAAGACTTCATCGCCACAAAGCCGTTCAAAGGGCTGAAGATCGCCCTCAGCGTGCATCTGGAGGCAAAGACCGCGCGCCTTTGCGAAGCTCTCGCGGCAGGCGGGGCCGATATGTACATCACCGGCTCAAACCCCCTGAGCACCCAGGACGATGTGGCCGCGGCCCTTGTGCACGAAGGCCTGAACGTATTCGCCACTCATGGTTGCACCATGGAGCAGTACGAGGCCGATATCCGCGAGGTGCTGAAAGTGGGCCCGAACATCATTATCGACGATGGCGGCGACCTGGTTACAACTATACACAATGAGTTCCCGGAGCTCGTGCAGGGCGTAATCGGCGGCTGTGAAGAAACCACAACAGGCATCCTTCGCCTCAAGGCGATGGACCGCGCCGGAGCCCTCAAGTTCCCCATGATGCTGGTGAACGACGCCGACTGCAAACACCTTTTCGACAACCGTTACGGCACAGGCCAGAGCGTATGGGACGGCATCAACCGCACCACCAATCTGATTGTGGCCGGAAAGAACGTGGTAGTGGCCGGTTACGGCTGGTGCGGCAAGGGCGTTGCCATGAGGGCCAAGGGCCTTGGCGCCGAGGTTATCGTAACGGAGGTGGATCCCATCAAGGCGATGGAGGCCGTGATGGACGGCTTCAAAGTGATGACAATGGCCCAGGCAGCCGTTGAGGGCGATTTCTTCGTAACCGTCACGGGCTGCGACAACGTTATCACCGCGGAGCATTTCCCGCTCATGAAAGACGGCGCAATCCTGTGCAACGCAGGCCATTTCGACGTTGAAGTGGCTGTTGCCGCACTAAAGGAAGTAGCAGTATCCCACAGGCCCGCCCGCGCGAATATCGAAGCTTACACTCTCTCGAACGGCCGCACACTGTATGTTATCGCAGAAGGCCGCCTGGTGAACCTCGCCGCCGGCGACGGCCACCCCGCGGAAATCATGGACATGTCCTTCGCTATCCAGGCCCTTAGCGCCCGCTATCTGGTGGAGCACAAAGGCACCCTGGGCGAAAAACTGAACAAAGTTCCCGTAGAAACAGACCGCGAAGTGGCCTTCCGCAAACTCGCCCACTGGGGCATCTCCATCGACACTTTAACCCCTGAGCAGCACAAATATCTCTACGGAGAATAAGCGACTCTTATGTGTTAACAATTGTAAACACGCGAATTTTTCTGGCGGCCAAACAGCTATCGCATAACGAGTTACATGTTTAGGGGTGCAAATTTTTTTGCACCCCTAAACATGTAAAACAGTATCAGTCAGAAAGATAAGCGCCAGGAGTTTCAGGCGAGGGGAAAAGTGTACAGATTGATGCCGGTTTCGGGGTCTTTGGCGCGGCCCACGTTCACGCCGTAATCTTCCACAAAGAGTTCGCAGGCGCCGTTTATGCGGCAGTCCAGAAGGTGGCCGCCGATGCAGGTGTAGTCGCTGCGGGACGCGGTAACATGCACGTGCAGATATACCTTGCCGTCCTTGCGGGAGATGTTTC
>JAEEUZ010000165.1 GCA_016290725.1 Bacteroidales bacterium | reverse complement strand
TGAAGAAATCCATCTTCAACGCCAAGCGGGCCACAAGGGCGATTACCGTCATGGGAACCAGGGTTATGATGGCGCCATACAGTACCCACATATAACCGCCGCCCACAAGAGAGGATACGAAGGTTTTTCCAGCGCCTAATCCTACGGCTGCCATAAAGAGCGATATGCCTATCTCCCGAATCATAAGATTGGCGCTTAGGGCCGTATAGGTTGTAATCCGCAGTTTAGGCCCGAAATGGCCAAGTAGGATGGCCACGATAAGGGGACCGCCCGCGAGACCGAGTTTCAGCGGCTGGGGCATCGAAGGGAAATGAATGGGTATCATTCCCACCACCACACCAAGGGCGATGCCGAAGAATATGGGTATCAGATTAGGCTTGTGCAGCGATTCAGGCTGGTTTCCAACAAGTTTTGCAAGGCGCTCGATTCCTTCTTCCGAGCCCACGACTTTCATACTGTCGCCCATCTGGAGAATCAGGTCGGCATCGGCCTGTAAATCCACGCCGGCACGGACGATACGGGTGACGGTAACTCCGTATTTGCGGCGTACGTCCAGTTTACGGAGGCTTTTCCCGGTAATGGACGATTTGGTTATGGAAAGGCGCGAGGCCACAAGTTTGGTGCCGCTCTGCTGCCACTCCTTCATATCCACAGGGAGTTCCTCACCGAATATGATGCGAACTTTGTCCTTGTGCTGCGTGTCTGTGACAATCAGCAGCATGTCGCCCTCCTGCAGCGGAAGGTCCAGGTCCGGGAAGAAGACTTTATCGTCCCGTTTCATACGGGCGATAACCATGTGGTCGGCTTTATCGTCACCCACGATGTCGTGAACCGTCTTGCCGAAAAGGGCGGGATTCTCCACCCGGCAGGCCAGACGGTAGGCATTGCCTTCATCGGACTCGCCTTTGGAAGCCAGCTCCTTTTCCTTGTCGATATTAATCTTGAAGATAACCTTGGAGAGCATCAGCACCGCGATGGCCCCAAGCACGCCCAGGGGATAGGCGACGGCATAGGCCGATGCGATTCCGGCACCTGCCGCCGCGGTTTCCTCCGTTGCCACTGCGGCACCCGCAAGCGTTTGCTGGGCGGCGCCAAGGCCGGGCGTATTTGTCACCGCTCCGGACATTATGCCCGTCATTATGCCCAGATTCTCTCCGCTCACCAGATGGATGACATAGGTGGTAATGACCGCAAGCAGAACCAGTCCCAGGGCGAGGAGGTTCAGCGGCAGCCCGTCCTTACGGAAGGAATGGAAAAAACCAGGACCCACCTGAAGGCCGATGGCGAATACAAACAGGATGAGCCCGAAGTCCTTGATAAAAGACAGCATCGCAGGGTTGATCCGAAGGCCCAGATGACCAAGGAGGATACCCACGAACAGAATCCACGTGGTTCCAAGGGAGATTCCCTTAACCTTGAACTTACCCAGGAATAGACCAGAAGCGATAACTATGGCCAGAACGAAAATGGCCCCGGCTGTATCTCTTTGTGTTAACAGATCAAGCATCTACTTTCTTCCGGTGAAATGATCCATCACAGTGTAAAGGCCGAATATATCACCGAACAGCCAGTCGAAGAGGCCGTCGGGAATGAGGCCCTGATTGAAGCGGATAAAATGCTTGCCGAAGGGAATGCCCAGGTAGCCCTTGTTTCGTTCTATGGCCTTGATGGTCTTTTTGGCCACTTCCTCCGGCGGGAGGACGCGGAAGACAGAGCGGATGCCGTCGAACATACCGGTATTGATGAAATACGGGGCGACGGTGGTTACCTTTACGGGGCTCTTCTCGCGCTTCAGCTCTATGCGAACACTCTCGCTCCAGCCGAGTGCGCCCCACTTGGCGGCGGCGTAAAGGCTCATCTTCGGAAGGGCCAGCATACCGGCGGCGGAGGTGATGTTGCAGATATGCCCGCAACCGCGCTCTCTCATACCGTTGATGAAGCGCAGCGTCACATACATTGCACCTTTAGTGTCGATGTCGATGGTGCGGTCGATGTCTTTATCTGTCTGCTCCGCGAAGATCTTATTGTTTGTGATAATGCCGGCGTTGTTGATGAGGATGTCCACATCCCCGCAGGCGGCCTTCGTGGCCTCGCAGGCCTTGTCGATGGACTCGGGGGAGGAGACATCGGCCTTGAATCCATATACCGTTCCCAGGCTGGAAAGCTCTTTCACCGTAGATTCGATGGCGGCTTCATTGATGTCCCAGATTATAACCTTGGCCGCACCCTTCTCCAGGCATATCCTGGCCATAAGTTTGCCGATTCCGGAGCACGCCCCGGTGATCAAAACGCTTTTTCCTTGTATTTTCATTTCTGTCTTGATGCCCTCCTTGAGAGCATTTTTTATAACACAAATATACATATTTTTATTTAATTGCCCAAAGGTAACGATAAGTGCAACTGAGTTGCAAGAAAAATGTAGTACCTTTGCAGTGTTATGAAGGAATTCCTGTTGTCTCTGTTGCACGTTGTCTGCGAGATGGCCCCGTATCTGCTGCTGGGCTTTCTCATTGCGGGCATATTGCACGTTTTTGTGCCGCAGGGATTCTATCGGAAGTATCTGTCGAAGGATAATAAATGGGCGGTTCTGTGGGCTGCGCTGCTGGGCGTGCCGCTGCCGCTTTGCTCCTGCGGGGTGATTCCCACGGCTATCGGCCTGCGGAATGAAAAGGCCTCCAAGGGGGCTGTAGCATCCTTCCTGATTGCCACACCACAGACGGGCATAGATTCCATATTGGCTACGTTCTCGCTGATGGGGCTGGGCTTTGCCATTGTCCGGCCCGTCGCGGCGCTTGTGACGGGCGTTTGCGGGGGATTGCTGGTCAGCCGCCTGGTCCCTGAAGATGATGCGGCCATTACATCTGAAGCCTCCTGTAGTGTAGAGACGGGGAACAAGCTCTGGCGCGTGCTGAAGTACGCATACTTCAAGATGATCCAGGACATCGGAGGCCGATTGGTTATCGGCCTTCTGGTTGCGGCACTCATCCAGGTAGCTATTCCGGACGAGTTCTTCCTCCATTTCGGCAGCCAGCCGCTACTGCAGATGCTGGTGATCCTGGTGGTGGCAGTGCCGATGTATATCTGCTCAACCGGCAGTATTCCCGTGGCGGCCGCGCTGATTATGAAGGGCTTGTCCCCGGGCGCTGCGCTTGTGATGCTTATGGCCGGGCCTGCCGTTAACCTGGCGTCCATCCTTGTGGTGCGTAAGGCAATGGGAAGACAATTCACGTGGATTTATCTGCTGGTAATTGTCGTGTTTTCCATACTCTTCGGCCTGCTTGTAAACGCCATCGGCATAACTGTAAAGCCTATGGTTGCCGGAGAGGCCTGTTGCGCCTCGGCTGCTATTCCAGGCACATTCAAGCTTATCTGTGCATCTGTTTTAACTCTACTTTTATTATTCGCACTCACTATGAAACTGTTTGAACGATTCTCCCACAAGGCCGTTGCTCCCGATACGGCCGTATATACCGTTGAAGGCATGCATTGCAGCCACTGCGAGGCCGCAGTGTGCCGCGCCGTTGAAGACACCCCCGGCGTGGAATCGGCCAGCGCAAGCGCTTCCCGCAAGACATTAACCATCAAAGGGCCCGCCGCGGAAGATGCCATCCGGGAGGCCGTCGAAAAAGCCGGATATACGTTTAAAGGAAAGAAATGAGCCCGGTATTCACAGCACTGATTATTCCTTTCCTGGGGACGGCCCTGGGATCTGCTTTTGTGTTCTTTATGAAGCGGGATATGCCCGCGCTGCTGCAGAAGGTGCTGCTGGGGTTTGCTTCGGGCGTTATGGTGGCGGCATCGGTGTGGTCGCTGCTGCTTCCGGCAATCGAGATGGGGGAGGGGTCATCGGCAGTTATTCCGCCGGTTATCGGCCTGCTGGCTGGCTTTGCCTTCCTGCTGCTAATCGACTATGTGACACCGCACCTTCACGCAAATGGAGAAACGGAAGGCCCCAGGAGCCGGCTGTCGCGTACGGCTAAACTGGCACTTGCGGTAACCATTCATAACTTCCCTGAAGGAATGGCAGTTGGCGTTGCTATAGCAGGCGCGCTCACTGCCGATTTCAACATGGCCGGAGCCCTGGCGCTTTCGCTGGGTATCGCCATTCAGAATGTGCCCGAAGGGGCGATTATTTCGATGCCGCTGAGAGCGGAGGGCAACTCCCGCTGGAAGGCTTTCGGCATTGGCGCCTTGAGCGGAATCGTCGAACCCATCGGCGGAGCGCTTGTGCTGCTTCTGGCCACATCGATCATCGGCATTATGCCATATATGCTTGCCTTTGCCGCCGGCGCTATGCTCTATGTGGTTGTGGAGGAACTGGTCCCGGACTATTCCCAGGGCAAACACTCCAACATCGGCACCATCGGCTTTGCCCTCGGCTTCGCCCTGATGATGGTCCTGGACGTCGTACTGGGGTAATATTCTCTATCGACAAATCGAAATTTGAATCATTAATCACCATAGAATTATGACAATAAAAGAAGCCATTTCCACCCGCCACATGGTCCGGACTTATACGGACAAACCGATTCCGGACGATATTGTCACCAAACTGAATGAGCGCATCGCCTTGATG
>JAEEUZ010000164.1 GCA_016290725.1 Bacteroidales bacterium | reverse complement strand
GGCAAGTAGTTTTTCCAACTCATCAACCACGCTCCTGTCCACCGGATACGTGCTGTGAATTTCCGGATCTCCGAAGCGGTTGCCCTCGTCCAGCACAACCACGATTTTCGGGTCCTCGCCCACATCGGCAATGAGTTCACAGTAGTCCTTCCCAAGGCCCGCGGCTCCGGTTTGGGCATAACTGCAATAAATCAGATCCCCCTTGGGAGGACGGGACAAAAGGCCGCAACCGGCGATACAGGTGGCCATAAGCAAAAGTGGAATTATTCTTTTCATATCTGAAGGTTATTCGAAGCAGCGGTCCAGTTCTTCCTTGGACATGTGGAGCAGTTCGCGGAGGTAGGGGTGCGTGGAGAACTGCTTTTTCATGTAGTCCTGGCGGGTGTCGGCAAAGCGGTGGAGGCCGCGGAGGTGGTCTTTCCAGAAAGCGTAGGTGTTCTTCCAGCGCGCGTTGTTGCGTGCGACTTCACCGTCAATCTGGCCGGAGAGTTTGTCGATGGCCGCGTGCACGTTCTCCTTATTCCACACGTTGTGCATCTGGTATTCCAGACGGTCCAGGAACAGGGCACGGAACTCGTCGTTCTTCAGTAGGGCGCGGATGATGGTGGTGGACCAGATTCCTTTTTCCTGGGGCGTGAGATACAGGAACATGCCGTCGTCACCGGTGGTGGTCCAGCCCATATCGGTATCGTACAGTATCCAGCGCCACTTGTTGTCCAGATGTACGCTCTTGAATGCGCGCACATTGCCGGCGTCCCTGTTTCCAACGAAACATTCGGCAATCACCCAGTCGGCATAGTTCTGGAGGTCCATGTGCTCCTGCATCCACTGGTAGTTCTCGGGCTTGGTCATGTCCTTGGTCTTTGCGAAGGTGTAGAACTCGTTCCAGTCCTTCTTGCTGCCTTCTTCGCAGTTCATATAGGCCATGATTATGTCTATCCCGTCCGAAGGAATGCCGTAATGGGATGCGATGAAATGCTTGTTCACCTTCTCCCTTATATAGTATATGCCCCAGTACTGGGCGTTGATGTAGGTTACCACGGGGCGGGTTGCCATCACGTCCAGGTCCATTCCCGGAGCGCGGTCCACGATGTCCGAAGTGAGGTCGTCCCTCATCATGGAAACGAAGGTGTCCTGCCCGCCGCACCTCATCACAAGGCTCTGGAAGGAAGAGAAATCGCGGGTGTCGTAAAGCTTGTAGTGGAGCTTTCCCTGTCCGTACTGCCTTTTGAACTTGAATTTGACCGACCTCTTGGGATAGGCCCTTGTCCATCCGCCGAAAATGGAGGCGCCGCATTCCGCGGAGAATCCGGTTCCCTGCTTGGGGATGAGCATGATATTGGACTGCCTCACCCATCCGCGCCAGAAGTTGGCCCTCTTGTAGGGATACTCCTGGCCCTCAAGGGATATGCCAGCGGCGTATATGCCGCTCGCAGAAGAGAATATGCCATCCGGGTCGCTTGTCCAGCAGAATACGTCCAGGGTGTGGTGCTCGTTCACAAGGTAGTTCCAGGTGCTCACCGGGCTTGCGAGCGCGTCTTCCCCTGCGGCGATGGCACGGATCACCGTGGTCTTGTCCAGCTTGATGGGACCGGAGTATTTCTTTGACCTGGTGGTGGGGGTTGAGCCGTCGGAGGTGTAGTAGATGTCTCCATCGGCAAGCAGTTCCACCGAAATGCTCTGGACGTCGTCGTACTGCCCGGAAGGGATGCTGGCGATGGGGGCCATCATGCGGCTGTGCACGCCTGTTCCGTTAGCTGCTCCAGGAGTGGGAGTTGCGAAGAACACCCATGCGGGACCGTCTTCACGGCCGCGGCTCATGCCGGCGGGAATGTCACCAAGGGTAATCTGGTCCAGAAGGTCTCCCTTGGCGCTTCGGAGCAGCAGGGCGGCGGATTTCCGGAATTCGAATCCAGCCTCGTCTCCGGCGTTCACAAGGAGTAAGGCTCCGGGAGCCAGGCGTTTTTCGGGGAATGTGTAACTGTGCTCTCCGGGGGAATCGTCCGTCAGGGTGAAGCCCTTCAGGTCCACTTCCTTGTTGGAGTTGTTGCGGATTTCCACCCAGCCGGGCTTGCCCTCTTCGCCGGGAAGGGCCTCCCAGATGCCCACGTACGGCAGAGATGCGGGCTGCACCTTGCGGAAGTAAAGGGCGGAACCCTCTGCGGAGTTTGGATATCCGGGGGAGATATTGAATGTGGTGATGAAGCTCTTTCCGTCGGGGGAGAAAGCCATGCTCTGGTCTTCCAGCATGCCTGCGGGGCCCACTTCCGCCATAATCTTTCCATCCGCATCGCTGAGGTAAATGCAGTCCGCACCGTTATTGATGTTGAACGGAGCGCAGTCCTTCACATCCTTTGCGCAGTTCACCACAAAGTATTTTCCGGCCTTTATCTTTGTCCCGTCGGGGAAACGGTACAGGTGGGGATAATTCTCATTGTCCGACAAGCCCCATCCGGAGATGTCCACAGTTTTGTCCGAGCTGTTGTACAATTCCACGAAATCCACGAAATTGCCCTCTCCGTCCGTATAGACGGATTCATTGTCGGCCATAATCTCGCTTATGACCACACCGCTGGTGTTTCCCGTTCGGCGGGAGGCCTGATAAGCCTTGTGTCCCGCCTCGTCGTTGGAGAATCCGGGAGTCCAGATGTCCGTGTTCTCCTGATAGAACGATCCGTCGGCAAGAGGCCTTCTGATGGTGGATTTGCTCTTTTTGTGTTTTGGCGTGTCGATAAGGTCCACAAGGGCTCCGGCTCCGTCTTTGAGGTAGATGGGGTCGTCATCGCCCATTTCCTGGAGACTGCTGAGCAGAAGATATCCGTCCGGCTGGATTTCAACGGCCTGGCAGGCGAGCTCCTTGCCGCCCGCAACCAGGATATAGCCGCCAAGGTTTACCACGGTGTCGGCCGGATTGTGGATCTCCACCCAGCGCTCTGCGCACATGTATTCGGAAATGTACAGGGGAGAGGCCGATGAAGGCAGGTCATTGGGGTCCTCGTGCATTCCGCAGGCTGCCACGGCAAGCACCAGAAGGTTGGCAAGAATTATCATAGGAGATTTCATGGTTCGCGAATTAATAGCCTACCATTATGTCCTGGAAGGCATGTATCTGTTCCCGGGATATACCTTGTTTCTTTATAAGGTAGTCCTGTATCTTTTCGGCAAGGGTGTTGCCGTGGAAGTTTTCTTTAATGTAGGCCACGGCGGCGGCATAGTAGTATGGCTTGCCGTTATTGCGGGTGTGGTTCACGGTGCTCTTGGAGAAGCATGTGAGTTCGTAGTCGCGGGCAAGGTCGTTTTCGCAAACCCCCGCCATGCCTCCCAGCAGAAAGGACATGATTCCCGTGCGGTCCGCCCCCGCAGCACAGTGGATAAACACGTTTTTGCCCCTCTGCAGGCAGTCCAGGACGCCCAGGATGGCTTCACCGTACTTGCTGCTGGTCTGGATGCCGCCGAATGCGCCTATGGAGTAGAGGTGGTGCTCCACGTCGGGCCCAAGGGGACACCGGTCCATGTCGTTGGTGGGGTCGTCGTCCGTGAGGTTCAGCTCCACGGGGGCGCGCAGGTCGATATCGGCCCGAATCTGAATGAGGTCGTGAAGCACCCGCCAGCCTTCTTCGGTGAAGATTGTGTCCACCTGGCCGTTACGGGCGAAATCCAGGCAGGCGCCGCGGTACATGAGGCCGTAGTTGAGGATTCTGCCATCGTCCGTTGTCATACCGCCGAAGTCCCGGATGTTGCGCACATTATCGGCCCGGATCATGCGCCGGCGGCCCTCCACAAGGAACGAGCCCCTCTCGTATTCCGAGTTCCCCTGCACGTCCACGAGGCTATAATAGTACATCCGCCCCGGCGTGAGGTTATACACCGCACATCCCCTTGCCCGCGGCTTTATATCCACGGTCATGTATGGAATGGCGTCGAATTCATTCTCCCGGATCTCCAGTACCGCCTCCTTCATGTGATAGTGCCAGTTGAAGACAACAGGTGCGGGACAGTCCCACCTGGCCCGCTTCTGGGGCAGGAAAACGTTGGTGTACGAGTAGTCGTCCGGGTTATAATCCGAATGGTCCAGATAGTATGAAAGCAGCTCGTTCTCAATTATCACCATCCTGGGCACGCTCTGCGCCCTTGCCACACAGGTGACAAGAAGCAGGATGAGGACGATATGAACTCGATGTTTCATTCCAGAATGCAAAGTTACAAAAAATTCCTTGTCCCTTAAGGGGACAGGAAAAGGCATCTCACTCAGAGGGGTGGGATGCCTTAAACTATGGGCCTATTCTGCTTAGAATTGCAGGGCCAGGCCGCTGGGATTAATCTTGAGGATAAGGTTGTTGTTGATCTCCGTTTGGTTGTTCTGGAGTTTTATCCCGTTGATGCCGAGATAGATGGCGCTGCCGATGGTTGTAATTCCTCCGAGGCCGACGACCATGATACCGAAATTCGCGAGGCCTTTGCTGTTAGAAATAGCACCGGTTACGCCCATCAATCCGCCAAGGCCAACGGCTCCTATTCCCGAAACAGCTACGATTGTTCCGACATACCTTCTATGGAGAAGTTTGTTCTGATCCTGAAGGAGCTGGAGGTATGCGCTATTGGAGAATTGTACGGCAGGAG
>JAEEUZ010000163.1 GCA_016290725.1 Bacteroidales bacterium | reverse complement strand
CGTATCACCTCGATGCGCGGCGGAAAGAAGGTGATCGAGGACATCCCCAAGTACAAGCTGGTTCACAGCCACACGGCCAGAAGGACTGGCGCGACGTTGATGTACCTTGCCGGCATGGATATCTATGACATCATGAAAATTACCGGCCACAAGTCTCCGGAGATTCTGAAGAAGTATATCAAGGCGGACGAGCTGGAGGTGGTTGATAAGATTCTGGATAAGTACGATTATTTCGATTGATGCATGAGGACTGGAGATAGTATTCTGGACAGGACCAGGAAGACGACGGGAGCCGTAGTGCAGGCAATGGGATCGGTGATGGATTATCTTTCACCGGTCCCAGGGGCCTCCCAGGATGAATTGGGGTGCAAGTTCGATGTGGATACCGTGGAGGAATTGTATCCGGAGTTGAGGATGCAGCTGACGCAATCGATGCGGTATCTGAGGCGGGAGTGGAACGATATTATCCAAAACGATATGCGGATGGAGGAGGCTTCTTCGTTCGTGAAGATGTGCCGGGAGTTCCAAGGAGTTGTGACACAATTTGACAATTGCGTATGTGAGCACGATGCAGCTGCTGCTGCAGTCCTGAATGACTGGTGGATTGGCCGGACGTACTTTGTGATGATGCACGACTGGGCCCGGCAGAATGCGTATCTGACGGACTTCATCGAAAATCGTTTCAAGCCCCAGATTCTCCAGAAGAATCCGTTCAACGGATCTGCTCGCAAGTTCCGGAATTATTTCTCCGGCGTGGGTGACAGTGACCTGGAGGCTTTTGTGCGGTATGGAGTCCCATTCCCGAAGCGGATAACCTGGAGAGGCGAAAGGTGTGAGGCCGTGATCATGGGAAAGCTGATGGGCCGGACCTGTGCGGAGATGAACCATGCCTTCCTGATCCTGGGCGCCGACCGGATGCCCAAGGTGCTCAGTTATCAGCGGGACTTCCCGAAAATGGGAGAGCAATACTACGGGATTACACCCCTCACTCAGGAGCTGATGAAAGCGGCACATCTGGAAACGGGCCTACTTTGAGCCGACAGTAGAAGATGCTATGTTTCGCCCGGGAGAATATCCTGGGCGCGTTTTTTTGGCTCTGGCGCCCGGCCGGCCGACTGCGGAGGGCGTTTGGTTTCCAATACTTTCCAGTATACTTTTGCGGTGTCAGAGAGACACTCTGATACAGTGGTGGCCACGACTGTTTGTTGAAAACACAAACACAAGAACCATGGACAATTTGACTCCTGTCAGGTCCTTTCTGAAGGAACTGATTACCCCCATCGTGAAAGATGCTGTGAAGACGGCCTTGACCGTACAGTCCAGCTCGGCCACCAAACACTACATCCCCATTGCGGAAGCCGTGAAGCTCTACGGGATGTCGGTAAGCACCATCTACAACCGTTTTGATGACGGAACGCTTACCAAGATTAAGAACGGCGGTCTGACGTTCGTCATTCAGGAGGAAATCGAGGCCTCGATGCAGGCCGAAAGGCTCAGTGCGGTAGACGAGAGCGCACGTGGGCGTAAGGGGCGCAAATAGGTACGCCTGGTGGATATTGCCGCAAATGTCAAAGGTTGTCAATTGATTATTTCAGTTTTGCGGTTAATTTCCCCTAATCCGGCTTTATTATGCGCAATACAGATGAAGCCTCATTGAGGCGCTTTGAGAGTGATACGGTCTATGTGAATGTCTATGACCGTGTCTTCCCCAGCAGCACCCCGGGCATGTCTGACTCGGACAAACTTGCGGAGTACCACTCGTCTGTTACGACTCCGAAAGAGATCAAGATCCGGGATTTCCTCAGACTGGGAGAGAAGAATCTGGAGCAGCTGAAGAAAATCTGGAATACCGAGGATAAAAAGGCCCGGAGCAATCTGAAACGACGGTTCCTCGCAGCCGGGACCATTTCGGCCACCTTCTACACGCGTGACGTGAATGTGCCTCTGGCGGATAAAATCAAACACTACAACGGCCTGATAGCCCTGGATTTCGATGATGTGCAGGATGTTGAGGCGGCGAAGCAGAAAATTGGCGCTCTTCCTTACGTTTGGTATGCCGGCCTTTCGGCCAGCCGGAGAGGATTCTTTGCCATTATCCCGCTTGACAATGACGATTACACCAGGCATCTGTTCTATTTCCTGGCATTGAAGAAGGAGATGGCTGACCTGGGCTTCAAGATTGACAAGGCCTGCAGCGACGTGACCCGGCTCCGGTTCATCTCCTTTGATCCGAATCCCATCTTCAACGAGGGCTGCAGCCTCTATAGCCTGCCGGAAGGATTTGACGTTGAGGAGCACACCAGGGAGCGGGACCGGGAAAGTATGCTGATGGAAAACCCGAGGCTCTCCCGGGCGCTTGCTTACGCGAACGAGTGGGAGAAAAGAAGGATTCCCTTGGAGGATTACGATGACTGGAGAACGATGGCCATGGCCTTGAGCTCACTGGATGAACAGGGCTGGGAGATTCTGGAGAAAGTGTCGCAATTTGGCAAAAACTATGACGCTGCTGCCAACCGCAAGAAGTTTGAGGAATTCCGGACGCACACCAGGAGCATTGGCCTTGGCAGCTTCTTCTACAAGTGCCAGGAATACGGAGTGATCCCGCCGAACATACCGCACTACGATATGATTCCGTTCCCGGTTGAGGTGTTCCCAAAGCCAGTTCAGACTATCATCCGGGAAACGCACCGGTGCCTGAATTTCACTGTGGACCATATTGCCGCCAGCCTTTTGTTCGTGGCCAGCGTGGCCGTTGGTAACAGCGTGATTGTGGAAATCAAGAATGAATGGCTGGACAAGGCCATCCTCTACATCGCAATTGTTGGGAAACCAGGAACGAACAAGAGCGCCCCTTTGAAGTACGCCTTCAAGCCGCTGGTGGACCGTGACAAGAAATCCCTGCAGAAGTACGAGCGCGCCAGAGCTGCTTATGAACAGGCTATGCAAAAGCCCCTGAAGGAGAGGAAAAATGTGCCTGTGGAGCCTGAATACGAGCAGATTGTACTCTCGGATTTCACGACGGAAGTTTTGGTCCGACAGCACAAGATCAATGCTCGCAGCCTGGCCGTTTACGTGGATGAGCTGATTGGATTCATCAAGAACTTCAACAAGTACCGCTCCGGCAACGATGAGCAGGTTTGGACGCAGCTCTACAATGGAGGATCCGTCATCGTGAACCGCGTCAGCAGCCAGCCCCTGAACATCGAGGACACCTGCATTGGCGTCATCGGAACCATCCAGCCCGGCCTTCTTTATGAATTCGCCAAAGGAAAGACCGAGAGCGGTTTTGTGGACCGTTGGCTCTTTGCCTTCCCGGATGACAGCGAGTACCCGAAACTGAACAATGACCAGCTGCCGAAGGAACTCACGAAGACCTGGTGCGAAATTGTGGACAACATCTACAAAATCCCGTTCAAGCCCGGCGCCAAGAACGTCAAGCTGTCGCGTGATGCGTTGGAGGTTTACACCCAGTGGTTCAATGCTCTGGCCGACCAGAAAAACGCCAGTTCCGCTGCTGTGGCCGAGATGTTGACCAAGATGGAACGCTACTGCATCCGCTTCTCGATTGTGCTGGAGGCCCTGAAATACGGGACCAGCGGGAAAATGTTCAAAACCATTTCCGCAGCATCCGTCAAGGGTGGCATTGATCTTTGCTACTACTTCACGGCCTGTGGCCTGAAAGCGAGGAAGAAATTCAATCTGAACCCCATCGATGAGCTCAACGAAAAGCAGCGGAAAATCTACCTGGAACTTCCCATTTCCTTCACCACCGCCGAAGGTCTTGAAGTGGCCGCAGGCTTTGATATGAGCGAGCGAACCTTCAAAGAATGGCTAAAGAGCAATTTCTTCCGCCACATCTCCCACGGCCAGTATGAGAAGCGCTATAAATAACTCCCTTATGCCTGCTTGCACTTTCTGCACTTTCCGCACTTTCCCATTTTTAGCCATAACATCCAAAATGCAGAAAGTGCAGAAAATGCAAGCTTCTAAGAGGGAAATAAAAAACTGGTAATAAGCGGATAAACAATTTGATATGCACAGCCGCGCCCCGGGCACTTTCCTGGGGCGTTCTTTGAACTTTCCTTGCAAGAAATTGGAAGGTATTGGTGAAAAATGGAGATTTTGACACAAATAGTATTGGGTTATGGAGGAAAATTTGTAAATTTGGCCATTAGCAGATTATTACACGTGAGTAAATGGTATAACTAAACCAATGTCATTGGTATGCTTCTTTGCGTTAAGAAAGTAGCAACCGATGATTATTTGATAAGTGAACAATTATGAGCTATAAGCAAAAAGCCAAGATTTTCTCATTCTTCTCAGGATGTGGTATCCTTGATTTAGGATTTGAACAGGCCGGATATGATATTGAACTCGTGAATGAGTTTTATAAACCATTTATGGATGCATACTGTTATTCTCGAGCAAAAATGGGAATCCAGGCACCTAGTTATGGTTACCTCAACGAGGATGTGAATAATTTCCTCATGGGAAATGGGAAAAAACAAATGAAGGAGCTCCTCAAAGATGCCCGTTCGGACGGCTCTATTATAGGCTTCATCGGAGGGCCTCCTTGCCCGGATTTTTCCATTGCAGGAAAACAGAAAGGGCGGGAAGGAGATAACGGTAAATT
>JAEEUZ010000025.1 GCA_016290725.1 Bacteroidales bacterium | reverse complement strand
GTGATGGCCTCGCAGAACATCCTCTCGCTGGAAATCCAGCGCATGCCCAAAGACCCGAAGGACGATTTTGCCGATCCGGCGAAATACCCGTACTGGTGCGTCTGCGCAACCGGAACGCACGACACCGCTCCGCTCCGTGCCTGGTGGGAGGAAGACCGCGCCCTCACGGAGAAGTTCTATCACCAGCAGCTTGGCGGCGAAGGCGACGCCCCGTACTTCTGCGAACCCTGGATTGCAGACCAAATCATTGCCCAGCACCTCTACTGCCCGGCTATGCTCTGCATCCTGCCCCTGCAGGACTGGCTCGCCTGTGACGGAGACCTCCGCTACCAGGGCAATCCCGCCGACGAACGCATCAACGTTCCCGCCATCCCCCGCTTCTACTGGCGCTACCGTATGCACTTAAGCATAGAGCAGCTCATCGAAGCGAAGGACTTCAACGCACACATCAAGCAGATGATAGAGAATTCCGGCAGGGGAGAGTAATTACTTCTCCAACCAGGACATAAAGGAATCGACACGGGCCCGCGAAACAGTGAGGTCCGTGTTGTTGTCTAAGCCGTGTACAAGGGAGATGCGAAGGCGGCCGCCAAGTAGTTTGGATACGCTCTCGATAACGCTTTCCGCTATGATGCAGCTGCGCGAGATGCGGAAGAAGCCGTCCCGGGGGATGTTCTGCTCAATGGCGTCCAGAGAATCGTCCAGAACGTATTTGCGGTTTTCCCGGGTAACGATATACGAATTTTTCGCCTCCGAGTAGAAATACGCGATGTCGCGTGTGTGCACCGGGACAATCCGGTCGTTCAAGCGGATGAGGAATTTCTCCTTGGGGGCCGATACCGCCATCGGCGGGGGAGCGATCTCGCCGGCCTTCACGCGGGAAAGCGCGCGCCGAAGGTCTTCCACCTCCACGGGCTTCAGCAGATAGTCCAGCGAGTTCACCTCGAATGCCTTCACCGCGTAGCTGTCGTACGCCGTAGTCATGATAACGGGAACACGCAGGTCCGTCTTCGCGAAGATGTCGAAGCAGTTGCCGTCGGCCAGTTCGACATCCATGAAAATAACGTCCGGAAGGCCGTCCTTGTGCTCCTCCAGCCACTGGAGTGTAGATTTTACGGAGCTTGCTACGCCCATCACCTCCACCTGCGGGAAATTGCTTTCCAGCAGTGAGATCATGTTCTTTTGGGCGCGGGGTTCGTCTTCGATAATTAGCGCTCTCATAGGCATTTATATTAAGTAATTAATCATCACGCAGCGGCAGTGTAACCGTAAAGGTATCCTCCGTTTTCTCCACCCTGATCTCCTTTCCCGCAAGGTCCCGGTACTGGTTTCGTATGTATTGCAGCCCAAGCCCGGAGGACGAATGTGCCGGAGTAACCCTTGGAATGAGGTTGTTGCTCACTCTGAGGTTCATTCCGTCCGAGGAGACCTTTATCACCAGGGGATTTCCTGCCGATGTGGCATTGTGCTTCGGTCCGTTGCCGATAAGCAGTTGCAGCGCACATGGGACAATCTTTGCCGACAAATCCTCTTCCCTTATATCATACTCCACCTCCATGCCTTCCTGGAAACGGATCTGGAGCAGCGAGCAAAAGGCTTTGGCAAACTCCACTTCCTCACGGAGGCTAACCATCCTGTGCCCTTCGTGCTGCATCATATAATGATACAGATGGGCCAGTTTGTGGATGTACAGGCTGGCCTCTTCCCTTGAGCCGTCCTTGACTATGCTGTCCAGAACGTTGAGGCTGTTGAAAAGGAAATGAGGATCCACCTGGTTCTTGAGCGTCATGTAGCGAAATTCCGCCTGATGGCGCCGCTCCCTCTGCCAAACCACTTCCTTCTGCATATTTACGGCGAAAGTCACGATGTAGGTGATGGAAAATATGGTGGTTGCCACAATCAGTGCCACAAGGCTGTTGCGAAGGAGATCCGTCGCGGCCAGTGGCAGATGCATGTGGAAAGGAAGGTCTAGTGTTACGATAAAAGCGCAGCATATTGCCAGAACGGCAAGGAATGCAACAGTTGCGATAACGGCCTGGCCGATGCCGTAGTGACGTTCGCGGCCTATTCTTACGAAGGCGATGGAGGCGGCTATCATCAGAAGCAGCGAAGCGGCATTGTCCAGGAAAGCGTAGGTCTGCGTGATGATGTCGACCCCCTTGAAGATTCCTGTACGGAACACATAGTCGGCGTACACGCGGAATCCGAATACCAGGACGACGGCGAAAATCAGCCATCCGTAGTCCTTTTTCCACGAAAGCTCCCGTTCGTGGGCTCCGGAGCCGCTTGGATGGAAGCGTTTTGCCAGAGAGTCCAGGCTCCAACCCAGAAGCTCGGTTACGGCAAAAGTGGTGATGGCATGTTGGGCAGTTGGAGGGCAGAATCCCAGAATCCTGGGCCCCAGGCTGCCGAGGATGTAGCCCACGATGTTCACGAGCACTATGCCGATGGCGGTGAATTCCGTGGTGATGTTGCGCCTGAGGCAGATGATCACGGTGAGGGTCATCGTGAGGGCCGTGAGGATAAGGCTGTCCCGTATGCCAAGCAGAGCGCACGCTACGGTGACCGCGGCGTGAAGCAGTGCGAAGGCGTGAATGAGCCAGGGCGTCCCTATCCTTTTTATCATAGTTCACGAAGATACGAAAAAATCCCGTTCGTCGCAAAATTATATCCATTCTTCTGCGATTATTGCACGTGAGCGCTTACGCGTACGCACGTTTGAGGGAAAAATTCTATTTTTGTGGTTGCCATAAGGCTAAAACTGGTAACTTTTATGTCAGAAAAACGCGATTTAAGCTTTCGTCAACTGGTAGACCTCAGCTTTGGATTCCTGGGAGTGCAGATTGCATACGCCCTCCAGAGCGCAAACATAAGCCGTATCTTCGCCACTTTGGGCGCAGATCCCCATCAGCTGTCGTTCTTCTGGATTCTCCCGCCCCTTATGGGCATGATAGTCCAGCCCCTCATCGGCAAGTATTCAGACAGGACATGGTGCAAGATGGGCCGCCGCAAGCCGTACCTCATCGTAGGTGCCGTGATTGCAGTGCTGGTGATGCTCCTGCTTCCTAATGCGGGCTCTCTGAACTTCTCCGCAAAAGTGTTCCTGGGCCTAAACATGGCCATGTGGTTCGGCCTTTTCTCCCTTATCTTCCTGGACACCTCCATCAACATCGCCATGCAGCCGTTCAAGATGATGGTTGGCGATATGGTGAACGAAAAACAGAAGACAAAGGCCTATAGCATCCAGAGCTTCCTGTGCAACGCGGGCTCCCTGCTGGGATTCCTCTTCCCCATCTTCTTCACCTGGATCGGAATAGCCAATACAGCCCCTGCGGGCGTGGTTCCTCCCAGTGTGGTATGGAGCTTCTACATCGGCGCGGCAGTCCTCATCCTCTGCGTGGTGTACACGTTTGTGCGCGTTAAGGAAATGCCCCCGAAGGAGTATGCGGAATTCCACGACATAGACCTCACAAAAGAGCAGGAAAAACCCAAGATGGGCTTCGTGCAGCTGCTTGTGAAGGCTCCCAAAACCTTCTGGACGGTTGGTCTTGTGCAGTTCTTCTGCTGGGCCGCATTCCTTTATATGTGGACATACAGCACGGGCGCAATCGCCGGGAACTGCTGGGGCGTGGATCCCACGGATACGGCCTCCGAAGCATATCAGGCCGCGGGCAACTGGGTTGGCGTAGTGTTCGCAATCCAGGCGGTGGGCGCCCTCATCTGGGCCGCCGTCCTGCCCAAATTCAAAAGCATCAAGCTCTCCTATGTGGTTTCGCTGCTTATCGGCGCCATCGGCTTTGCTTCCATCATGTTCGTACATGACAAATACCTTATGGCGGTGAGCTATTTCCTCATCGGCACGGCATGGGCGGCGATGCTGGCTCTTCCCTTCACGCTCCTCACCAATGCGCTGAAGGGCAGTCCGTATATGGGAAGTTACCTGGGCCTGTTCAACTGCACCATCTGCCTCCCTCAGATCGTTGCGGCTGCAACCGGCGGTCTTGTAATCGGGCTTATGGGCGGAAGCCAGCCTTTGATGCTCCTTCTGGCGGGAATTTATCTCGTACTGGGAGCCGTGAGCGTGATACTTATAAAAGTAAAGTAACCTAAATAATTAACCAAAAACTACATGAAAAGGATTTTAACCGCAGTCGCAGTGCTCATCGCAGCCTGCTCAACTGTATTCGCCCAGGGCGGATATCAGGTTAAAGGTGTGGTAGTGGACGAATTCGGTCCCATCATGGGAGCCGCGGTCGTGCAGGCAGGCACCACCAACGGTGTCGTCACCGGCCTGGACGGCGACTATGTCCTCACCGTTCCGGACAAAGATGCCATGGTGGAAATCTCCTGCATCGGCTATGCAACCCAGTCGTTCAAGGCGTCTGAGGTGCCTGCAACCGTGATGATGTCGGAAGATTCCCAGTTCCTGGACGAAGTCGTGGTCATCGGCTACGGCTCCCAGACCAAGAAGGAAATCACCGGTTCGGTGGCATCCCTAAAACCGGAAGACTTCAACATCGGAACCGTTTCCAACCCCATGGGTCTTCTCCAGGGTAAGGTGGCCGGCCTGAACATCATCAAGAACGGCGGCGACGACCCTGCACAGAACAGCTACAACGTCCAGCTCCGTGGCGTGGGCTCCCTGAACGGCTCCACGGAACCCCTTTATGTTATCGACGGCGTTCCCGGCGGCAACCTTTCCTCGGTTCAGCCTTCGGACATTGAATCCATCGACATCCTCAAGGACGGTTCCGCCGCAGCAATCTACGGCACCCGTGCAAATGCCGGCGTTATCCTCATCACAACCCGCCGCGGCAACAAGGACGGCGCTTTCTCGGCAGACTATAGCGGCAACGTGAGCGTCGGCTTCATCACCAACGTCCCCCGCGTGCTGAACGCCACGGAGTATCGTGAGCTGATGGTGGCCAATGGCCTCGGAACCGACTTTGGTTCAGATACAGACTGGGTGAAGGCAATTTCCCGCAACCCCGTCTCCACTACCCACAACGTTTCCATCGCCGGTGGCACTCAGAACTTCAACTACCGCGCTTCCGTGGGCTACCGCAATGTCCAGGGTGTTGCCAAGAAGTCAGACTTTGATGAAATCAGCGGCCGTTTCTCCGCAGACCAGAAGGCGCTGAAGGAAAAGCTCAGAATCTCCTACGACTTCTCGTACCAGAGGGCGTTTAAGAACTGGGCCAACTACGACAACTTCAACCAGGCCATCCGTTCCAATCCCACGATGCCCATCTACTCCGACGATGAGAAGTATGTCAAGTACGGCGGATACTTCGAGAGCGATAATTTCTATACCCGCAACCCTGTATCCGACATCGACCAGACCACCAACCAGCAGAAAGACCAGAACGTCATCGGTTCCGTGCGCGGTGTCCTGGACATCCTGCCGGGCCTGAAGTTCACCTCCTTCTACTCCATTCAGGAGAATACAACCTGGAACGGAAGGTATTACAACAGCACCCTCCGTTCGGTCTCCGGTAAGGACGGCAAGGCGGAGCAGAGCTATTCCTCGGATACCCAGCAGGTTGTGGAGAACACCCTCAACTACATGGGCAGCGCTGGACAGCACAACTACCAGTTCCTCCTCGGCCAGAGCTATCAGACCAACCTGTACCAGGGCTTCAACGTAATGAACACCAAGTTCCCCCTGGACGGTCTGATGTACAACAACCTCTGGATGGGCGAAGGCCGCATCTCCGGTAAGTCGGACGATGCCAGCATGGGCAGCTACAAGTACAAGGACAAACTCGCATCCTTCTTCGTGCGTGCCCTTTATAATTATAAGGGAAAATACTTCCTCAGCGTGAGCGCCCGTCTGGAGGGTTCCTCCAAGTTCGGTGCAAAGGCAAATCCTATCCTCGGTCCCTGGGGTTTGTTCCCCGCCGTTTCGGCCAGCTGGAACATCACGGACGAGGACTTCATGAAAGGCCTCACCTGGATCGACGAACTCAAACTCCGTGCAGGTTACGGTGTTACCGGTAATATGCCCGGCGATCACTATCTGTATCTGATGCTCGTAGGCCCCGGCTCGGACTATGTGTTCAGCGGCGGCAGCTTCATTCAGCCCTGGGGTCCCCAGACCAATGTGAACGAGCATATCCGTTGGGAAGAGAAGAGGGAAACCAACCTCGGTTTGGACTTCTCTTTCCTGAAGGGCCGCATCTTCGGCTCCCTGGACGGATACTTCCGTAACACCACAAACCTTCTTTATCAGTACGACGTGCCCCTGACCGGCGGCAACGTGGCTGCAAAGAAGTGGGACAACTACGGCCAGATTCACAACTACGGTATCGAACTCAGCGTGAACGGTCTCATCAAGAAGACTCACGACCTTGAGTGGACCGCCGGCTTCAACGCCGCCTGGAACCGCAACCGCGTGGTTCGTATCACCGGTGAGCAGTACGGTAACTACGACGCCGACGGCAATCTTATCGCGAGCTACCAGAACACCGGTTATATCTCCTCCGGAGACGGTGAAACCGGCAACTACGTGATGCGTCTTGTGGAAGGCGAAGCAGTGGGTAATTTCTACGGCTACAAGTATGCGGGTATCCAGGATTCCGGCGAATGGGTGTTCTATACTCCCGCCGGCGGCATGACCAAGAATCCTTCCGATTCCGACAGGCAGGTGCTTGGAAACGCGTTCCCGTTCCTCACCCTCGGTTTCAACACGGCCGTGAAATATAAGAACTTCGACCTGTCGATGAACTTCCGCGGCCAGATCGGCGGTCTCATTTTCAATGAAACCCGTTACTTCTACGAGAACACCCGCGGTACGGAGAACGTGCTCCTGTCGTCCTTCAGCGGTGAGGCTGCAAAGCTCACCAACTGGATCAACTCCGGTGCAGACAACGCTTCCCTCCGTTACTTCTCAGACTTCTATCTGGAGAATGCCTCCTATCTGAAGCTCAACGACCTCACTCTCGGCTGGACACCTCAGATCAAGGGCCCCGTTGCGGAATACATCCACAACCTGAGGGTATACTTCAATGCCCAGAACCTGCTCACCATCACCGGTTACAAGGGTCACGACCCGTCCACCGTATCGATGGCCGGCCTCGCTCCGGGCTTCGACGGACGTTCCTACTATCCTACCCAGCGCACCTTCAGCCTGGGCGTGAACATGAACTTCTAAAGACTGAACGGATATGAAAAAGATATATACAGTCATTCTTGCAGTCCTCGGCCTCGGCGCTGTAGCATGCACAGACCTTTCCCCGGAAGTTTATACCGACGTCCGGAAGGAGGACTATTTCCAGACCCCGGCACAGTTCTCAACGCTCATCGCCAATGCGTATTCGCAGCTGGCTGGTGAGTATGGCTATATCTACCGTGAGGGCTTCTGGAGCCTTCAGGAATACACTTCCGACGCCGTTATCGTTCCCACCCGCGGTACCGACTGGTTTGACGCCGGTGTTCCCCAGGCCATGCACAAGCACACCTGGGGCAGCAACACTCGTGACGTGAACAACGGCTGGAGTTTCGCATTCGGCGGCGTTACCAAGTGCAACACCGTTATCGACAACATCCACACCATCGCCGGTGAAGATGAGAGCACATGGAGCGATGCGGCCAAGGCCGGTCTGGCGGAAGCCAAGATTCTCCGTGCCTTCTATCACCTTCTGGCGATGGACGTTTACGGCAACGTACACATCGACGACGGCGAACGCGAAGTGAAGCAGTACTCCCGTAAAGAGGTTTTCGACTGGATCGAGCAGGAACTCCTCACCAATGCCGCCCTCGTGGACGACGGTGTGCGTTACGGCTCCATGACCCGCCCCGTGGCCTATATGATTCTTGCAAAACTCTATCTCAACGCAGAGGTTTACACCGGCACTCCCATGTGGGACAAGGCGGAGGAGTATTGCGACAAAATCATCAACGGAGAGTACTACGGCCTGAACGAAGACTACTTCGACAGTTTCAAGATTTCCAACACCAACAACAAGGAAATCATCTTCCCCATCGTGTTCGACGGAAAATATGCAAACGGCAACATGTTCCATGTGATGACACAGCATTATGCGATGCGTGACGTATTCGGCTTCACCACCGACTGCTGGAACGGCCCCTGCACGCTTGAATCGTTCTATAACAAGTACAGCGATAATGACAAGCGCAAGGCCCAGTGGTTCGTTGGCCCCGTGTATGACACTCCCACCGACTGGAACACGATTATCTACCACCGCGAAAACTGGACAGGAAATGTCGTGGAATGGGATCACGGCGAGTCTCACTTCAAGGTCATCATCGACCCGAAGGTTACCACCATTCAGGATCCTACCGCCGCCAATTCCTGCGAAGGCGCCCGTTTCGTGAAATTTGAATTCGAAAACGGCATCGCCCATCATGCGGATAGCGACTTCCCCATCTACAGGTATGCCGACGTTCTCCTGATGAAGGCAGAAGCCCGTATGCGTCAGAACAATGGCGTGGCCGACGATATCGCCCTCAAGTGCGTCAACGACGTTCATACCCGTGCCGGTCTTGCCGCATATACCGCAGCAGAGCTCACGTATGACGAGCTTCTTGACGAGCGCGGCCGCGAGCTTGCATGGGAAGGACATCGCCGCGACGACCTCATCCGTTTCGGTAAATACGGAGATGCATGGGAATTTAAGGATGTGGATGCCGCCGACAATCACACCTATCTCTTCCCCATCCCGGATTGGGTGAGGGACGGAGCTCCCGGTGTCTATACCCAGAATCCCGGATATTAATCTAAATACCTAAACAATAAACTAACAATCAACTTTTTAACAATTAACAATCATGAAGAAAATCTTCTGTATTCTCGGTATTGCAGCCCTGCTCTTCGGAACAGTAGGTTGTAAGAAAGATCCGAAAATCGATGTCAACGACATCACCGAAGACGGTGTGTATGTGATCGGTGAAGCCACCGGTGCAACAGCCGTTTCCGCCATCTATGGCATGGCTAAAGGCCACAACGAGGCAAAGGGAAATGAGCTTCGCGACGGCATGTACGAGAAGTACATCGTCCTCGAGGGCGGCAAGGACTTCTCCCTTGTTTATGTGACAGGTGGCAAGCAGACCGCCTACGGTGCAACCCTCACAGAGTTCGCTCCCACCGACTTCTCCGGTATTTATCAGGACAATCCCGCAACGGCAGTGCTCAAGGGCGCCCTCGTAATCGGCGAGAAGGCTCCCAAGATGAGAGTCTCCACCACCGGTCTCTATCACATCGTGCTCGACCTCAACCTTGCAGACGACCTTGACGCAGCTCAGATCGTGGTGAGCCCCGTCCAGTACGGTGTTCGCGGCGGCATGAACAGCTGGGGCTTCACTGCACTTGAGGCTACTGCGCCCAAGAACGACGGTATCACCTACACCCTCACAGGCCAGGAACTCGGCAACAACGGCGAATTCAAGTTCGCTTACAACGGAGGATGGAAGATTACCCTCGATGCAGCAGGTGAAGTCAAGGCCAACACCAATCTTGGTGCCGATGGCATCCCCGGTGGATCGAATATCGTAGTTACCGAAGGTGCCGGCAAGTACAAGATCACCCTTACCTTCAAGCTCGCTGCAGGCGACGTGAAGAATTCCTGGAAATACGCTATTGAGCAGGAGTCCAAGGCTTCCTATCCCGAGAATGTCTATATGATCGGCGCAGCATTCGGAGCTTGGGACTGGGCTTCCGAGGGTGTTGTGGATCTTCCTCATATCTCCGCCGGTGGCGATCCCAAGGATGGCTGCTTCGTTGTTACCCGCTACTTCAAGGCCGACGACGGCTTCAAGTTCAGCACTGCTAAAGACTGGGGCAAGGCATTCGGCAGCATGACTACTAACCCCGAAAATGTCACCTGGGACACTGACGGCAACATCCACGTTCCCGCCGACGGTCTCTGGACCATCACCCTGGACTACACCACCGACACCATGACTCTCACCGAGGGTATGATTTATGGTATGGGTCCCTGCTTCAACGGTGACTGGACAACGGCTAAATATGCAGGTGAGGTCAATGCAGACGGCACCGCCTCCATCACCACCCTCAGCGCCGGCGCTCTCCGCGTTTACGCTCCTTGCGCATTTGACTGGTGGCAGCACGAGTTCCAGCCCACTGCAGACGGTAAGATCGAATACCGTACCGGTGGCGAACTCGCAGCATTCGAGGTCTTGGCCAACACTGTTGTCACCTTCGACTTCAATGCAGGTACCGTAACGGTCAGTTTAACGGTCGGTTCCTTCACTCCCGCCATCACCGTCGACGGTGACATGTCCGACTGGGCAGGTATCGCTGCTTTTGCCAGCTCCCAGAACAGCCGTATCAGGGAGTGGAAGTTCACTTCCGATTCAAAGAACGTTTATTTCCAGTTCAAGATGAGGAAGAACCGTGCTTACTACAAACCCCTCGTCATGGGTTTCAACACGGACAATGACGAGGCCACCGGATCAAGCTATGACAGTGGCAAGATCAACGGTCTGGAAGCTATTGTGACGGCATATCCTTTCACTAACGCCTCTTCCGGTGTAGCTCCTGTTCCCGTGAGCGGCCTCGATGAAAACAGCAAGGTAGAATTTGCCGGCGCTTCGACCAAGAGCATCGTTTCCGTTGCTTCTTACGATGAAGGTGCATCTATCAGCGATGATGCTTCAAACATTTATGTCGAACTCAGCATCCCCAGGAGCGCCATGAATCTCGCTTCCGGCAGCATCACCGTCGGATGTGCATTCGATTATTATGTAACCGGCACGCAGAGCGTTACTGTTGAGTAGTAACAGCCTCTTTTGCTAAAAATTAATCCGGTCCGCCTTATGGCGGTCCGGATTTTTTTTGTTATATTTGGAGGATACTATGACATAACCAATTCTTTCGGATATGAGAAAGTGCTTTTTTGTGCTGTTTGCAGTGGTGAGTACGCTGGTCTGTGCCTGCGTGCAGAAAGAGCTGCCGGCGGACATCAAATTCGAAACAAGCCCCAAAACCCTGTATCTCAAGGGAGAAGGGGATACTCGTATACTTAACGTAAAAACCAATTCCCCTGCCTGGAGCGTTTCCGCAAATGTGGATTGGCTCACCATATCTCCGGACAGCGGCAGCATGGATGCCGGCGTCACGGTTGTAGCCGCGGAAAACAAGGAGGGCACAAAGCGTTTTGCCACCATAACCGTCAAGGACAATTCCGGTTTCGGCTACGTCAACATAGCCGTTGCCCAGGTAATCCCCGGCGAAGATCCAAACCCCAATACGCCTCCCTCTCCCGGCGGGGGTGAGGAAGAAGAGGTGGACAATTCGTCCCTCGTTATTCCCAAGGCGGATTTCAATGTAAAATCGGCCTGGAGCCTCACAGGATCTGTAATGGGGCTGGGCTGGACGAAGGATTATGCGATGTATGAAGAGCTTGAAAACGGCTGGATCGCCGCTTTCGACGTTGAGGTTGGCGCCGGCGAAGCTTTCAAATTCCGCAAAGACGGCGATTGGGAATCCGGAGACCTGGGTGCCGGCCGTGGAGTCCCCGAAATCGACAAGAAATACAAACTGGCCGATAAGGGAAGCGACTTCAAGCTGCCCTCCGGAAAGTACGACATGTACATCCAGCCCAACTTCATGCTCCTGTATGTGCTGAATGCGGGCTCAACCTTCACGCACGGAGATGCTGTAGCAAAGGCGGAAGAGTCGGAGAATGTGCGAATCTACATCCTGAACAACTCCACCTGGACAAAACCGTACCTGTATGCCTATGCCGCGGGCGGTTCCATGCAGCCGAACGGCGCCTGGCCGGGCACCTATGCCGCAGGCACCAAGCAGTTCGGGGATTACACCTGGACATACTGGGAGGCCTCCGGCTTCAACGGCGTAAACGGTGTAAATCTTATCCTGAATAACGAAGGCTCGCAGCAGTATCCTGCCCAGGGCGAGGAAGAGCCCCTCTGGAGCAACCTCACCATCCATAATACCCTGTATTTCGTTTGGAACGGAACCACTGTAACGGAGGTGGAAGATCCTTCCGCACCCGGTGTAACCGGCACGGGCATCGAACCGGCCAAGATGGAGTTCGGTTCCAGCTCGTGGACGGTTATCGGCACGCTGGGAGGAACAAAGTGGGATTATGATTTCCCCATGGACACGGAAGGCTACTGGGAAGTTGCCCGCGAGGTTTCCATCGCGGCAGGGGAGCAGTTCAAGTTCCGCCAGAACCGCAAGTGGGACAGCAATCTCGGCTTCGGCGAGTATTCGGATACGGAAGCCAACCTGGCCAGTCTCAACACCAAACTGGAACTCGTTTCCGGTGCCGGCAACATCAAGCTTGCGGCCGATGGAAAATACGACATTTACCTTTGTGTCGATAACAAAATCGCCTACATTCTCCCTGCCGGCGCGTCATGGACGCACGAGGCGGAGGGCAAGCCGGATTATACCGCCGGCGGCGAGTATAACCCGAACCTGAGCCCGTCGGCCAAGAAGTCGGGCATCACCTATCAGGTGAACGTTTTCAGCTTCAAAGACAGCGACGGAGATGGCTACGGGGATTTCCAGGGCATCATTTCGGAACTGGACTACTTCGACAAACTGGGTGTCACCGGCCTGTGGCTCAGCCCCATCCAGCCCGCCCAGAGCTATCACGGCTACGACGTAACGGACTATGAGGCGGTGAACAAGCGCTTCGGCACGGAGGCGGATTTCCAGGAGCTCATCCAGAAAGCCCATCAGCACAATATCCGCATCTACATGGACTATGTTATCAATCACTCAGGAGACCAGAATGTGTGGTTCAACGACGTGAAAGACAACGGCACCAAGAGCCCGTACTGGAACTACTATTCACTTTCGAAGAATCCGGAGGCCGATATCAAAGCCGGCAGGATTGCCCAGATACCGGCATCGTTCGGCTTCAACCAGTATAAGTGGTTCCCCGTAACCATCGGCGGTGGCGGAAAACATAGGTATAAGATAGACCTTGACTGGACGAACGCCTCCGCTCCCACCATGACGGTTACGGAAACCACGGATGCCCCCACAACGGGCGGTACATACAATAACCCCGCGCGTTACCTCTACTGGGGCGCCGGCACATACACCCAGTTCGTGGATAATGGCACGAACAAGTATACCCTCGTGCTGGAATACCAGAGCGCGTGGGGCTGCCTTGTGCGCACGACAAACCAGGATGTGTGGACGGGCAAGAGCAAGTGGGGCTTCAACAAGGTTGGCGACCAGATGAAACTGGGCGTCGCCCACACGCTTTATTCAGATGACAATCCGGACAATGTGCAGTCCATCGTGATGCCCGGCGGCGAACTCTACTATTATTATACGGAATTCGGCACCGGCATGTTCGTAGACTTCAACTACGGCCCTGCCTCCAGCTGCTCTTCCTCGGATGCCTTCAAGGCCATCATGCACGGCGTGCAGAAATGGCTGGAGATGGGTGTGGACGGCTTCCGTCTGGACGCCGTGAAGCACATCTACGCCAATGAAACCGGCCAGGAGAACAAGGATTTCTGGCGCGCGTTCTACAATGCCTCCAACACAATCTACAAGGGCTCTGTAGCCAAGGCCGCCCGCGCGGGCCTCACCGGCTGGCAGGATGAAAACATCTTCATGGTGGGCGAGGTGCTTTCCGGCGACGGAGACTGCACGCCGTTCTACTCAGGACTTCCCGCCCTCTTTGAATTCCAGTTCTGGTGGGATGTGCGCGAGTGCCTGAACAACGAGACCATCTATGCCGCCGGCTATGGCCAGAACTTCCCCGGCTCGCTGTCTTACCGTTGGAACAACCACAGGGGAGTCCGCGAGAGTGCCATCTCCACGCCCAAACTGGCAAACCACGACGAAGACCGCACCGCCTCCACCCTTGGCAACTACAAACCCAAGATCCGTCTGGCGGCAGCCGTGCTTCTCACAGCCGCCGGCCGCCCGTACATCTATCAGGGCGAGGAACTTGGCTATTGGGGCACCAAGGCGGGTGGCGACGAATATGTGCGCACGCCCATCCTTTGGACGGCGTCCAAGAGCTCCGCGGCAACCAAGGGCGTTTCCGGTAAAGTGGACTGGAGTATGCTCCAGCCGGCTATTTCCGTTGAGCACCAGGAGGCCGATGAAACCTCGCTCCTCATGCTCTACCGCCGCTTCGGCTATGCCCGCAACGTGAACGCAGCCCTTGCCGATGGCTGGCCGGAGCCGGACAACCAGGACAACTACGGCGGCAAGATAGCCGCCTGGTACCTGCACGCCTGCGACGGTTCGGGCAAGGAAGTGCTGGTTATCCACAACTTCGCATCATACCAAATAGACGTCGACCGCAGCGGAACCTCCAACAACCTGTCGAACATCCTCGTGTCCAACGGCAAGGTGTCGGTTAACGGCCGCACGGTTACAATGCCGGGCTACAGTTCGGTTGTATTTGCTTTGAATTAAACCCATACAGAATATGAAACGGACAGTTTACGCGCTTTTGATGGCGCTCGCAGTTTTCACATCCTGCAAGAAAGATCCGCCTGTAGACGTTAACAATCTCAGCGACAGCCCCTGGACCCTCGTGGGCACAATTGGCAGCTCCGCCTGGGGGCAGGACTTTGCGATGAATGTCGAAGGCAACTGGCATGTCATCCGCAATGTCATCGTCACCGCCTCCGACGAGTTTAAGTTCCGCAAGAACAAGAGCTGGGATACCAACCTCGGCGCAGGCGCTTCCGGCGGGAAAACCACGGTCTATGCCGATAAAGGATTCGCCCTTGTGCCCGGCGGCGGCAATATCCAGATAGCCGCCGGCAAGTACGATATGTATATCGCCCCGGATAACCAGCTGGGCTATATCGTAGAGGCCGGATCCAAATTCACCCATGTGGAGGAAGGCAAGGTAGTAAAAGGCGGCACGCTCTCCGGAGAGTATAATGCCTCGCTGGCATCATCGGCCAAAAAGGCGAATATCGCCTATCAGCTTAATGTTTATTCATTTGCCGATAGCGACGGCGACGGCTGGGGCGATTTCCAGGGCATCATCGACCATCTGGATTATCTGGATGCGATGGGCGTTACTTCAATCTGGCTGTCTCCGGTGCAGAAATCGCAGAGCTATCACGCCTATGACATCACGGACTACTCTGCCATCAACCCCATCTACGGCGGCAAGAATGCGACATCGGCACAGGCTGAAGCCAAGTTTCAGGAGCTCATAAACAAGGCCAAGGAGAAGAACATCGTCATTTACATGGACTATGTTCTGAATCACAGCGGCGACCAGTGCACCTGGTTCAAGAGCGCGATGCAGAGCTCCGACTCGCAGTATCGCAACTACTATGTGATATCGGACAATTATACTGCCGATGTTGCCGCCGGCAAGGTGGATAATTTCGCCGGCCAGAAGGATCCCCACATGGGAGCATGGCACGCGAAAGCTTCCGGAAACGCGGGCTACAACGGAGTTTTGCACTTCAAGCTGGATGTCAGTTCGGCATCGGCCCCCAAACTCACCATTACCCAGAGCACGGAAACGGTCCAGAGCAGCAATACGGACACTTCCGTGAACTGGTTCATCTGGGATAACAATGCCCAGAGGATGTACAAAACCGGCACCAATATTTACGAGATTACGCTCAGGGTAAACAACAACTGGGGTATACTCGTGCGGAGCAGCGCCACAGAATGGGGTAATCACAAGTGGGGCGCGGCAGAGGGCAAGCAGAGCGTTACTTTCGGCACACCCATCACGCTGGTAAAAGGCGATGCGGCAAACGACATCGTGTTCTCCGATGTCACCTGGTATTTCGGCTCGTTCGACGCGTCCATGCCGGATCTGAACTACGGCCCTTATACCTCGTGCGCCACTTCCCCCGCTTTCATCGACCTGGCTGCATCGGCCGACAAATGGATCAACATGGGCATCGGCGGCCTTCGCCTGGATGCGGTGATGTGGATTTACCAGTGCAACGCCACTGCCAACGTGGCTTTCCTTTCGGCATGGTACGACCACTGCAACACCACGTATAAGGGGTTGGGTCACACCGACGACTTCTTTATGGTGGGCGAGGCCTATGACTACAACGCATCGGCCGTGGGGCCTTACTACAAGGGCCTTCCTTCCTGCTTCGACTTCCCCTTCTACGGAACGCTCAAAGACCGTATCCTGCGTGGCTACGGGTCGGATTTCGCTTCCACGGTTGCGGGTATCGTGAACACGTACACCAACAATTACAACAGCCGCAAATACACCCATTCCGGCGGAATGATAAGTTCCATCAAGCTCTCAAACCACGACGAAGACCGCGTTGCTTCCGACCTTGGCAATCACGACCAGAAGAAGCGCCTGGCCGCCGCCGTGCTGCTCACTTCACCCGGCAAGCCTTTCATCTACCAGGGTGAGGAACTCGGCTATTGGGGCGTGAAGAAAAGTGGCGACGAGAATGTGCGCCAGCCCATCTACTGGGAGAAAGGAGGGAGCGTTCCCGAAAAGTGGTGCGGCTTCGACAAGTCGGTTCTTGGCGAGGGAATGTCGGTGAGCGAGCAGGCGGCAGACAACAGGTCCCTGCTGCAGCTGTACAGGCATTTCGCCTATGCGCGCAATGTGAATCCGGCTCTTGCGGAAGGCACTCTGCAGTCGGTTTCCAGCGGCTCCGACGCCGTTGCTGCATGGTACATGACGGCCTCTTCCCAGAAGGTCCTTGTCCTGCATAACTTCAGCGGCGCTTCCATCGAGGTCACACGCGCATCAGACAAACTTACCAAGATTGTAGTCGCTAACGGAGATATCACCGTTTCCGGCAGCACGGTAACCCTGCCCGCCTACTCCTCGGTAGTGTTCGAGCAGTAAATATCAGATAAGTATTTCTTCGAGTTCGATTTTCGGAACGAAGTGAACGCCGTCCTTGCGATAATACGCCAGGGCGGCGCCTTCGTGTACCCTGGTGATGTAAATATTCTCCGCAGGCTTGCCGATGGCGATGACGGCAAGGGGCTTAAGGGGGAGAGCGAGGCCCTGCGTGATTTCATCGGCCTTGAAATTGAGGATGAAGATGCCCCCGAGGCCCATCGACGTGGCTTTAAGCAGAATGTTCTGCGCCGCCAGCCCAAGGTCCATATCCACGATGCGGCTCTCCTCCACGGTGGAACAAATGACGATGAACGCGCGCGGCTCAGTGCCGGGAAATGGCAGATTGAGTTCCGGCAGCGCCCCGCCCAGCTTGATGTGTGGGAGTATCTTGTCGGCCTCATCGGCAGTCACAAGACGGTAGCGGAGTTCCTGACGGTTCATCCCGCAAGGGGCGAGCTGCGCAGCCGCCACCATCGACTTAAGTTCCTCTTTCGTTACGATGCGACCGGGATCATACCCGCGATAACTGCGCGTACGCTTGATCAGCGAATCCAGCGACGGATTATTCACTACACGCTTCCTCGCCGGGCCCTTCTCACTGAGCTCCTGCTCCCTTCGTTCCAGATAATTATCGGCCATCTATTTAGTTGTGATTACGATTACTCCGTTGGCCCCGCGCACACCGTATATGGCGCAGGCCGATGCGTCCTTCAGGACTGTGATTGACTTTACATCGTTGGGGCTGAGCCATTTGACATTGTCCACAGGCACATTGTCCACTACGAATAACGGTTCATTGGAAAGGTTTATGGAACCGATTCCGCGAATGAGTATCCTGTCTCCGTTTACAACAACCCCGGGCACTTCGCCCTTGATATAGTCGTAAATGTTGGCGTACTGTGAAATGGTATTATCTATGGGCACATCTGTTATGGACGATGTTTTCTCACTCTCCGAAATCGTTCCATATCCTATATTATACGTCCTCCCCGCCGAATTCCCAGCCGCCGTCCCGCACCCTCCTGCCAGGCCGGCCGCCGCCACCAAAGCCAATATGATGAATCCCTTCCCCATACCCCGCAAAGCTACGACTAATAATCCAAAAAAGCAATCGCCTATTCTTACCGCGCGCGTGCGTTTTGTTTTCTCACAAAAGATTCGTAAATTTGCGCCCGCTAAAAACGAACGAGGTTTTTAAGCACGCTAACGAACGAATTTACAATACAATAACAATGAAAAAACAGAACTACGAAGCTCCCGTGATGGAGCAGATGGAAGTATCCGTTGAAATGAATTTCCTGGGCACAATCAACAGCGTCTCCAACGCCCTTGGACGTTCCACCACAGAGTCCGCTACGAACTATAATAATGGCGATGCAATTGATTGGTAAAAGTATTCTGGCCATGAAGAAGTTATCATTTATTCTCGCAGCTCTCGCTATGGTAGGCGTGGCTTGCAACAAGCAGGAAACGATTGAAAACAACACTACTCCGGAAGAAGAAACCAAGGAGATGGTTCGCATCGAACTCAAAGTTTCGGTAGATCCCGAAACCCGCGCCACAATGGACGGCAAGGTGCTCAAGTTTGGGAAGGATGATGAAATCGCTATCCTCGGCACTTCCGGTTCAACAACAGATATCTATTATCTCACCGCCGAGTCGGTTGACTCCGGTACAGGTGTCATCACCTTCTCGACAACGGCACCCGCAGATGTCGAAATCGGCGACTATGCCTACTATCCTTCAGACCTCATCGTTCCGGATGGTGAGAATCCCATTAATCCTTTGCAGATTAGTTGGCCCAGCCTTTATTGGACAACAAGTGTTAAGCTCCCTATGATGGCCGCGATCGACCTTACCAACAACACTGCTGTATTCAAGCACCTTGGTGCGATGCTAAAAGTTAATGTGGTGACTCCTCCTGCTGAGTTGGGCTTCCTGGAGTTCAAAACATCAACTGCATTCGTTGGCAAGTACAACGTGGATCCTGCCAACGGCTGGTCATTGACGAAGGTTTCCAGTTCGGAGGATATTAACTGCGAGGGAGTACAGGCCACATCCGCCGGTGTGTATTATATTCCAATTCCTGCTGGCACATATTCCGATTTCCAGCTTGGTATGTGTGACTCAGACTACTCTCCTACCGCAAGCAGCAATTTCTATCTCAAGCAGCGTACGGCAAGTCTTTCAAGCGCCATCACCCCCACCCGCGGCCAGATGGTAAACCTTGGCGATTTCACGTATGACGTGGACGAGATTGCAGAATGGTATATCAATGGTTATTCTACTGGCTGGAATAAGAATAAGGATACCCGTTATATTAAAATCGGTGAGAACAGCTACCAACTTGTGGCTTATGCACAGCAAGATGGATATCGCATCTATGATGGTGATTTGAATGAATATGTGGGTGCTACGCAAGGTGCCTGGTCTGGTGCTCTTGCTGCTTACCAGAACGACGATAAGGTTATTCCTTTCACCGAGAACAAGTTGTTTTATGCTAAACTGGATAAGGTAAACAATGTTTGGCAATTCGACAACACTACTAGAATTGATAATTGGGATTGGTGCTGGAGTTCATCTTATACTGTAGAATTCCGTTCATCAATTGATAGTTGGGGAGCAGGCGTTGCCCTCAATAAGTACAATTACAACAATAATATGTGTTGGAGCGGAGAGGTGACAGTCCCTTCAAATGAAGTATTTAACTTTAAGTTTAGGACTAAAGAAGGTCCCAGTGGCACAGAACAGTGGCATGGCAAGGATGGCTTGAAGATTATTGACTCAAAGCCTTATGGTTCTGCAGAAAAAGGTAATGCTGGCAATGATATTTCTCTTCAGTTGACACCTGGAACATATATGCTTTATCTTGATCTTCATGAATATAACTTCATGTTCGTGAAGCAGCCTAAGGATTAAGCATTACTGCATAACTGAACAAAAGGACGACCTTCACAGGCCGTCCTTTTTTGTGTCTGGTGTGCGTAGAGGTACAGTGGGATGGACCTCTACGCACACTTTTGCGGGAAAAACGTGCGTAGGGGTGCCAGGCGTTGGACCTCTACGCACACCCTGCGTCTATTCCGGGCGGACGTAGCGGTCGCCCGTGATTTCTTTCACGGCGTCGATGAACGCGGGGGCGTAGGCCGGGGAGGGGCGGAAGGTTAGCGGAGCATGGCTTCGCAGGCGGCGAGGAGGTCTTGGAAGGTTTCTTCGAAGTCGCCGGTGTACCAGGGGTCGGCTACGTCGCGGCCGATGCCGGTGTAGGACATCATGAGGTGGATTTTGCCGGAGGGGTCTGAGGGGATGATGCGGCGGATGAGGCGCAGGTTGGAGGCGTCCATGCAGATGATGCGGTCGAAGCGGTCGTAGTCGGCGCGGGTGACCTGGCGGGCGCGCTTGCCAGGGTCGAACCACACGCCATGCTGGTTAAGGCAGCGTTTCGCAGGGGGATAAATGGGATTGCCGATTTCTTCTGTGGACACGGCTGCCGATTCGATGTAATACATGTGCTCCAGCCCCTTGGCCTTAACCATCGCTTTTAGGATGAATTCCGCCATAGGGCTCCGGCAAATGTTGCCGTGGCACACGAACAAAACTTTCATAGGATTATTCCGGTCTCACGTACCTGTCACCCGTAACTTCCTTCACGGCGTCGATGAAGACGGGGGAGTAGGGCGGGGAGGTGCGGCGGCCGGGAACGAGTTCGCCGTTTTCGCTGGGCTGCATGATCTGGTCGTTGTGCTTCACGATGAGGAGCCGGGCCAGTTTGTCCCAGCGTTGCATCATCTTGTCGGTGTAGGCGATGGTTTTGGCGGTGAGCAGCTCGGTGAGTTCTCCCGGCGTGAGGGACAGGGCGCGCTCGTCCACATCGGCCTGATCTGCCTCATAGAAGTCTTCCAGTTCTTTCTGGGCGTCCCAAAGGTCGCCGATCATGGCGCTGTAGCGGGGGTAGATCATGTTGGCCACGAAGTTGTTCATCCAGAAGGCGCTTTCCGTGCTGAATTCGCGCACGTTGTTGTTCTCGCGGCGGAAGGGCTCGGGGACGCGGTTGATGCCGCAGTACACGGGCACGTAGGCCACCATCGACGCATCGTCTAGGTTGAAATATGTGATGCCGCCCACGGCATCGGGCAGCCAGCTGCGCATGCGGCACACCATGGTCATTCCGCTCTGCTGGCAGCCGATGGGCCTTTCACGGTACATGGGTGTGCCGTCCGAGGCTTCGAAGTTCACGGGCTGGTTTCGGTAGGGGGAGGCCCAGGGGCCAGCGCTCACGTCGGCAGTCATGTCAAGGGCGGTGCCTTCGTAGTGGTCGCGCATGTCGGCCTGGATGTCGCGGTAACTCACTTTTGCGTCCGGTTTGATCCAGAGGGGGAGGGAGTCGTACTCGCTAAGGTCGCCGTTCAAGAAGGGGAGGTAGGCATCCATCGCCTCGTCGTCGAAATGACGGCGGAAGAAGCTCCAGACCCTGGCTTCGCAGTAGCGGATCTTGCCGAAGCCCATCGGCCCGTAGGCTTCGCGGAAGCTGAAATCCTTGTCGATGCCGTTGAAATACCCCATCTCCCTTGCGAAAGAGATGACATCGGCCGAATACATGCACTCATCCGGGACGATGAAGTAGCCCTTCTTCTTGTCCGGCTTCT
>JAEEUZ010000162.1 GCA_016290725.1 Bacteroidales bacterium | reverse complement strand
TCTATGATGCCGAACTGGGCCTCGTACTTGGAGATATTGTCGAAGATGGCGTTCATCAGGCGTTTGGCGTGCTCCGGAGTCATGATTATGCGGTTGCTGATTTCGGGCTTTGCAAGACCGGGGAGGGTGGTTGCAAAGTCGATGATAAACTCGCTGCGGGAATGGGATATGATTGCAAGATTGGAATATGATCCCTTGGCTATTTCGGGCTTGAGTTCAAGTGAAATCTGCTGGCCCTGGGGTTTCTGCTGGTTGTTGTCCATAGTTTATCTTTTAATTCTCACAAAAATAAGAAAAAAATCCGTATTTTTGTAAGATTGAAAATCGTTTGATATGGAATTAGCAGCAAAATACAGCGCTAGCGCAGTTGAAGATAAATGGTACGCCTGGTGGCAGGACCACAAGTGTTTCCGCAGCGTGCCGGACGGGAGAGAACCCTATACGATCGTGATTCCTCCGCCCAACGTTACCGGTATACTCCATATGGGTCACGTGCTCAACAACACGCTCAACGACGTGCTTATCAGAAAGGCGCGCATGGACGGGAAGAACGCCTGCTGGGTGCCTGGCACGGATCACGCTTCCATCGCCACGGAAAGCAAGGTCGTGGCCAAACTCAAGGGCATGGGCATCTCCAAGGAGGATATTACCCGCGAGGAGTTCCTCAAATATGCCTGGGAGTGGAAGGAAGAGCACGGCGGAATCATCCTGCAGCAGCTTCGAAAGCTCGGATGCTCATGCGACTGGGACCGCACCCGCTTCACCATGGAGCCCGCGCTGAGTAATGCGGTTATCAACACCTTCGTGTACTTCTACAAGAAGGGCTGGATATACAAGGGCGTTCGCATGGTGAACTGGGACCCCGAGGCCCTCACCGCCGTGAGCGACGACGAAGTTATCCACAAAGACACCAAGAGCCATTTCTATCACCTTAAATATTATATATCGGACGGCAACGGCAACCCAACGGACAAGTATCTCGTCATTGCCACCACCCGCCCGGAAACCATCATGGCCGATGCCGCCATCTGCGTGAATCCCGCCGATGAGCGCCATCACTGGCTGCGCGGCAAGAAGGTGCTTATCCCTCTCATTAACAGAGAGATACCCGTAATCGAGGACGATTATGTGGAAATGGATTTCGGTACCGGCTGCCTTAAGGTTACGCCCGCGCACGATGTGCACGACTACGAAATCGGCCTTCGTCACAACCTCCCCATCCTGGAGATTATTGACGACCATGGCAAACTGAACGAAAAAGCCCAGATCCTTGTCGGGGAAGACCGTTTCGTCGCCCGCAAGAAGATCGTTAAACTGCTGGAAGAGGCCGGAAACCTGCTCAAGGTGGAAGACTACACATCTCCGGTGGGCTATTCGGAAAGGACGGATGCCGTGATAGAGCCGAAGCTCTCCGCCCAGTGGTTCCTGAAGATGGACACCCTGGCGAAGGTTGCTCTTGAAACCGTAGAAAGCGGCCGCACGAAGTTCATCCCCGAAAAGTACATGAACACATACCGCCACTGGATGGAGAATGCCCGTGACTGGTGCATCTCCCGCCAGCTATGGTGGGGCCAGCGCATCCCTGCATGGTACCTGCCGAACGGCAAGTTCGTGGTGGAACAAACATTTGAAGCGGCACTTGAGGCTGCAAAGGCTATCGACCCGTCAATCAAGCCGGAAGACCTTCATCAAGATGAGGATGTCCTGGACACCTGGTTCAGCTCCTGGCTCTGGCCCATCTCGGTTTTCGACCCCGAACTTCCGGGCAATCCGGACCATGAACCCAACGAAGATCTCCGCTACTATTATCCCACCAACGACCTGGTAACAGGTCCGGACATCATCTTCTTCTGGGTAGCCAGGATGATAATGGCAGGGGAGGAATTCATGGGTAAGGAGCCGTTCCATAACGTGTACTTTACCGGAATCGTCCGCGACAAGATCGGCCGGAAGATGTCCAAGACTCTTGGCAACTCTCCGAACCCCCTTGACCTTATCAATACATATGGTGCCGATGCCGTGCGCATTGGAATGCTCCTTTGTTCCAGTGCCGGTAACGACATCTTCTACGACGAGGCTCAGATAAAACAGGGTGCCGCATTCTGCAACAAAATATGGAATTCCTACAGGCTTATTAAAAGCTTTTCTATAGATGAGGGCGCGCAACAAACTGCTGCTGCGAAAGTTGCAATCAAATGGTTCGGCGCACGCCTGAGCGAAACCGTGGCAATTGTGGAAGATCATTACCGCAAGTTCCGTATTTCGGACGCCCTGATGACGATCTATAAATTGTTCTGGGACGATTTCTGCTCCTGGTATCTGGAAGCTGTAAAACCCGCCTTTGTGGATGGAAAGGCTGCACCGCTTGATGCTGACACAGTGAATGTTACGCTTGATTACTTCGAGTCTCTCTTGAAGTTAATCCACCCTGTTATGCCCTTCATCAGTGAAGAATTGTGGCAGGATTTGGCTCCTCGTGGCGAAAATGAGACTATCATGTACGCAAAAACGCCCGTTTCCAAGCCTTATGATCAGTCGGTGCTTGACGATTTCGCACTTGCCGCCGAAGCTATCAACGGGGTGAGGGGAGTAAGAAGCCAGAGAAACATCGCTCCGAAGGAGAGACTTCATCTGATGATCAAGGGTAATTCCTTCCCCGCGGAGGTCCTTCCTCTTGTGGAGAAGCTCGCCCTTGCCGATGTAGAGAAAGTGGACGGTTTCGGTGATGCCCAAGGCATCGGCTTCCTTGTGAAAACCCATGAAATGATGGTCGAACTCCAGGGCTTGGTGAACGTTGAAGAGGAGATTGAAAAGTCCCAAAAAGAGCTTGAACATCTTCAAAATTTCCTCGCCGGAGTGCGCGCAAAACTCTCAAATGAGCGCTTTACTGCTCACGCGCCGGAGGCTGTAGTGGCCATGGAGCGTAAAAAGGAGTCTGATGCTCTCTCCAAGATCGAAATTTTGGAAAAGAAGATTAATCAGCTGAAAACTAATAAATAAAACAAAATAGTTTTTACTATTAACATTTTTGTTAACCCCTAAAAACTGTCAAAATGAGTGCTCTTGTTTATCCGTTGGTCATTGGAACTTGGGAAATTGTAGCCCTTGTGCTGGTGGTCCTCCTCCTGTTCGGGGGCAAGAAGATTCCCGAACTGATGAAAGGTATGGGCAAAGGAGTGAAAAGTTTCAAAGAGGGAATGAAGGAAGTGGAGAACGAGATTAAAGAGGATGTTGAAAAACCCGAAACCGAGAAGAAAGACTGACGATGCTGAGATGTCCTTCTGGGACCATCTCGAAGTGCTGCGGGGAACACTGTTCCGCTCGCTGATTGCAGTAGCGTTAGTTAGTGTAGTTTTTCTGGCGATTCCCCGTCAGTTGTTCGACTTTGTGCTGTGGCCATCCCGCGGAGATTTCCCTTTTTATACGCTCACTGGGCTTGATTTCTCGATGGAACTGATAAACATCGAGGTATCGGCCCAGTTTTTTGTGCATCTGAGAGTTGCGGTCCTGAGCGGAATCGTAGTCGCCTTTCCTTATATAATATATGAGCTATGGCGCTTTGTGCGTCCCGCTCTGTATGAAAATGAGCGAAAAGCCGGCTCCAGGGCCTTTGGAATGGCTTCTTTCCTGTTTTATCTGGGCGCTGCCGTGGGCTATTTCATAGTTCTTCCCGTGTGCCTGGTGTTCTTCATGAACTACACGGTGAGCGATGCCGTTGCCAATACAATCACCCTTGGCTCGTACATTTCGCTCTTCACCTCGCTGGTGTTCATGATCGGGCTGCTGTTCGAATTCCCCACAATAGTGATGGTTTTAAGCGCCCTTGGGCTTCTGCACAAGGCGGATTTGAAGGCGGTACGAAAGTACGCATTCGTGCTTGTACTGCTTCTGGCTGCACTTATCACCCCTTCGGACCCCGTATCCATGTTCGTCCTGGGCATACCCCTGTACGGGCTTTTTGAATTCTCAATCCTCATCTGCCGGAAATGATTTCTCTGCGAAGCATAACCGTTTCCTACGGTGGTTTCACCCTTCTGGATGATGTGAGTTTCCACATCACGGAAGGGGAGAAAATCGGCCTTGTGGGCCGGAACGGGGCGGGGAAGTCCACTCTCCTTAAACTCCTTGCGGGAGAGCAGTCGCCAACCAGTGGCATGATTGAAATGCCCTCCGGCCTGCGCTTCGGTTATCTGCCCCAGATCAAGGAGAGCGCAAGTGGAAAAACCGTGCTGGAGGAGGCTATGGAGGCGTTTTCTGAGCAGAAGGAGTTGGAGGCCGAGGCCGCCCGGATAAACCGCGAACTGGAGAGCAGGGACGATTATGAATCGGCAGGCTATGCCCGCCTCATCGACCGTCTGGGCGAGATTAACGGCCGTCTTTCGTTGGAGAGCCACTCTTCCCGGATAGCCAGGGCGGAGAAGACGCTCTGCGGCCTTGGATTCCGCAGCGAAGACATGGGCCGCATGGTTGAAACCTTCAGCCAGGGCTGGAACATGCGCATCGCCCTTGCCAAGATCCTCCTTATGGATGCCGATGTGCTGCTCCTTGACGAGCCCACCAATCATCTTGATATAGAGTCGATTGAGTGGTTGGAAGACTATCTCGCGGGGAGCCGCTGCGCCCTTCTTCTGGTGTCG
>JAEEUZ010000161.1 GCA_016290725.1 Bacteroidales bacterium | reverse complement strand
GCAAGGGGGTATGGGAAGTAGTCCACTTGAACGTCGTTTTCGATGCAGGACTGCACGAAACTGAGGCTGTGCTCCCACACGCAGGTTTTGTCCTGGGCGCCCTGGCAGATGAGAAGACGTCCTTTCAAGCGGGGCGCTTTGTCCACAAGCGAGGTTAGCGCAAAGCCTTCCGGATTGGTTTCGGGGTTATCCATGTAGCGCTCGCCGTACATGATTTCGTACCACTTCCAGTCGATAACAGGGCCTCCGGCAACGCCAACCTTGAACACATCCGGATAGGTGGTCATCAGCGAGATGGTCATGAAGCCGCCGTAGCTCCAGCCGTGAACGCCAACACGTTCAGCGTCGATCCAGGGCTGCGCCAGCAGCCTGCCTATGCCTTCCATCTGGTCGGCCATTTCGGCCTGGCCGCACTGCCTGTTGATGGCCTTCTCGAAGGCTGCTCCACGGTTGGATGTGCCGCGGTTATCCTGCACATACACCACATAGCCTTTCTGCGCCATTAGCATTTCCCACATGCGGATATTGCCCAGCCAGCTGTCCTGAACCATCTGGCTATGGGGGCCGCCGTACACGTACACGATTAGCGGATACTTCTTCGAGGGGTCGAAGCCGGCGGGCTTGATTAGCCTGTAATAATTAAGGAAGGCGGGATCTGCCGACGGAACCGTGCCAAGTTCCACCTCACAAGCCGCATATCCATCCAGCGGATCGCTGAGCTCCACCAGCGTGTGCTGAACCTTTCCGTCCACAGAGCAAACCTTGGCCCCGCCGGGGTTTGAAGTGTTGCTCCATGCATCCAGGAACCATTTACCGTCGTCCGAAACCGAAACCTCGTGCCAACCGCGCTCTAAAGTGAGCCGCACGGGTTTTCCGAACTTCACCTTGGCAAGCGTAGCCTTCCGCTTGGGAATCTTCAGGGAAATCTTGAACAGATGATTCTCAACGGGAGACACCTCCGCAGAGGTATAAAACACGTTCACCCCGTCGTTGCCCGCATACTCCACATCGGCATCCACGGCGGTGAGCCTGCGCACCGTTCCCAGCGTGTCGCAAAGGTAGAGGTTGCGGTAGCCGTCGCGGTTATCCGTGCGGTAGATGAACATATCGGCACGTCCCTTAAGGAAATGAATCGCGTCGTAGGGCTCGATCCAGGCGTCGTTGTCCTCGGTGAGAAGCGTCTTCACGAAGCTTCCGTCGCTTGCGCGGTACTGGTTCAGCTTCATGTGATGCTGGCTGCGGTCCACCACCTGCACGTACACAAAGCGGTCGTCCGGCGACCAGGCCACGTTCGTGAGGTAGCGTTCGGGCGTGAAATCATCGGCCTTCAAATAGACAATACTTTGGGTATCAACGTCATAGATGCCAAGGCTGATCTTCTCCGACGTCATCCCGTTCATGGGATAGCGGATGCTCAGTAGCTCGCCCGTGCGCGTGTCGATATCCAGCAGCGGAAACTCCGTAACGGCCGATTCATCCTTCCGGAAGAAGGCGATTTTACGGGCCGATGGCGAAACGTACCAACCCTCGTTGATATTGAATTCGTTGCGGCTCACGGATTCCCCGTACACGATGCCGGGGCCCTCCGACTTGGCAACCGTGACGTGCTTGCCATCGACCTCCAGATACAGGCTGCCTTTGTCAGAAAACACTTTGTACGGAAGCGTGGAAGGGCGTTTGGGGCGGCCCATGATTTCCTCGTCGAACACTCCGGCCTCTCCGGTGATCCATCGGCCGTCTTTGTAATATGCATAAGTGTTTCCGCTAACCCAGGTGGGCCACCCTGTACGGGCATAGCCGACGCCCTCGAAGATAGCCTCCCTCATCGTGAGGTTCTCTCCCGGGTGTGCAGGATTTGTGTCGATGGGGGTAAAGCCGGGAATGCTCTGTGCACCGGCAACAAAACTGCCCGCCGCAATGGCAAGGCAGAATAATAAGCGTTTAATCATAATCTACAGGAAAAGTTCTTCTCCCTGGCTTCCGTACGGGTAAGACGATTCATCGGCCAGTTCCACTTTGTCCACGATGCTCTTTTCGTAGCCCCTCCAGGGCAGGGTGCCGAAATACTCCTTGTAGTGCACGGTTACCCTGCGTCCGGTGTATTCGCGAAGCTGCTCATATACCTCGGAATTCACTGCGGAGAACTTGAACTCGTTTGACTGGACGGTACCGCTGGCGCCACGGTTGCCGTATCCGAGAAGAATCATGTCGCCCTCGTAGGTCTTGAACACATATCCGGTTTTGGAAATGCGGTTAAGCTGGCCGGTCTTGGTTCCGTCGCTGAACACGTAGAACCACTTGATGTAGGTGAAGATACCCAGCCCGAGGAGAAGGATAATGATGATAATTGCTCCGGCGGAGCCTCTTTTCTTTCTCATAATATTTAATCTTAATTATAATACAGGGAATTCGAAATACGTATCCGGATATGGCTCGTTCTTAAGCGTGAAGTGCCACCATTCGCTGTGAAGGGGCTTGAAGCCGTGGCGCATCATGGCTTCGCGGAGGATCATGCGGTTGGCATACTGATCCGTGGTGATGCCGCGATAGTCCGGATGGCTCAGTTCGCCGAACCAGTCGAAGGTGCCGCCCATGTCCACCTCTTTTTCGGTGGTCATGTCGAACAGCGTTAAATCCACGGTGGAGCCGCGCGTGTGACCGCTCTTGCTATAGATGTAGTCCAGTTCGAAGAGACGGCTCTTATCCACTTCCGGGTAGAAGTAGCGGCGCATCGTGGTGTCTGCCACATCCTCCGCCCAGCGGACGAAATGGTCCACTGCGCACTGGGGCCGATATGCATCGTATATCTTGAGCCGATAGCCCTGTGCCATCACATCGTCGCTCACGGCGCGGAGGCTGTCTGCCGCTTCACGGGTTAGCAGGGCCGTGGGGGCCAGATAGCCGTCGATGCGGGTCCCAACGAAATTGTAGGTGCCAAAGTAGCGGATTTCCAGAATAACGTCCGGGACTACCTCCGTGATGTGCACGAAGCCTCCCCTGCCGTTCTTTGCCTGGCTGAGGCGAGAGAATTCGCTCTTGGCAAGTTCCATCTGGGCCCGGAAAGACTCGCTGCCGTGAAGGCTGGAAAAGCCGATGCTGGCGGCAACCCTGGTCACGTCCACGTCGCTCTGCCAGTGGGCGCCGGAGATTACCCGGCTCTCGCCGCACTGCCAGGCCCTCTTGTACAGGGCATCCGCCGCTGCGGGATTCACTTCCGCGAGCAGAAGGGCGGCCGTCCAGCTGCGCATGGTGTGGCCGGAGGGATAGCTCCCCTCCCCGCTGAACTGGGCGTCATCGGCAAGGAATGCATCTTCCTTGAAATACACGAACGGGCGTGTGCGGTGATAGAATGCCTTGGGAGCCACCCTCATCTGGTCGGTGGTGGCAAGGCTGCGAACCATGAGTTTCCAGATTTCGGGAGTGAGAGTTTCCGAAATGGGCAGGCCGAAAGGTACGCTCAGCTCCGTGAGAAGGGCCTCATAGCTCCATACGCCGTCCCGCCGGGCCATTTCCGCCCTGGCAGCGTTCTTTCTCTGCTGCTTCCCCCACTTGTAGCGCTTCACGTCATACTTGAACGCGGCGGAACCCTTGGCGGGCGGAGCAGGAAGGCACTGGATAAGATCCGGAAGCTGCTGCGTTGTTAAATAAGGCTCCTGCGCGTATGCACCGGTGAAGCACAGTACGCACAGGAGTATAACTGAGAGTAAACGCCTCATACCCGCTTACAGTTCCTTGGGATGAAGTGCCTTGTAGAACTTCAAACCGCCTGCAAGGCTCCTGAAATTGCCCCTGGAAACATACGTGGCACGTACAAGGCCGTCGCTGGAGGTGGGAAGGCTGAATTCAAGAATCTTGGTAAAGATGCGCCTGCGGGCAGTTACGGTTATCGTAACGGGATCGCCGGAAGGATTCGCAACCGAGAAATAACCCTGAACCTCCATTGTGCTCAGCCTGGGCTCTTTGCAGAAATCCCTGAAGCTCTCCAGTTTGGCAATTGCCTCATCAAGACTCTCTCCCAGCGGGATGAACAGCTCATAAACCGGGTCGAACCCCACCTGGATGATGTTGGAGCCGATTCCAAGGTCGCCAACAGAGAGGTAATACACGCGCGGACTCTCATCGTTCATATAGAACACTTCCTGGTTCACGCTGTCCTCATCGCCGATAGCGGTGATCTCCATCCTGGGCCTCAGAAGGTTGGTCTGGGCAAACATCATAACGGTAGCGCACGCAAGTGCAACTGTAGCAAGTAAACGTTTCATATCTGTTACTAATTTATGTTCGTGCCGCTAATATACAAAAAAAAGAGACGATTCGAAAATCATCTCTTCATTTTCGTGAGGACTGGCAGATTTGAACTGCCGACCTCTTGCCTGTCAAGCAAGCGCTCTAAACCAACTGAGCTAAGCCCTCGAATGTGGGGATGCAAAGGTAAGAACTTTTTTGGGAAGTACCAAAATTATTCTGCCAATTTTTCCTGAGCGTGCTTCAGAGTGAGCGTATAGCTCTTTTTGCGCGACGACGGAGCCTCGAACATGGCCTCGTCCATGAGTTCTTCCATGATGCTGCGGAGGCCGCGGGCACCGAGTTTTCGCTTGATGGCGGTATCCACCACCAGGTCCAGCACCTCCGGCTCGATTTCCAGCTTCATGCCGT
>JAEEUZ010000024.1 GCA_016290725.1 Bacteroidales bacterium | reverse complement strand
CGCTCCTGCATCGGCCCAGGACAATCTCATCCCGGAAAATGGCCTAAATCCTGGACGGGGTGGCCAAAATGATGAGTTCATCCAGGAAAACGAGGCAAATCCTGGACGAGATACCTCTTCTGTCGAGGATTCTCCCGTGGTCGAGGAGATTTTAGCTGAAGCTATCTCTCGCGAGCTCGGGTCTCCACGCGATTCTACGAATCTTGGTCGAAATGACAATAATCCCACTCCGCTGGAGAGGCTGGCGGAGATGGTGTTCTCATCCCACAGATATTCTGCCGGGAGGGTGTACAGGGCGCTCAGCCGCGCCGGTGTGCCGATTAGCCGCGAGGAACTGGACCTGCTGTACCTCTACACGGGCGCAAAGCAGGGGGCGGATTCCACGATGACACTCTCGCCGGAAGAGCTGCTGGGCTTCGTGGCGGATACGCTGATTAACGACCCGGCTCTTGCCCCGATGATTCCGGACAGCCTTCGTGCAGCCATCACCATGGGGCGCGACTCGCTTATGAACTCCGTTTCCATCCTTCGCGGCAGGAACTATTCCGCCGCCGTTGTGATGAGTGAGTATGAAGTGGAATCGGACGCGTCGTTCGCTTATCTGGAAAACAATCACGCCATTGCCGATGCGGCTCTCGGCGCTCCCCATTACTGGATTGGCGGCTCGGAGATGTACAAGGAACTTAAGGACGGCTTCCCCGCGGAGGTGCTGCTTCTGACGCTTCTCACCGTGCTTGCCATATTCATCATAGTGGCGTTCACATTCCGCAGCGTTCTCATCCCCATTCCGCTCGTTATGACGGTTCTCACCGGCATCTACGCCAATGTATGGGCGGTGGGCCTGGGCGGTCAGACTATGTACTTTATTTCCTATCTGATAGTACAGGGCATCCTGATGGGCGCAACCATCGACTATTCAATTCTGTTCACGGGGTATTATCTGCGCTCCCGAAGGGTTATGCCCAGAAGCGAGGCTCTGGCATCGGCCTACGACAATTCCATACACTCGATTCTGATGTCGGGCCTTATCCTCACGCTGGTGCCGTTTGTGATGTCGTATGCGATGCACGACGCCATGATATGCTCCATTCTCAAGAGCATATCGGCCGGTGCCGCTACCGTGCTGATGGTTGTGCTGTTCATGCTGCCGGGAGTCCTCGCCGCCATCGACAAGATAGTTATTCCCCGGAAAGAGAGGGTGGATTAATACACCGTGGTCTGGCGCTCGATCTTGAGCTGCTGGATTTCGAACCGTTCGCCCCTCATATTCACGAAAATTGTGACGATGAAAGTTTCCCCGCCGGCGTTGAGCTGGCCGAGGGCGTATTTCATGGAAGCGTTGGATGCCGTGTGGGTGATGGTGAAAGAGCGGGGTGTATAGCTCTGGAAGAAGGATTTCAGGATCTGGATCGCCTGGGATTTGGAAGTGTTGCGGGTGGAGGAGATGATGGTTATCTCCAGATTATCTGCAAACCAGGCCGATAATCTCTGGGTGTCTCCCTGGCTTATGTATTTGGCGATGGGTACGAACACCTCATAGCCGCCGTCCTGCGGGGCATAGGCCTTCACGGGGTTGAGGAAGGCGGCAAGTGCCAGAACCAATATCAAAATCTTTTTCATCGGGCCGTTTTTCTTGCAAATTCTGCGCCGCGGCGGAAAAAATTTTGACTCCTCTTTTCAAAACAAATAACTATATTTGCAAAGAATATGAACGTGACTCTTCTGTGTGTCGGGAAAACCGACTTTTCATGGGTGAAGGAGGGTCTGGAACTGTATGTTTCCAGGCTCAGGCGATATGTGCCCTTCAAAGTGGAAGAGATACCTCATTTGAAGAACGCATCGGCCCTTTCGGAGGCTGTTATAAAGGAGAAGGAGGGAGAGATCATCCTTTCAAAACTAAGGCCCTCGGACTATGTGATTCTTCTGGACGAACATGGCAGGGAATACCGCTCGGTGGAGTTCGCATCCAAGCTGGAGGCCCTTCTGAGCCGCAATTCCAGGGACATTGTGTTTATTATCGGCGGCGCGTATGGCTTTTCGGAGGCCGTATATTCACGCTCCGATGAAAAGATATCGCTCTCGAAGATGACCTTCTCCCACCAGATGGTGCGGGTGGTGTTCGCAGAGCAGCTGTACCGCGCATTCACTATCCTTAAGGGAGAACCGTATCACCATGAATAAGCATCACATCATAAGGCAGTTCATCGCGCTTGGCGCCGTTGCCGTGGCAGGGGTGATGATGCTTGTGTCCATCCTTTCCGGGCAGAGCCACGTGAACACGGATGCGGCCGCCGATGATATGGGCCGGCGTGTGGAGCAGCGGATGAATATCCTGGACGGCTACATTTCCCAGGCCCTCTCGGAACCGGCGGATAAGTGGATGTCGCTCCCCGCTCTTCCGGAAGACATGGTGGTGTACAAGTACGTGGAGGATACCCTCCAGAGCTGGGCCCACCAGTTCCCGCTCCGCAGCGACGACCTTCGTCCATCGGCCCTTGTCCAAAGGCTGGGAGATTCCCGCGGCTTCGTGGTTTCTCCGCTCACGCAGGTGGGAGAGGAGCTCTCGTATATGAATTTCGGCCCCAAGTGGTACCTTATAAAGTCGGTTCCCGGGGAAGGATTCAAGCTCATTGCCGGTCTGGAAGTAGTTAATGAACTGAATAACGAGCCTCTCAACGGTATTAATCCTCGCCTGAGAATCAATCCCCGTTACTCCATACAGCAGATTTCCGCCGGTGCGGGTTCGCCAGTTTCGGTTAACGGGAAACCCATGTTCAAGCTGGAGGCGGATACAGCTTCGGAGCCGGATAGGCACAATCCCGTGCTCTTCTGGCTGTCCATCCTGCTATTCCTTCTGGGAACGCTGCAGTTCCTTTCCAGCCGGCCGGGATGGATCAGGCTGGCAGTCGTCGTGTTTGTGCAAGTGGCCGCCTTGGCGGGCCTGTACGTGTACGGAAGGCATCTGGGAGGCGTGTCGCAGCTCTTCTCGCCCCTTTTGTATGCCGATGGAGGCTTCCGCTACTCCCTTGGCGCCGTTGTGCTGGTGAACCTTGGGATATGCGCCCTGGTGATGAGCCTGTATCTGTGCCGATGGAGTATTCTGCGAGTGCTTCGCCGCCGCTCCAGTAAGATGCGGGATGCGAGTCTTCTCGCGCTGGGGATTGCGGTGCTCATTGGCATCGTCCTTTTCATGCACGCGGGATTCCGCAGCATCGGCCTTAATTCCGAGATTTGCCTGGAACTGTTCAAGATACAGCTTGTAGACAGGTATACGGCCGTGGTGTATGTGTCGTTCCTGATGCTGTCGCTCACGGTGCCGCTTATACTTCAGATGCTGTCGCCGCTGGTGCGGAGCCTTTTCGGCCTCCGCTATGACGCATTCTCTCACGGGGGGCGCCTTCTGTTCGCAATAGCCATCGCGGCGTATTTCGTGAGCGTGTCGTCCGTGATAGGTTTCAGAAAGGAGAAGGGCCGCGTGGACGTGTGGGCGAACCGCCTTGCCATGGACCGCGACATCACCCTGGAAATTCAGCTGAGGCTGGTGGAGGAGCAGATTGCCATGGACCAGGTGATAGGCGCCCTCACGGTGGTGGAAAACAGCAACGAGCTTATCCGCGGCCGCCTTGCCAATACGCATCTGATAAGGGTTTCGCAGGAATACGACATCGTCCCGCTTATCCTCACTTCATCGGCCGCACACGAGAATCTTTACCGCAGCCGAATTACGGAGGGCTCGCGCCTGGCTCCGGATTCGCGCTTCTTCTACAGCACAGGGGCGGATGGGCATTCGCGCTACAGCGGCATCTTCCAGTACTATGTGGACGGCGCAGGGGCATCCACGCTGATGATAACGGTGGAGGCGAAATCCAACAGGGGAGACCGTGGATATCTTAGCATGCTTGGAATTTCAGAACCCGGGCGCGCAGTGCTGCCGCCGGTTTATTCCTATGCCAAGTACCTGGAAGACAGGCTGGTATCCTTTAAGGGCGAATACGCATATCCCACGGTTACATCCGAAAGGCTCTCGCAGGAGCTCCGCCGCCGCCCGGACGGGCTTTTCAACAGTGCGGGATACATTCATTTCTACAAGGCGGTTGCCGGGGACGAGGTTATCGTAATTTCCCGTGAAGCCACCGGATGGATTACATTTATCGTTGAGGCGGTGCTCTTTGCTATACTGGCTTTCCTGCTTCTCACTCTGCTTACTCTCCGCATCCGCAGGGCCCGCCGCAGCAACCACAGCACGTATTACAGCAACAGGATCAACCTGGTGATGTACGTGTCGCTCACGATAACGCTTGTGGCAATGTCGGTGTTCAGTGTGTACTTTGTGTACAGGCGAAACAATGCAGACCGGCAGAGCGTGATGACCTCGCGCATAAATACCGTCCAGGCCATGCTGCAGCCCCGTATGCGGAATGTGTTCACCCAGGACGATCTCCGTTCCCAGGACATCAGCACTGCTGTAGACAGGGTCGGAGCCAACCTCAAGTGCGACGTGAGCCTGTACTCTTCCACGGGTAAACTGGTGATGAGCACAACTCCGGAAGTATTCGACCGAAGGATACTGGGATTCCGCATTAACGAAGACGCATACAAGGGCATAATCTACGACCACAAGCGCTACATGATGCTGCAGGAGCGCATCCGTTCACGCAGCTACTATGCGTTGTATGCTCCGCTGTTCAACGGGGAAGGGAATATGGTGGCGATAGTGTGCTCGCCGTACACGGAACAGAGCTACGACCTCCGTACGGAGGCTCTGTCCCATATTGCCGCCGTGATAACGGTATTCCTGCTGCTCCTGCTTCTCACCCGTTTTATTACAGCCAAGGTTGTGGAAAGGATATTCCGCCCGCTCAGCGAAATGTCCCGCAAGATGGCCGTGGGAGATGTGGACCGTCTGGAGCACATCGAATACAATCAACAGGATGAACTCACCTCTCTGGTGCAGTCGTACAACCGCATGGTAACGGACCTGTCGGAGTCCACCAAACGCCTTGCGCAGGCGGAACGCGACCGCACGTGGACGTCCATGGCCCGCCAGATAGCCCATGAAATCAAGAACCCGCTAACACCCATAAAGCTCAATCTGCAGATGCTCATCCGCATGAAGCAGAGCGGCAATCCCAAGTGGGAAGGCAAGTTCGACGAGGTGTCAAAAACCGTCCTGGAGCATGTGGATGTTCTTGCCGATACGGCCGAAGCCTTCTCCTCGCTGGCGAAGCTCTCGTCGGAATCCATGGTTCCCATCGACCTTGATGAGCTTCTGAAGCAGGAGGTGAGTCTCTTCGATTCCCGTGAAGACATCAGCTTCACATATTACGGGCTGGAGGGGGCTATGATAGAAGGCCCAAAGCCACAGGTTACACGCGTTCTGGTGAACCTGATTACGAATGCCGTACAGGCTCTGGAGGGCCGGGAGGACGGGCGTATCCTGCTTTCCGTGCGCAATTCGGAGCAGAATGGCTTCTACGATATCGTGGTGGAAGACAACGGCCCCGGCGTTAAGGAGGAAGACCGCGAGAAGATTTTCTCGCCGGACTTCACCACCAAGAGCAGCGGCTCGGGACTTGGCCTGGCGATATGCCGCGCCATTATCCAGCGCTGCCAGGGAACCATCACCTGCGGAAAATCTTTCACCTTGGGAGGCGCATGTTTTACTGTAAGGTATCCTAAATTGAAATAAATTTTCGTATCTTTGTAAAGCCATGAGAATAAAAACAGCGGTCTTTTCCGGAAGTAGTGTAAAGGTGGGCGGAAAGCCCTCCTTGCGGCTTCCGGAATTCGCGTTCATCGGCCGGAGCAATGTGGGAAAAAGTTCCCTGATCAATATGCTCACCGGCCACGGTTCCCTGGCGAAAACCTCCCAGACTCCCGGCAAAACCCAGCTTGTGAACCATTTCCTCATCAACGACAAATGGTATCTGGTGGATCTGCCCGGCTACGGCTATGCCCGGCTTCCGGATAAAGACAGGGCGCGCCTCCGCCACATAATCTGGGACTATATCAACAACTCGGAGGACCTTGTGATGCTGTTCGTCCTGATCGACTCCAGGCACGACATGCAGGAGGTGGACCTCCGTTTCATCAGCGAACTCGGGGAGAAGGGGATACCCTTCGGCATCATATTCACCAAAGGCGACAAACAGGGCACAACCGTGCTTGAGGCACAGGTTGCCAGGAACAAGGAAAGGCTCCTCCAGGACTGGGAGGAACTGCCGCCCTGCTTCGTGTCGTCCAGCGTGAACGGTTTGGGTAAGGAAGAAATTCTGAACTATATAGGATCTGTTTTACAAGCGCTATGATTAACGATGTCCACAAGCACCGGATGGCCATTTTCAGCTGCGACGCCACCCGCTATTTCGCAGAAAAAGTAGTCGCGGAGATTAACAAGCTCAAAAGGGACGACGAACAGGACGTGGTTCTCGGCCCCCTTGAGATTACACATTTCAGCGACGGTGAGTTCCAGCCCTCCTTCGCGGAGAGCGTTCGCGGTGCAACATGCTTCATCCTCCAGTCCACTTTCCCGCCCAGCGACAATCTGATGGAGCTGCTGCTCACGGTGGATGCCGCGAAGCGCGCATCGGCAAACAAGGTCATAGCCGTAATTCCCTATTATGGCTGGGCAAGGCAGGACCGCAAGGACAAGCCGCGCGTTTCCATCGGCGCAAAACTGGCTGCCAATATGCTCAAATGCGCAGGCGTGGACGCAATCATGACCTGTGACCTTCATGCCGACCAGATCCAGGGCTTCTTCGACTTCCCGGTGAACCACCTGTATGCCAGCTACGACTTCCTCCACATCCTGGAGGGCCTCAAGCGCAAGTTCAAGGACACTCTCACTATCGCGGCCCCGGATATGGGCGGAGCGAAGAGGGCCAACAACTATGCGAAGTATCTGCACGCTCCCGTTGTGATCTGCCACAAGACGCGCGCCCGCGCCAACGTTGTGGAGCGCATTCAGCCCATCGGCGAGGTGGAAGGCAGGGATATCGTTATCATTGACGATATTATCGACACCGCAGGAACGCTTACTGCCGCCGCCAACGAGCTGGTAAAGCGCGGCGCCAATTCCGTGCGCGCTTTCGCCACGCACCCGGTGCTTTCCGGCCCGGCTTATGAGAGAATCGACCAGTCCGCCCTCACGGAGGTGTATGTCACTGATACGATTCCTCTGGATCCTTCGAAGAAGGAGCTTCAGGGCAAGTTCCGCGTGGTATCGCTTGCGGCCACTTTCGCCCGCATGATCCTCCGCGTGTACAACTACGAACCCATTTCGTCCGAGTTCCCGCTGTAGCCCCGCCGCCGTGAAAACATTTCTTGCAGCGCTCATCTTCATCGGGATCGCCGTGATTCTTCTCGGTGTGAATATCTTCTTTTTCAAGAAGCCTTTCCCGAACGGGGAAATCTCCACGAATCCCGAAATGCAAAAGCGCGGCATCAAATGCGCCAAACAGGAAGAAATGGAAATGCTGGCATCGCAGAAGAAGATTAAGTGCAGCGGCAACTACACCGACGCCTGCAAAGGCTGCACTTTGTATAAGTGATTATCAAAGGAAAAAACCTTTAGGCTCCGCGGACTAAATCTTTTCTTCCCGAAAAAAGGTCAGAAAAGTTTTGTCCGACTCCGCGACGGTTTTTTCATATAACCCAATAGAGATATGTTTGATGTTAAGAAAGTAAAAGATGCTTGCGTACAGTGGATACGCGATTGGTTCGAGGAAAACGGCCCGGGCTGCAATGCCGTGATTGGTATCTCCGGTGGCAAGGATAGTTCTGTTGTCGCCGGGCTGTGCGTAGAAGCCCTTGGGCGTGAGCGCGTTATCGGCGTAACTATGCCTAATGGAGTTCAGCCGGATATCGCGGATTCGATTAAGCTGATCGAGCATCTGGGAATAAAGCGTTATGATGTGAATATCGGCACTGCTTTCGAGGCGCTGATGGCCGAAGTGGAGACCAAACTTGGGCACGAGGCATCGGCACAGACACGAATCAATATGGCCCCGAGGCTTCGTATGACGGCACTTTATGCCATTTCGCAGAGTAATAACGGCCGTGTTGCCAATACATGCAACCTTTCGGAAGACTGGGTTGGATACAGCACGCGCTATGGCGATGCCGCGGGCGACTTTTCGCCCCTGGGCGGCCTAACGGTGCAAGAGGTTATTGCTATTGGCAAAGAACTGGGCTTGCCTGTGGAACTGGTTGAAAAGGCGCCTTCCGACGGCCTCTGCGGCAAAACCGACGAGGATAACCTCGGCTTCACCTATGCGGTTCTGGACCGCTACATCCGCACCGGCGTCTGCGAAGACCCCGCCACCAAGGCGCTCATCGACCGCAAACACGCCCTGAATCTGTTCAAGCTCAAACCCATCCCGCATTTCGAGCCGTAAAGGCTATTTCGCGCGAGTGTAAACCTGTATCGGGCAGCCCTCGAAGTCGAAGTGCTCGCGCAACTTGTTCTCCAGGAAGCGTTTGTACGGATCCTTCACCCACTGCGGCAGATTGCAGAAGAACGCGAACTGCGGGGTGCGGGTGGGGAGCTGGGTAACATACTTGATCTTGATGTACTTTCCCTTCCATGCCGGCGGCGGGTAGTTCTCGATCTCCGGCAGCATGGCGTCGTTAAGCTGCGAGGTGGGGATTTTCTGCGTCATGTTGGCCGCAACGCGTGCGGCTGCGTCCAGGACATCCAGGATGCGCTGTTTGTTCAGCACGGATGTAAATATAATAGGTATATCGTTGAACGGGGCCAGGCGGGAACGGAGAGCCGCGGTGTACTCTTTCATCGTATTGGACTCTTTCTCGAAGAGGTCCCACTTGTTCACAACTATCACGCAGCCTTTGCGGTTCTTCTGGATGATGTTGAAGATGTTCATATCCTGCGCTTCCATGCCCAGATTCGCGTCGATCATGAGGATGCAAACATCCGAATGCTCGATTGTGCGCATCGCGCGGAGCACCGAATAGAATTCCAGGTCCTCGGTAACTTTCGCCCTCTTGCGCATTCCGGCGGTATCCACGATCATGAACTCGTGGCCGAATTTATTGTAATAGGTCGATATGGAATCGCGCGTTGTGCCCGCAACGGGCGTAACGATGTTGCGCTCCTCGCCCAGCAGGGCGTTGGTGAGGGACGATTTGCCCACGTTCGGGCGGCCCACGATGGCGATGTGGGGGAGGTCAGCGTGGTCGTCATCGGCCCCGTTGTCGTCCGGAAGCACTTTCACAATCTCGTCCAGAAGATCGCCGGTGCCGGAGCCGTTGGCGGCAGAGATGCTCCACACCTCGCCAAGGCCGAGGGCGTAGAAGTCGTACGCATCGTACATCTTCTCGCCGCTGTCCACCTTGTTAACACACAGGATTACAGGCTTTTTGCTGCGGCGGAGAAGGTCTGCGATTTCAGAATCGTAGTCCGTGATGCCGGTGGCGGCTTCGCACATGAAAAGAACCACATCGGCCTCCTCAACGGCGATTACCACCTGACGGCGGATGGCGTCCTCGAACACATCGTCCGAATTGGATGTATATCCGCCGGTGTCCACCACGGAAAACTCGCGGCCGCACCACTCGCACTTGCCGTAATGACGGTCCCTGGTAACGCCCGCAGTCTCGTCCACAATTGCCTGGCGCATTCCCACCAGGCGGTTGAACAGCGTGGATTTGCCCACATTCGGGCGCCCCACTATCGCAACTAAAGCCATATCCTGAAAATTTTTGCAAATTTAGCAAAAATCCTTGTTTTGCGGAAAGTGTTTTTATTATCTTTGTAGAACGATGGGTAAGAGTGAATCATACCTGGAATTGAGCGAACTGCTGTCGGCCGTGAAGGATACGGTGGCGGAGGCTTTTCCTGTGCTGATATGGGTGAAGGCGGAGATCAGTTCGTGGAGCCCGAGGGCGAACGGGCACTGTTATCTGGAGCTTAGTCAGAGCCGCGGGAGCAAGCTTGTGGCGCAGGTGAGGGCGATGATTTGGAGCTGGAAATATCTCACGCTTAAGTCTTATTTCGAGAAGGAAACCGGGCAGCAGTTGCAGGCGGGGCTCACGGTGCTTGTGCAGGTGAAGGTGAACTTCAGTGAGCTGTATGGCGTTAGCCTGTATGTGGAGAACATAGACCCCGCTTTCACTCTGGGAGAGAAGGCATTAGAGCGTAAGCGCATCATTGAGCGGCTCACTGCGCAGGGGTATATGGATATGCAGAAGGAGCTTGCCCTGCCGGACATTCCCCGCCGCCTCGCCGTTATAACTTCACTCACTGCGGCCGGGTATCAGGATTTCCGTAACCACCTGTTAAACAACGAGGAAGGCTACGCATTTATACTCCAGCTTTTCGAAGCGTCCATGCAGGGGGCCGATGCCCCCGCCTCGATTGCGGCCGCACTTCAGGACGCGGCGGAAAAGGGCTTCGACGCAATACTCATACTCCGTGGCGGCGGCTCCGAACTGGACCTCGCATGCTTTGACGATGAAGACCTGTCAATCGCCATAGCCACATGCCCCGTGCCGGTTGTTACCGCCATCGGCCATGACAAGGATGTGCACATTGCCGATATGGTCGCGGGCCAGAGCGTGAAAACCCCCACGGCCCTCGCAGACCTGTTCCTGGATGCGTTCCGCGCACAGGACGATAAGGCCCGAGAACGTGCAATTCGCATAGCTACGGCCCTGCAAAAGCGGGTGTCGCAGGCGGAACTGCAGCTTCAAGCCAAGGATGCGGGGATTCAGCGTATGGCGCAGCGCCGGATCAGTCAGGCCCAACAGGCCCTGGAGGCCAGTTTCTCCCGGGTGAGAGTGGCCCTGCAAAGACGTATCGGAGAGCTGGAAGGCCCGCTGCAGCGCGGTATAAACCGGATTTCAAGAGCCCTCACGAGAAAAGTTGCGGATGTTACAAGGCAGATGGATGCATCGGCCCACAGGATAAAATTCGCCGCCGGGGCAAGGGTCAGCACCGAGGTGTCGAAGATGGCGCTCAAGGAGGCGCTCATCAAAGCATCGGACCCCAGGAATATCCTCCAGATGGGCTACGTGCTGGTTACGGGCAAGGACAACAAAGTGCTCAAGACCGTGGACAGGGTACACAGGGGCGACCAGATCGGGGTGCGCTTCAGCGACGGTTCCCTTACCGCTAAAGTGGAGAACGTCTACAGTGAAACCAAAGATCAGAATAAAACGAACATAGCATAATGGAAAACTTCGATTACGCAAAAGCCATAGCCGAGCTTGACGAAATCGCCGCAAAGGTGGAGAACCCGGAAACAAAGCTTTCCGACATAGACGCACTCGTAAGCCGCAGCCGGCAGCTCCTGAAGGACTGCCGCGAATACCTCCGCACCGTAAAGGAAAAAGTGGATGCCCTGGACAAGGACTGATTACTCGGAAACGGCACGTACCGACTGCCCGTAGAAACGGTAGTGGTACATGTACATGCCTGCAGAACCGCGCGAGCCGAAGTGCATGCTCATCGCAGCGCTGGGCTCCGCATCAAGTATGGTGGCCGACCAGTAGAAGCCGTCTTCGCCGACATGGCTTGTACGCTTGGAATCACGGCTTCCTGCAGCTGGAATGAAGATGCTGTTGCCGTTAGAGCCGGTAACTCTGAATCCCGCCACGTCGTTCACGCTCTCCCTGGTCCATTCGCACTTGCCAAGCAATTCTTCCCATTCCCCAGACGTGGGAATACGCCATTTTTCTCCGAGGATGGCGGTGGCGGCATCGTCTTCCGCCAGCAGAACCATTTTCTTGTCCACGGTGCCGAACTCTTTGTCTATGTTGTACTTGGTGAGTTCCGCCGGGCCGCCCTTGCTGTATTTGTAGGTGGACCAGTCGTATTTGTCCTTGGTGGCGGTTTCGCCCCAGGCGTAGTAATCGCCGTACTCTTCTGGAGCGTTGGCGCCGATGTTGGCATTGGCCCATTTCACTGAAAGGCCAAGGTCGACGGCCGCAATTCTGAAGCCTTCCGGCTCGACTTCGGCCACATCGGCGGAATCGACCTCTATTACAGGCTCGTCGATATTGACTTTGGGTTTTCCGCCTTCGTTGCAGGCGCAGGAAAAGACAAACAGCATGCTTGCTAAGAAAATGGCGATTCTTTTCATAAGTATCAGTGGTTAATCATTGCAAAAATAAGCATTATTCCGTAAGTTTGTGCAAAGCATTGGCGGAAAGATGAAAAAAGTATTATGTGTGATTCTGATAGCCCTTTGCCACACGTCGGCATGGGCTCAGAGCGGGCAGCAGACCATGGGTTCCTGGTGTGCAATACGGGAGGGCCTGCGCCAGACGGATCCGCATAAGGACTCCCTGGGGCGGAAAGATGAGCTCTATTCGCGCTTCCACTCACAGAGGCTCCAAACCATCCTAGGGACAACTTTCGCGTGGAATTACAAGAACCTTGGAGTAGGGGGAAAATTCCGGGGAATATCCTACCGGGACGGAACGGCGGTGGTTGCCACGGGCGGCAACTGGACGGCCATGACGATGGGTAATTTCATCATCGGCGGAAAGGGCTTGGAAAACGACATTTCCAACAAGACGTACCAGCACGAATACGGCCATTATATCCAGAGCCAAAGCCTTGGCCCATACTATGTTATGCTCATCGCCATACCCAGCATAATGAGCAAGGTCATCTACAAGGGAGACCATCATTTCAGCCCCACCGAACAGGATGCCAACATAAGGGCGTATAACTACTTCAGCACATACTATCCCGGAGAGTTCATCTGGGATTTCGAATCCAACCCCATTCTGGGGATGGAAACGGGCGTTTATCCGGTGATCGCCCCCACAAAGTTCGACCGCGTTATTTACACTCTCAACCCCATAATCGGCACGCTCGTCGGAGGAGTTGTGCACGGGGCGCGGAAAAATGAAAAATAATGATTATCTTTAGCCTTGCTAAAGAACCGCATAAAAGCGCACTTAACCAAATATGAAGAAGCAAATCTACGACAGGGACCCGTACCTGATGCCGTTCAAGGGGGCTATCCGGGCCCGTCATCAGAGGATCCTGGACATGCGAAAGCATATCGCAGGGGACGGTCTTCTGAAAGACGCGGTGAACAATCACATGTACTTCGGCCTGCACCGCTGCGACGACGGCAGCTGGGTGTTCCGCGAGTTCGCCCCCAACGCCAACAAAATCTATCTCATCGGCGATTTCAACAACTGGAAAAGGGCAGAAGGCTATGCCCTGAAACCCGTGGGCGCGGGCAACTGGGAGCTGAAACTCCCGGAGATGATGCTCCATCACGGGGAACTGTACAAACTTTACATCGAATGGCCCGGCGGAGGAGGGGAGAGGCTTCCTTCATATGCCACCCGAGTGGTTCAGGACGATGTTACCAAGGTGTTCTGCGCCCAGGTGTGGGACCCGGCGGAAAAATACGTGTGGAAGCACGGCCACGCCGGAAAGCGCCCCAACCCCATGATTTACGAATGCCATATCGGCATGGCAACGGAAAAGGAGAAGGTGGGCACCTTCGATGAATTCCGCCGCGACGTCCTTCCCCGCGTAAAAAGGCTGGGTTACGACACCCTCCAGATCATGGCCCTTCAGGAGCACCCGTACTACGGTTCCTTCGGCTATCAGGTGTCCAATTTCTTCGCCCTGAGTTCCCGTTTCGGCACTCCGGAAGAGTTCAAGAAACTGGTCGATGAGGCCCACGCCAAAGGCATCGCGGTGGTGATGGACATTGTCCACAGCCACAGCGTGGACAACGAGGCGGAAGGCCTGTCGATGTTCGACGGCCGGGAAGACCTCTACTTCTACAGGGGCGATCAGGGTCGCCATCCGGCCTGGGGTTCCCGCTGCTTCGACTATGGCAAGGACGAAACCAAATACTTCCTCCTTTCCAACGTAAAATACTGGATGGAAGAATACCACATCGACGGTTTCCGCTTCGACGGAGTAACCTCCATGCTGTATTGGGACCACGGCCTTGGCAAGGCCTTCGGCGACTATAATCTCTATTTCAACGAGGGGGTCGATGAAAACGCGGTAACATACCTTGCCCTTGCCTGCCAGCTGGTGAAGGAAATGAATCCCAACGGCTTCAACATCGCGGAAGACGTGTCCGGAATGGCCGGCCTCGCAGCCCCCTTCGACGAGGGTGGCGTGGGCTTCGACTTCCGCATGGCGATGGGCGTGGCCGATAACTGGATAAAGTGGATCAAGGAACTCTCCGACGAGCAGTGGAGCGTGGGCGAAATCTGGTGGCAGCTCACCAACAAGAGGGCCGATGAAAAGACCATCTCCTACGCGGAATGCCACGACCAGGCGCTTGTGGGCGACAAAACTATCATCTTCCGCCTCATGGACAAGGAGATGTACTTCAGCATGAACACGGAGTCCCGGAGCCCCATTGTGGACCGTGGCATAGCCCTTCACAAAATGATACGCCTTGTTACTGCCGCAACTGCCGGAAACGGCTATCTGAACTTCATGGGCAACGAATTCGGCCACCCGGAATGGATAGATTTCCCGCGTGAAGGAAACGGCTGGTCGTTCAAGCATGCGCGCCGCCTGTGGTCGCTGGAAGAGCCGGATTATCTGCGCTACAGCTACCTCCGAAACTTCGACGAGGCCATGGTTCACCTCATCCGCTCGGAGAAGCTGTTGTCGGCATACCCCGAACTGCTGGTGCAGGACGAGGAAAAGAAAATCTTGATTTTCTTGCGTAAAAACTGTATCTTTGCGCTGAATTTTTCGGCCACCGGCTCGTTTGCGGACTATGGATTCGCCGCTCCGGAGGGAGAATGGGTGGATGTCCTGAATACGGATGAACCCCGTTTCAATGGCTTCGCGCGCGTACAATCCGGCGAGCACCACTTCACCCTGGCGGAAAAATCACCCAACGGAAACCAGCGTTACGGAAGCACGCTCAAACTGTATCTGCCTGCCCGGAGCGCACTGGTGTTGAAGAAAGTATAACTATCGATATTTATGGCTTTTCTGAAATTCAACAAGTCAGAGCTGGTGAACCTCTCCTATTCGCTGAAGAGGGAAATCATACTCGCCTCGAAGACCGGAGCCTATTGCAACACGTCCATCGTAACGTGTAACACAAGGCGCTATCACGGCCTTCTCGCTGCCCCGGTGGAGCAGTTCGGCGGGTACCGGTATCTCCTTCTGTCGTCGCTGGACGAGAGTCTCACCCTCCGCGGCAAACGCTTCAACCTTGGCATCCACTGCTATGGGGATAAGTACGAGCCCCGCGGACACAAGTACATCGTGGATTTCGATGCGGATCCCGTACCGCGCATCACCTACAAGATAGGTGAGATGGTACTGACAAAGAGCCTGGTGCTGGCCCCGGACCAGAACCAGATCCTCATCAAGTACGAGCTGGAGAAGGCTCCTGCGAGGGTCAAGCTCTCCCTCACCCCCTTCCTGGCTTTCCGCCGCGTGCACGACCTCACAATGGAAAACGGCGAGGCCCGTACCGATTATGACGAAATTCCCGGCGGCGCGGCCTTCAACATGTACGAAGGCTTCCCGGACCTTAACCTGCAGATTAGCAGGAAGGCGGAATATCATCACGCACCCGTGTGGTACAAGGGCGTAACCTATTCCGACGAAATGCGCCGCGGCTTCGACTGCAGGGAAGACCTTCTGGTCCCCGGCAGCTTCGAGCTCACACTCGCGGAAGGCGAGAGCGTGGTGGTATCGGCCACGGCGGGCGCTCCGGTGGCCCCTGCGGGCCTCAGCCGCAAATTCACCGCGACGGTGGAGAAAATCGGCCCCATCACCTCCTTCCACGACCAACTGGTCCGCAGCGCGGACAGCCTCATCCGCATCCAGGGCGGCCGCAAGAAGATCGTCGCAGGTTACTCCTGGCTGTACACCGGCCTTCTGAGGGAAACGATGGAATCCCTCGCCGGCCTCACCCTCTACGGCAAGCACAATCCCGCCGAATTCGAGGAAATCCTGGACAACCTCATCGAGGACGAACAGGAGCGCCTCTTCCGCCGCACAACGCAGGTGGAGGCTCCGCTCTACATGGCGGTAACCCTCCAGCAGTATATCGCATACGGCGCCTCCGCCAAGAAGGTGTGGGCAAAGTACGGCAAAACCCTCAAGAGCATCATCGAAAGCTATCTGCCCGGCCAAAGGGCGGAAGTGGCCATGCATCCCAACGGCCTCCTGTGGGCCCAGATGGACGGGGTTGCCCTCAGCTGGATGAACACTTATGTGAACGGCCGCGCCGTGAACGAAAGGGCCGGCTACCAGGTGGATACCAACGCCCTGTGGTACAACGCAATCTGCTTCGCCCTCGCGATGGACGGCCCCAAAACAGCGTTTGCAAAGCGCTGGGCTCCGGTGAAGGAACTCATCGAGAAATCCTTCCAGCCCACCTTCTGGAATGCCGATCTGGGATTCCTTGCCGATTATGTGGACAACGCAGGCCAGCACCTGGAGCTCCGTCCCAACATGCTCTGGGCCGTGTCGCTGGATTATATCGCGGTAGACGATGAAATCGTGAGCGAGGTCATGCGCGTTGTGAACTCGGAACTCGTAACACGCCGCGGCATCCGCTCGCTGAGCCCGCGCGACGTCCGCTACAAGGGCGTATACGAAGGCTCGCAGATAGACCGCGACCTTGCATACCATAACGGCTGCGCCTTCCCGTTCCTGCTGGCCCAGTACTGCTACGCCAGCTTCAGGATGATGGGCAGCGGCTTCATCAAGAGGGCCGAATGGCTCACGGAGGGCTTCTACGAGGATCTTTCCAAGCATGGTGTGGGCGCCTTCTCGGAGCTCTACGACGGAGATCCGCCCCACGAGGCCCACGGCGTTATCTCATCGGCCATGACAACGGCCGCTCTTCTGAACGTGAACTGGCTTATCGCTAAATACAGGGAGGACTAAAGGATGAGAGTACTTATGTTCGGTTGGGAGTTTCCTCCCCATATCGCCGGCGGCCTTGGTACCGCCTGCGAAGGTATCGTGAAAGGTCTGGCATACAACGGAGTGGAAACGCTCTTCGTGATGCCGTCGGCTTCGGGCGACGAAGACCAGAGCGCAACAACCATCATCAACGCATCGGACGTTGAGGTGGACACCGTTTCCGAAACCGTGGAAGAATACCTGGACAAGGTGAAATTCATCCACATCGGCACAAACATGGTCCCCTATGCGGATCCGGAAGAGTTCTCCCGCCTTGTGGAAGAAGACCGCAAGCGTCAGGTGAAGGATTTCTCCATCAGCTATGGCCAGAAATACAAGTTCTCCGGCAAATACGGAGCTAATCTGATGGAAGAGGTCGCCCGCTATGCAATGGTGGGCGGCACCATCGCCATGCAGAGAAAAGACGAGTTCGACGTTATCCACGCGCATGACTGGCTCACCTATTATGCCGGCATCGCGGCGAAGGAACTCACCGGCAAGCCGCTGGTAATCCACGTGCACGCCACATCCTTCGACCGCGGCAGCGTAGACAATATCGACACGCGGGTTTTCGCAATCGAAAAGAAGGGCATGGAGATGGCGGACAGGGTGGTCACCGTGAGCGACCTTACCCGCAACATCGTCATTAACCGTTATGGAATAGACGCTTCCAAAGTGGTTACGGTTCACAATGCCGTGGACTTCAGCGGAAGGGAGAATCTGGAAGTGAAACGCGGAGTGAAGGAACCTGTGGTTACCTTCCTCGGCCGAATCACCTACCAGAAAGGCCCTGAATACTTCATTGAGGCTGCCGCAAAGGTGCTCAAGCGCACCAAGAACGTGCGCTTCGTGATGGCCGGCAGCGGCGACATGATGAACCGCTGCATCCGCCACGCCGCAAGGCTGGGCATATCGGACCGCTTCCATTTCACCGGCTTCCTGCGCGGTGTGGACGTGCAGAAGATGTTCGCCCTGTCGGACGTGTACATCATGCCTTCCATCTCGGAGCCTTTCGGCATTTCCCCTCTGGAGGCCATGCGCACCGGCGTTCCGTCCATCATCTCCAAGCAGTCTGGCGCGGCCGAAGTCCTGAAATACGCCTTCAAGGTGGATTTCTGGGATGTTGACGCCATTGCCGATGACATCTACGCCCTGCTCAGTTATCCTGCCCTGGCGGATTTCAGCAACCGCATGGGCTTCGACGAGGTGAACGCCCTCAAATGGAACGGCGCCACCGCAAAACTCAAGAAAGTTTACGAATCCGTTGTAAAATAAAGCAATATGGCAACAAAGAGTATATGCCTGTATTTCCAGGTCCATCAGCCCACCCGTCTCCGCCTTTACAGATTTTTCGATATCGGCAAGGATTCCCATTATTATGACGACTTTGCCAACCGCACCATCCTGCGCCGCGTGGCCCAGAAGTGCTACCTGCCCATGAACCAGCTCATGCTTGAACTGGTGAACCAGTACAAGGGCAAGTTCAAGATCGCCTATTCCATTTCTGGTTCCGCCCTGGACCAGTTCCAGAGGTTCGCTCCGGAGGTGATAGAGTCGTTCCGCGCCCTGGCCGCAACCGGCAAGGTGGAATTCCTGGCGGAAACATACTATCACTCGCTGGCATCCCTCGCGTCCGGTTCAGAGTTCGAGCATCAGGTGAAGAAGCACGCCGCCAAGATTGAGGAACTCTTCGGCGTAACACCCACCGCGTTCCGCAACACGGAGCTCGTGTACTCCAACGGCATCGGCGAGGAAGTCTATAACCTCGGCTACAAGACCATGCTCACGGAAGGCGCCCGCCACATCATGGGTTGGAGAAGCCCCAATTTCGTGTACACCGCGGAAACCCAGCCCCGCCTGAAACTCCTTCTTCGCAACTACAACCTGTCGGACGACATCGCCTTCCGCTTCTCCAACAAGGGGTGGGAAATGTGGCCCCTCACCGCGGACAAATACGTGAACTGGCTCAAGGAAAGCGCCAAGGACGATGAAATCATCAACCTGTTCATGGACTATGAGACCTTTGGCGAGCACCAGAGCGCCGAAAGCGGCATCTTCGACTTCATGAAGGCCCTCCCGGGCGCAGTCCTTGCCGATGGTACCTTCTCCTTCGTAACACCCACGGAAGCCACCAAGAAGCACAAGGCTATCGGCGATCTGGATGTGGAAGATCCCATCTCCTGGGCCGATGAAGAGCGCGACGTAACCGCATGGCTCGGCAACGAGCTCCAGCAGGAAGCCTTCAACAAGGTGTATGCGATGACGGAGAAGCTCTCCATCGTGAACGATCCGGACCTGTGGGAAGACTTCGGCCACCTGCAGGAGAGCGACCACTTCTACTACATGTGCACCAAGTTCTTCAGCGACGGTGAAGTACATAAATATTTCAACCCCTACGACACTCCGTACGAGGCCTTCATCAACTACATGAACGTGATTTCGGACTTCCAGATCCGTCTGGACGAGAAACGTGCGGCGCTGGATGTGAAAGAAACAGTTCAGAAAGAGCTGAAGAAAGCTAAGAAGAAATGAAACAGAAAATAATGAACCCGGACTACCTGTTCGAAGTAAGCTGGGAAGTTTGCAATAAGGTAGGAGGTATTTATACGGTCATTGCCACCAAGGCGCTGCATCTCCAGTCACAGTTGGGACGGCACCATATCCTGGTGGGGCCGGACGTGTGGATGCACCGCGCATCCAACCCCGATTTTATCGAAGACCCCCTTCTTTACCGCTCCTGGAAGCTCCAGGCGGCCAAGGAAGGGCTGCGTCTTAGGATAGGCAAGTGGAATATCCCCGGCAAGCCCCTGGCAATCCTGGTGGACTTCAAACCCCTTCTCACCCAGTGCGACGACATTCTTGGAAAGTATTGGGAAGAGTTCGGCGTGGACTCCATCACCGGAAACTGGGACTATAAAGAGAGCGCGCTGTTCGGATATGCCGCAGGAAAGGTGATTGAAAGTTTCTGCACCTTCAATCTGCAGGGCTCGGAGAATGTGGTGGCGCAGTTCCACGAGTGGCAGACGGGCGCGGGCGTGCTTGAGCTCCGCCGCTCCAAACAGCCCATAGCCACGGTGTTCACTACCCATGCCACCTGCGTGGGCCGATGCCTGGCCGGCAACAACCTGCCGCTGTACGAGCAGATGTCCACCTACAACGGAGACGAAATGGCCCGCCGTTTCAACGTGATGGCCATACATTCACTGGAGAAGAAAGCTGCCCAGAATGCCGATGTGTTCACCACCGTGAGTGAAATCACGGCAAAGGAGTGCGCCCAGTTCCTGGAGCGTCCCGTGGATATCGTAACGCCCAACGGCTTCGAGAACAGCTTCACTCCGGCCGATGACAAAGAGTACGAGAAACTGCACGACGCTGCCCGCGAGCGCCTGGTGGAGGTTGCCGCCGCGATGGGCGGGGAGCCGGTGCCGGAGAATGCCATCTTCATCGGCATCGGCGGAAGGTATGAATACCGCAACAAGGGCATCGACGTTTTCATCGACGCACTGGACAAACTGAACCGTTCCGGCTACGACGGCCGCCCGGTGCAGGCGTTCATCTTCATCCCTTCCGGCCACAACGGCCCGGACAAGGCTATCGCCGCCAAGCTTGCAACCTCCCAGGTGGGCGGGTACACCACCCAGGTTACCCATTACCTCCAGAATCCGGAGTATGACATCATTACCCGCCGTCTCAGGGAAATCGGCCTGGTGAATACCCTGGGCGACAAAGTGAAGGTTTTCTTCGTTCCCTCGTACCTGAATGGCAACGACGGAATCTTCAACATGAAGTATTACGATATCCTCTGCGGCCTGGACCTGGCTCTGTTCCCTTCGTACTACGAGCCATGGGGCTACACCCCGCTGGAGGCGCTTGCTTTCCGCATTCCCACCCTCACAACCACTCTTGCCGGCTTCGGCATGTGGGTAAGGGGCCATTACGGAAAGGAGCATCCCGGAATCACCGTGCTGGACCGCAACGATTCGGATTACTTCGACGTCGTGGACGGTGTGGTGGCGCGCATCCGCGAGATTGCGTCGCTTAATTCCGAAACCCGCCCCGCATACCGCGAGAATGCCCGAGAAGTGGCACAGATCGCCCTGTGGGACAATCAGATAGTGTATTACCAAAAAGCTTACGCCGCCGCACTTGAGAAAGTTCAGGCGAACCGGAGCGAATATATTACCAAAGACAAGACAATGGAATATACCAAAACAGATATCATCAACCCCAGCTGGAGGTCGGTTATGGTGACAAGGCACCTCCCCGAGAAACTCTCCCGCCTGGAGAAACTGTCCAAGAACCTGTGGTGGTGCTGGAACGAGAGCGCCAAGGACCTGTTCAAGTCCATCGACCCTGAGGTGTGGCACGCTTCGGACCATAATCCGCTGGTCGTGCTGGATACCGTGAGCATCAAGAGGTTCCAGCAGCTTTCCGAAGACAAGGACTTCCTCGCCAGGATGAAGGCCGTTCTGGACGAGTTCGACGACTACATGGCCCAGAAGGCAAAGCGTACCGCCCCGTCGGTAGCATACTTCTGCATGGAGTACGGTCTGGATACTTCCCTGAAGATCTATTCCGGAGGCCTGGGTATCCTTGCAGGCGACTACCTGAAGGAGACCTCCGACATGAACGTTAACCTTGTGGCCGTGGGCCTTCTGTACCGTTACGGGTATTTTACCCAGGTGATTTTGGGCCAGGGCTATCAGGAGGC
>JAEEUZ010000160.1 GCA_016290725.1 Bacteroidales bacterium | reverse complement strand
GGTGCTCTGCGGAGGCCTGCACGTTGAACACGTGAGATTTCTCGACTTCGCTCGAAATGACAAGCCCCTTGTCATCTCGACCAAGGTCCGAAGGACCGCGTGGAGAGAACTCAAGCACATACGCCCTTTGGGTAACGTCGTACGGCACTTCCTTTCCGCTGCAGGTCATCTTCGGAGCCCTGAGCCATGATTTTGCAAGCGGGAGAAGGTCTGCCGCATCGCCGCGAGTGCAGCCGCAGAGCATCAGTTTTGTCATTTTCCATGTGGAAGAAAGCTCTTCCGGAGTAACTTTTGAGGTATATGGAGGATCAAAACCTTCACGCGGAGAGTATTCCCCTTCACCTGATATCCTTTCAACAGAATGCGGGGCATTGTACTGCGTGGCGGTATAGGTGTGGGAGGGGGCATCCGGGACGCATGCATAGCGACCTATTACATAGTCCTGGGCAACGGGCCAGTGGTTGCGCCAGGGGAAGTCTGAATACTCCGACCATCGGCCTGCATAGCGGTCGATCCTGGACCCTCTGCCGCCCTTTTCGTTGATTCCGTCAATGTCTTCGAGTATAAGATACGGATTCCATTCGCTCCTGAGGTATGTTACCTGGATGTTGGCTCCTTCCAGGGAAGGAACGTCCTGGCGTTTTTCAGACTCGAAATCCCATCCATACACGTCGCTCCGGCCATCCATTGTAGCAACAGACATAATCCTGGATGCGTCAAGCACATCTTCCGGCCTCTGCGAAGGATGCAGAACTTGCAGGCTTTGGCTCCATTCCATCCACGCGGCAGGAGCCGATGTCCAAAGCTCCATCTTGCGCACACATGCCCCGTCGGGATAAAAGATATAGGTTTCTTCCGAGCAGTCTCCCCACCCGGATTCTTCACTCTGGAAAGGAATCTTCTGATTTAAGCCAACCGGAAGATGCCGCCACACAACTACTGTACGGGCTGGTGTATTCTCGAGGATGCGGACACTGGAGAAATCGGCATGCTTGTCGCTCATGTTTTCGGGACATCCCCACTTGGTCACTTTGGCGCGTTCCACAAACTCATTGCTCATCCAGTTCCCCTTCTCCGTTACAAAACAGGGAGCATAGGAAATGCCATGCCAGAAAACCACCTTCCAGGGCTGCTGAGGGCCAAAACCTACCACAATGTCATCAAGACTGCCCCTCCACCTGCGGTCGAAGGCCTCATAATACTTCAGGGGAATATACAAGGCCCCGAACTCAACCTGCTGAGGACCGGAAGGCAGTACGCGCTCCTCGAAACCGGGTACATCAGTACTAGGGGCAGCAGGACGGATGAATTTCTTCCCTAAGATCTTCTTGTATGCACTCTTGTCGGCATAAATGTCCAACTGATCAATGGCGCCGTCGAATGAACTGTAAATGGGAATACTGCGGTTCTCCAGAAAAGAAGGCGTGCGAGTCTGAGTACGGCCAATCCAGATGTCATAGGCCGATTGTTCCATATTATGGAAGGAGACCGGAGCATTGGCCACTTCTTTACCGTCAATCGCGAGGAAGATTCCCTCTCCGCTTTTGAAACAGGCCGTTAGCCGTGACCATTCCCGCAGCGGAAGACCTTGTGCAGACTCCACCTCAACGCTTTCTACGGTAAAATGCACCTTTCCAAAGCAGTCAAGCCATAAGTCCCATCCATGGGGAGCGTCATCGGCTTTGCGGCAAACCACAGGGCAGGGGCTCTTGGGGAAGGCAATCGGGCACACCCATACGTCTACTGTAAAATCAGCCTCCGGAGCCGGAGATTCAGCCGCCGGGAGGATTATTCTGGAGTCAAAGCCGTCAAACAGCATTGCCTGTCCCTCTACGCCGGGGACGGTGCCGTCATTGAACGAAAGAGAAATGATTGCGGCAACGGCCGCTTTCAGAATGCAGGAAACAGATGGCATATTCGACTAACGTAACAGTTCTACCAGACGATCAGGATAGTTTGAAATAATGGCGTCCACACCACAGTTGGCAACAGCAAGGATATCTGACGGTTCATCTACGGTCCACGGGACAACTTTTATACCCAAAGAGTAGCAATAAGCAACATTATCGGCAGTAACTACGCTGAAATGAGGAGACCACCACTCTGGCAAAAAACTTATTCTGGAGAGTATTTCCTTGATGTCCGTGTCCTTTTTTGTGAGGAAAGCCAGAGTAACTTCCGGCCAATTCTGGTGAATATACTCCAGTGAGCGGACGTCAAAGGTCTGAACAATCAGACGCTTGCCAAGGTTTTTTGAAAGAAGAAGAGGAATACAGGTATCGCAAAAAAACTTGTAATCCGGCCAGTATGTTCCTTCTCCCTCATCTGCCGAGGACTTGATTTCTATATTATAATTAGGAAGAGGAAGATTATTATCCGAGGCATACTTTTCAGTATAGTCAATAAGCTGTGATGCAAGTGGAACATGCTCTGATATCAGTTTCTTTTCAGGCCACAGCTCGGTATACCTGAGCCCAACCTCATACTTTGCAATGCTGTCATATGGCATAGTGAAAAGATATTCCTTGGGGTCCCCTTTCTGAATAGGGGTACCGTCTGGCCTTATGGCACAGCGATAATGAAAATAATTGTCGTGTGACAATACGGCCAGGCCATCGGCAGAGATTTGCAAATCCATCTCCAAAGTGTTGACGCCCAGATCCAGGGCGTTTTTCATTGAGGAAAAGGTATTCTCCGGCATCAGGGCGGCTCCACCCCTGTGTGCTTGAAGGTCTATCCGGGGAGTATTGTGCCCGCAAGCACAAAGTGCAGCGGAAAGGCAAAAAACGACGGACCTAATTATTTTCTTGTTAAGAATCATAATCGTTATTATCTTTACAAAGATATAAAAAAGAATTAATATATTTGTGTGCGCACACATTTTTAAGTCAGAGCATGAAATTATTAATAACGACACTATCCTCCCTACTGATATCCTCTGCATTATCCCTTGCACAGAATACCTGTTATGCCCGCCTTGAGGGGGATACCCTTCGAGTTGGCAATTCCTGTATAGAACGTGTATTCGCCTGGAACGGGGGAGCGCTCCGGACTTTGCGGCTCACCGACAAGGCAAGCGGCCAAACCATGAAATCTAGGCACGAGCTTCCGGATTTCATGCTGGCAAAGGAGGCTCCGGAAAATGCGAGGCTGGAAGTGCTTGAGGTTCCTGAAGGCCGATGGTCTCCCGCCTACCTCCTTGCAAGGGTGTCATACAGCATCGGCAAAGCCCAAATCCGCCGGGAATATCGCCTCTACGACGACGTCCCGGCCATCGCCTGCGATACATATATTAAAGGTATATGGAATCTTACCCCGGAAGAAACCCCTGTCCTGGACCAGATCTGCCTGAAGGGGCGGAACTGGCACTGCAACGCGGTGGAGTTCCACGACAGGACGGATGTTCACAACACCCTTCTTGAGGAACACCGGTTTATTTCCTATCACCACGAAAAGTCCTGGAACGCCAATCTTCTTCTCGCACGCGATGCCGTTACCGGTGCCGGGCTGTTCATCCTTAAAGAGGCTCCCTGTTCAGACATGCAGGTGGGGCCGGGGGAGGGAGACTTCATCACCAAAAACGGCCGCTTCCAGGTCACGCGGATCGGCTTCGAGCCCGGGGACATCCTTGCCGATGGGTGGACGCGCCTTTACGGGTGCGTGATGGGAGTGACGGGGGCAGATGACCTCTCGGAAGCCCTGGCTCTCCGTGCCTACCAGAAAACCGCCCGAGTCCAGATGGACATGGTGATGATGAACACCTGGGGAGACCGCAGCCAGGATGGCCGTGTGAGCGAGCAGTTCTGCCTGCAGGAGTTGGATAAGGCGGCTCGGCTTTGCATCACGATATACCAGATAGACGATGGCTGGCAGGTGGGCAAAAGCCCTGCCTCGGTGGTTGAGGGTGGCTCTTTCGACGATATCTGGTCCCGCTCCGGCTATTGGGACGTGGATCCGGTGAAATTCCCCCATGGATTAAAGCCGATAGTGGAAAAGGCGAAGAGTCTTGGCATAGAAATCGGCCTTTGGTTCAATCCCAGCGTGCAGGAGGATCTTGCCGATTGGGAAAAGGATGCGGCGGTGCTCATCGGCCTGTATAAGGAATACGGAATACGGATATTCAAGATAGACGGTCTGGTTATTCCCTCTAAGAAGGCGGAGCGCAATCTCCGGAGTATGCTGGACCGGGTGAGGGAAGAGACCGGTGACGACGTGATCTTCAATATGGATGTGACCAACGGGCGGCGTATCGGCTACAACTGGTTCACGGAATACGGCAATATCTTCCTGGAGAACCGCTATTCGGACTGGGGCAACTACTACCCGTACAAGACTCTGCGAAATCTGTGGCAACTGTCCCGGTATGTGGCTCCGGAGCGCTTTCAGATAGAATTCCTTAACCCATGGCGCAACCCGGACAAGTATCCTTCCGGGGATATGTTCGCCCCATCCAACTACTCCTTCGACTACATTGCCGCCATTAGTTTCGCCGCGCAGCCTCTGGCCTGGATGGAAGCGTCTAACCTGCCGGAAGAAGCTTTTTATGTGGGGGATATCCTCAAGAAGTGGTATGGACTCGCATCGGCCTTCCACGGCGGAACAATCCTCCCAATTGGAGAAGAACCTTCCGGCCGCTCCTGGACGGGTTTCCAGTCCATAACAGATTCAAGGCACGGCTATATGCTTGTCTA
>JAEEUZ010000159.1 GCA_016290725.1 Bacteroidales bacterium | reverse complement strand
CTCGTCGTAAATCTTGCCGTTGGTGGATGCAGCGAGCAGCTCTGCTGCGCGGTAAGGCTTGGTGATGATGCCAGCGTCGAAGAACGGATTGACTGCAATGTAGAAATACTGGTTGAACAGTTTGAATTTCACTAGCTTGATACGCAGTTCCGTCTTTGCCCATGCGAGGCCCTCGGCAAGTATACGGTTCTCGCGGACGCCACGGATGGTGTTCGAGGAACCGAAGCCCTCGGATATCATATTACGCTGGACGAGAAGAGGATTGTTCTGAATCATGTAGAACGGAGTCTCGCCAAGGATGGTGTGCTGCCACGCAAGACGGTATGCGAAGACAGGGTTGCCTGCAGGAATGAAGTTGATGGGGATGCTGATATACTGACGGAAATACATGCAAGCTTTCAGGTAGGGGTGCTCGATGACGTTTCCGTTGAGATATGCCTCAGCCCAGATACCTTTATTGGGGGCTGCTTCCATGTCGCGGGTGTCGTATACAAAACCTGCATTGATCTCCAGGGCGCTGCCGCCATTGGCCTCGGACGCTTTGATGATGCCGAGTTCCTGATACTTCTTGTACAGGGTGACGTTGGTATCGTAATAGCTCTTGTTGCCGTTGTCTCCGGCCAGGCCAATGTCCTGCATGTCGCCCAGCTTCCAGTTCCAGAAGTTGATGCCGGCGGCCCAGTTGAGGTTGTCGGTAACTCGGCCCTGAACGTTGGCGAGGATACGCAGCATCTGACGGCTCATGCCGTAGTAGTGCATGTTGGGATTGGTGCCCCTGTTGTACCAGACGTCATAATCCTGCACGGATGCGGATCCGTTGAAGCCCCACATGCTGTAGGTGGGATCGGTCATGAAGGTGACTGATGCGTTCACACGCATGTTGGGAATGAGATACTTGGAGTCGTATGCCGTATAGAGGCGTACACGGTGGCTCTTTGTGAAGTACGATGCCTCCCAGCTGATTTTGTGGAGGGGATCGGGATAGGTGGAGCCGTCTCCGTAGTAGTATACGTCGCCGAATGCTCCGGCCTGGAAGCCGTTATCGGCAGAGAACGTTGCGGTAGGCAGGACGCCGAAGCTCCATCCGGTCTTCATTTCCTTTTCCTCGACGGGTTCCTGAGCTGCTTCCTGAACGGCTTCCTGTGCGGAAAGCAGGAGCGTTGCCCCTGTTGCGAAAACGGCGATTGCCGTAAGTAGTAGTTTCTTCATTATAAAAGATTGGTTAAAAGTTTGCAAATGTAATAAAAATAATCGAATTACTCTCAAAGCATGGACTCAATGCTGCCGTAGTACTTCTTTGAGATGGGGATCGGCTCTTCGCCGGCTTCGCCGAGGTCGGCGAAGTTTATGCCGGTTGAGTTCTTGCGGATTTGCTTGATATGCAGCGGATTAATTATGTAGCACCTGTGCACTCTGGCGAAGCCCGCCTGCTCGCAGAGCGGCTCGATATTCTTCATGGAAGTGCGTATCTGGAAGCGCTTTGACACTCCGTTTTCGAGGTAATGTACTATGATATAGTTCTCGTTGGACTCGATAAAAGTTACAGACGCCGCTGTTGTTATGAATTTGAGCTGGTGGCGGTTGTCGTAGAATTTCAGGCGGGCGTCGTTGTCCGGCGCTCCGGAGCGGGAGTCGTCCAGCGCCATGTAGAGAAGCGTAAGGATGATGTATGGAACGATCAGCACGGAACCCGCCGCCGAGATGCTCAGCCCGAAATAATGGAAATACCCCCCGTCGTAAGAGCGGTCCATAAGCACCAGATACAGTCCGGTGAAGGCGCAGCAGACCAGGATTTCCCCTATGCACCAGAAGGCGTAGCGCCACATGTCCGCAGGGAAACGCTTGCGTATCAGCCACAGTGTAATGCGTGAAATGGCCATGACCACCAGGATAATGGCTGAACAAATGACGATGTTGAACGAATTGACATTGCCGAGCGGGGCATAACTGTCGCCGGCGCTCATGAGCGCGTTCAGTGCCTTGGGCTCGTAAAGCAGGGCCCCGGCAAGAAAAGCGGCCGGAATGGCTCCGATGTGCAGAAAAGCAGCCGGAAGCCTGGTCAGATTTTTGGGAAACGCATTCATTCGTCACAAAATTTGGTGTGACAAAGTTAAAACAATTTTTTATTCGTCACAAAAATCCCGGGTTTTTGTCACTATTCCGTGTATTTTATCACAAAAACCAGTCATTGGTGGCAACTGTTTCCGGGTGTGTTGCGCATGTGCTACTTTTGCATTGCCAAACCAAAAACGACGAAAACAATGACAGTACCCGAATGGACCAGGCTGGAGAACTCAGCCATCATATACCCCTCTTGCCAGACGCGCAAGTACTCCGTAGTTTACAGAATGTCCCTCACTCTGGACCGCACTGTCAACCCCGAACTCCTCGGCGATGCGCTCCGGGCTACCATCCACCGTTTCCCCGGCTTCCGCTTCACTCTCAAGCGGGGCGTTTTCTGGTGGTATCTCCAGAGGCTGGAGAACTCTCCTGAGATCGCCGAGTCCGACACCCTGAAATCGTTCAACCTCCGCAAGAACGGAGGCTATATGTTCAAGATGTCCTGCTCCGGAGCCCGTATCGACCTGGACGTGTTCCATGCCCTCACGGACGGTACCGGTGCCATGACCTTCCTGATCAGCGTCGCTGCCGAATACCTCAAGCTCTGCGGCGAGTCCCCCATAGAATACGGCGGATGGGTGTTCAATCCCGACGAGGAGCCCGTGGCCGAAGAGATGGAGGACGGTTTCGACAGCTTCTCCGGCACCAAGGGCGCGCTCGACAGCGAGCACAGGGCCTACCATATAAAGGGGACCGAGGAGCGCGCCGGCGTTCTCAACTCCCTCGGCGTGTCGCTCCAGCTCAGCCAGGCCGTAGCCAAGGCGAAGGAATACGACTGCACCATCACCGAGTTCCTTACCGCCCTCATGCTGCTGTCCATCCAGGAAGTGCGCGCGAAAGACAAATCCGCCCGCAAGCACTCCGACATCCGCATGGAGGTTCCGGTCAACCTGCGCCCCATCTTCGGCAAGAAGACCCTCCGCAACTTCTCCTCGTATGTCTATATCGGCCTCGACCTCTCCTATGGTGAGTTTACCCTCGAGCAGGCGATACGCGAGGTCAAGTTCCAGAAGCGTCTCTACACCCAGCCCGGCCGCCTTACCCGCCGTATCGCAGCCAACGTGCAGCTGGAAGACAACTTCGCAATCCGTTGCATCCCCCTGTTCATCAAGAAGCCGGTCATCAATCTCATCAACCACCTCAAGGGCGACAATTACGCGAGCTACACCTTCTCCAACCTCGGCAACATCGAACTTCCCGAGGGCCTGAAGGAGCATGTCCGCGACCTCCACTTCATCCTGGGCCGCACGCGCCAGCGCTCCGGTTCATGTGCCTGCGTGAGTTGCGGCGACCGCCTTAACCTGGACTTCTCCCGCAAGATCGTCGAGGATGACCTTGAGAGGGTTTTCGTCCGCCGTCTGCGTGAACTCGGAATATGGTCCAGCGTGCAGGTTCCCAGCGAGCCGCTCCGTCCCGAGCGCGGTCGCGAATCCTCCTCGCGCCCGGTCTTCAACTCCCGCTGCCTGATGCCGAAATTATTGATTTAACGTATAATTTATTTATATTTGCGGCGCTAAAACGTGAACACAAAGATGACTTTATGGGCAAAGTTTTGCGCCGGTGCGCTCCGTCTGATGGGATGGACCGCGGTTGACGATGCGGTTGAATCCGACAAATGCATCATCCTCGGCGTGCCCCACACCAGTATGTGGGATTTCGTAGTCTCTTACCTGTATTACCGTTCCAAGGGCGAGAAAGCCAAGTGCATGATCAAGAAGGACTTCTTCTTCCCGCCCCTCGGCTGGCTCCTGAGGGCCCTGGGCGGCATTCCCGTGGATCGCACCAGCCCCACCAACATGCTGCGCAGCGTAATTGCTGAGATGCAGAAGCCGGGGCGCTTCCATCTGGCCCTTGCGCCGGAAGGTACCCGCAAGCCGGTGAAGAACTGGAAAACCGGTTTCCATCTGATAGCACGCTCAGCTGGCATCCCCGTTTATCTCGGTTACTTCGATTGGGGAACCAAGCGTATCGGCCGCGGACAGAAGGTAGAACTGACCGACGACGCCCGCGCCGACATGAAGCGAATACAGGAAATCTACGAGAGCATGCATCTGGTGGGCAAACATCCCGACAAATACATTACTCACTGATGAAACACAACTTCCAGACCCTTGCGGAGGTATTTGAGTATTCCACTACAAAATATGCCAAACGCCCCGCATACGAGTTGATAGGAGGCGACCAGACATACGATTACGCATCGTTGCGGGATACCAGCCGCAGGCTGTCGCGTCTCCTGTCGAGTTTCGGCATAAACAGCGGCGACAAGGTTGCCATCTTATCGCAGAACATGCCCAACTGGCCCGCCGCTTTCTTCGCCGTCACCGCTTTCGGACGCATCGCCGTCCCCCTCCTCACTGAACTCTCCGAAAACGAGATCACCAACATACTCACCCACTCGGAGACGAAGGCGCTCTTCGTTTCCCGCCGCCTGCTTTCCAAGGTTTCCGAGGAACTGCTGGCCGCGATGCGCATCGTCATCTGCACCGACGACTTGAGCATTATCCGCACGGGAGAGTCGGCGTACACCTGCGACGGCTCCATTTCGAGTTCACTTCCCGACGTGGTGGCGTGCCACATCTACACCT
>JAEEUZ010000158.1 GCA_016290725.1 Bacteroidales bacterium | reverse complement strand
GAAAGCTTCGCCGTCGAAAATGGAGGCGTGTGTAATGGGGCCTGCAACTCCAGCGGCCCAGGAAGTGGTATCTGTGCCGAAGAGGGCTTTGGAGCCATCGGCATAAGAGAGTTCCAGAACGGAGCGGAAGGCGGGCTTCTTTCCGTTCATGCCCTCGGAGCCGTTGAGGGTGACGATCTTATCGGCCCACCAGCCGGGGGTCACCTGGGCGGAGAGGACGTTCCTGGCACCTGAAGCCTTGTTGAATGCGTCCGTAATATCGTAGGTGAAAGAGCGTTTCGTCTTTCTGGGATCGGTGTAGCCGGGCTTCAGGAAATCATCTCCCACGGGCTTTCCGTTGAGGTAAAGCTCATATACGCCAAGGCCTGCGGTCATCCATTTGGCCGATACCACCTCACCGCCGCTGGTTACCGTTGAAACGAACCAGCTGGCTCCGTCGGCAGAGCGGCGGGAGCCCTCATGGGAGGTTACTTTCCCGGTGATGACGGGAGCGTTCGCTGCGGAAATCCACTGCGAGCATTCCCAGGCGGAGTCTTCAAGGGCATCGGTCCTTGTTCCCACAATTGCGCTGTTATTGCAGCATGCGCCAATAATTAGCGCTGTGAGGAGAATACGTACAACTTTCATATATTTATAGATTATTTTCTGCGAAATTGAGTGTCCACTCCCAGTCGATGGGAGCTATTCCATGCCCGCCGTCCCGCCTCACATATCCGAGGGTGGGGCCGATGGCGGATGTGTCGTATGACGCAGGCCATTCCACGTCCGGAAGCCCTTCCGCGCCAAGGAAGCGCCATACGCGGGATGCGGCCTGGAGACAGAGGAATTCACCGTGGGTGTCGAACCAGGGATTGTTGAAACCTTCCACAAGAAGGGGACGGGGGGCGATGCAGGAAACCAGCATGTGCTGGTCGAAGGGAAGATCCTTTTCCCTGCCCGCGTATTTTGCGAATTCCCGGCACCACCAGTAGCCGAAATGGTCCACTTCCGAGCCCACATACTCGCCGAAGTTGCGCTTTGCCAGCGGAATACCGCCGCCGCCCGTCTGGTTGATGACCGTTACGGCAAAGCGGGAGTCGAATGCGCTGGCAAGGAGCGCGGCTTTTCCAAGGCGGGAACTCCCGGTGAGGATAACCTTGGAGGCATCTATCCTCTGGTCTTCCTTCTCAAGCATGTCCAAGCCTCGGCAAAGGCCCCAGGCCCAGGCCATGAGAGTGCCGGTGGTGATGTCTTTGTCCCATAGTTCGTACACGCCCTGGCGTGCTATGGAGAGCTGCTCGTCGGCATTCTGGAATGCATCCGGATCAGGGGAAATATCTCCGTAACAAGCGGTTACAAAAGCGTATCCGCGGGAGATGATTTCATCCACCGGGAACACTGTGACTGTGTTTCTGCCGGCAAGGATGCCACGGCCCTCAGCGGAAGCGCGGTTCCCCGATATGCAGTACTTTTCGCTGTCTTCCAGCCAGCAGGTGGGAACCATCACTTCAGGGTCCTCCACTACCGTATGGTTGCCGTAGTAGTTGAGTAGCATTATTGCCGGAACCGGCCCCTTCACGTGATTGGGATAAATGATGAGCCAGTCGATATGGGGGCCTGTGCCGTCTTCACGGAAGTACATTCTCATCTGGGAGCGGGTGCCTGCGCCTGAGAGGGTATTGCCTTCTTCAATCAGTTCCAGATAAATGGGGCTTGCAGGTGGCATAACTCCGTACATCTCTTGCTGGAAGAGCCTGAGAATCTCCTCCCGCCTTGCAGGCCACTGGGAAGGGTCTTTCACAGGGGTGCCATCGGCAAATTTCAAGGGATCCGGGAGGGTATAGGGCTTCACTTTGTCTTCATCGCGGTTGTCGCGCCAGCGCCATTTATTGTCGGTGAAGCGGAGCCCTTTCACCACGTATTGGTCCGGGGCTTCAACGATATTACGGCTGCGGGTGCAGCGGAGCGTGCATTTCTGGATGCGGATGTCTTCCGCCAGGGAAACGGGAAGGTCCGTGCGACCCTTAAGGTCGAAGAACTGAGTCCAGGGCTTTATGTAAAGGACGTTCCTCACCTTCCCTTCAACGTCTTCCACAAGGATGTGAGAATAGCGCTGGGGAGTGTCCGGACGCATTTTCAGCCAGAGGAGCCTATCTGTGTCTGAGACTTTGCTGCCGCGTAGGATCACATTCTCCGCGCCCACGCATTCGCTGCCAAGGACCAGCACTCCGGGGCCGTGGCCGAACGTGCAGTCTTCCACCAGGATATGGGAGTTCACGCCGTTGTCCGGGTCTTCATCGGCCCAGGGACCTTTGCCGCCCTTAAGGGCGATGAGGTCGTCACCTGTGGCGAAACTGCTGCCCAGAATGTGTACATCCGTGCAGGCATCAAGGTCGATTCCGTCGGAGGAAGGGGCTTTCACCGGCTTTATGGGCGCGTAAATATCGATACCTTTAATGTATACACGCGCGCATTTGTATAGATGGATGTTCCAGAAAGCGGAATTGCGAAGATGGATGTCCTCGATGGTAACGTTCCGGCTGTTGCTGATGCCAATCATGCGGGGACGCCTCACTTCCAGATTGGTGCACTGGGGATTCTCCTTGCGACGGGCCCAGAATGCGTCCCAGTAGGGGAGTCCATTGCCATCCAGGGTGCCTTTGCCGCGGATGGAGAAGCCATCGCAGCCATCGGCATTGATGAGGGCCGATGCGTAGGGCTGAAGTACCCCTTCTATGTGAACGTGAATGTCCGTGAAGTCCCAGGTGTTGGTGCTGCCCTTCAAAACCGCTCCCTCTTCCAGATACAGGTGGGTTTTGGGCTTGAAAAACAGCGCCCCGGAGAGCCACACTCCGCTTGGAATAACCACGGTGCCGCCTTTTACGGATGCAGCGTCTATAGCCTTCTGGATGGCTGCGGTCTGGAGAATTGTACTGTCCTGGATGGCTCCGTAGCTGCGGATATCAAAAACGCGGGCCTGTTTCCCTTTCACGGGTTTCGGGCTCTGGGAGAACCATTTATCCATGGCGCTTCCGTCCGGCCACTGCTCCTTTCCCTGGAGCGGCGCGGCCAGAAGGCAGCAAAGAACAAGTGCGGCTAAATGCTTCATTCTACAAAGATAATCATTTATCCCGCACGAAGAAACAATCCTAAAGCTTAATCTTCAGGCGGAAGAGGCCATCCTGGCCCTGGATATAGAAGTATCGGCCGATGCGGGAGATGTCTTCGAACTCGCCTGTGGTAACTTCCTGCAGATCCAGAGTCTGCATGCTGCGGTTGCCAAGGTCCCAGATGTACAGGATGGACGGTTTGTCGGCTTTGCCTAAACCAGTGGGCATAAATAGCTTTCCTTTATGGATATAAAGCCCCTGGCCGATGGGGTTGAAACTAAATCCCGACACATCTTCTATAAGGTAATTCTCCAGGGCATCTTCCGGCTTCAGAGTAATGAAAGCGCCGTCAGAAAGCTTCGGAAGGCGGAATTTGATGATGCGGTGGCGGTTTGCCGGGTCGCTGTTGTTCACGGTGTTGCCGTATCCGTAGAGCATTTTATTCTTCTGGTCCACCACCCACTGGAGAGCATAGCCGAAGTCGTGGTTCACATCGTCGTAGAAGATGGTTTGAATCAGCTCGGAACCGCTGAAATCCGGGAGAATACGTTCCACATACAGGAGGTCTTTCCTGCCGTCGATGGGCTTTTTGTGACATTGGCTCACGTAGGCTACGGGCAGGGGATCCTTGCGGTTGACTTTTTCCGTGCCAAAACTGGCCACATTGGCGTGATTCAGATCGTTGTAGGAAGCAAGGTGGAACTGGCTCACGAAAGTGAACTTTTTGCCCTGCACGCGGTATATGGTTGCAACGCCTTTGTTCTGGCAGCTGAACATGTAGTGGCCGCTGATGTCCATTCCCTGATAGGAATAGCCGGAATGGCCTCCTTCCAGCCCCTGGAGCGGCCCCATAAAGTCCACTTTGGGTTGCGACAGGGCGCAAACGGAAAGGAGCAGCAGGCAAGCAAGCAGTGATAGTTTCTTCATGCGCATTACTGATTATCTATCCAAGCGCCAACTTCCTGATAGATGAAAGCGGCCATATTCTCCATGCCGGCGGCATTGGGATGGGGATTGCTGTATTTGGGGATGGAAAGGTTCGCGCCAAGCATGTCGGCAACCCTCACCTTATCGTCTCCAAAGTGCTGGGCGATGAGCTTGATTGCTTCCTGCTGGCCACCCTTGAGATAGTCACCTATTATGCAAACGACTTTTACATCTTCTCCGCATCTTGCCTGTACCATCCTGATAAGGCGGATATAGGCCGATGCGAACGTGCTGCCATCCAGAGCGTCCGCAGCTGCTACAGTTGTGGCGGCATCGGCCGCGTCGAAAAGAGCGTCCAGAGTGGCCTTGGAGGATTCGGGGAAAGAAGCGCTGCTCATCTCAACGCCGTCGATAAGCTCTTCGGAAGTGTTGTACCAGCTGGTGTGACCATAGTCGTTGGTGCCGCCGTGGATGAGTACAACATCGGGATCTCCGATGCCAAGCTGCTGAAGGCGGGTTCCGAAGTCCCAGCCGTACCAATATGCGGAAGAGTCTCCGGTGCTGTTCTGGACGACTGTGGTGTTGCCTGCGGAGATGTTCTTCTCGAAGGTGCCGGTGCTCATCTTGGCATAGATGAGTTTGTGCCACCAGGTATCCGTCACGGAAGTCACGTCGCCGTCGCTCTTGGGATAGTAGGCGCCGCCCTTAGTGG
>JAEEUZ010000157.1 GCA_016290725.1 Bacteroidales bacterium | reverse complement strand
TCTTTGTCATAGATTATCATTCTCTTCTTGGTCTTCCTACTGACAACATTCTTATCAACCACAAGGTTTCCGTTCCTCAACTTCCGGCACAAGAACTGTTGGTAATTGCTGATATGGTTCCTGATATACTGCGTCAGTCCTGATACATCTTGTATCTTCACATCCTTGGTCACATCACACTTTACCACATCGGAATCCATCATAGTTTCAACATCCAGACTACAAAAGCCTAGGGCGTTAATGTTCTCGAAACACTTCGCAATGGTACTGATTGAAATCAGTTTTGGGTAGTCCTTTCCTAGCACCTTCCCGCTGAATTCAACAACAACCTCACGGCTTTGGTAATCAACCTTAATCATCAAAAGGTACGGTAACTCTTGGTAGTATTTCAAGGCTGTCACAACGCCATTCTTGGTTATGATATCGAATCTGGATATGTCGTGAATATCGATTGCACTTATGTCGGAAACAATCTTCAACTTGTCGAATGTTATCACTTATATTCATGGCTTCGTCATTATTTTTGATGACATCTTCCCCTTGATAAGAGGATACTTTGTCATAAGGTGTCAGGTTCTTCTGGACGGTCGGGGACTCCTTGCCAGTAATCAAGCATACCCTGTCGGATATGTTCTTTGTGTTCTTCTGACTTGGGTTTGTTTCTTGTGCTATCGCTGATTTTCTGCTTAACCTCACTGTCCAGTTGACGGTATTGCCTTTTGTATGGTTGGTTGTTATTCATTATCACGTCAAGCCTGTTTGTGCCTGCTCCAATAATAAATAGTTAGGAAAGACTAAAAAGTCAAGAAAGTGTAGTACAACCTTGACATTTCTGGAAGAAGAAACAACTAGAACGGCACACTGAGTGTATACCTAGAACTGTTACTATTTCCGGTTAGAATGAGGGCATTTACTTATTTGATTTTAATCCGGGTAGGGGGAGTATACCCCTATGAATTTCCACACAGTCTTCCCATTGCATACCCGGAACATTTATCATAAAGAGCGCCAAGTCGATGGGTCAGCAGGGTCAGGAATCCAATACCGTAGTTCCCAAATCTTGTCAAGGTCAGCCATGAATTGGTTCGAGAAAGGCACCACCACCCACCCCAAAAGAAAAGCCCTCAGTCGAGGGCTTTTTTCTTTTGGGCTGGATGAAGATCATCCAGCCTTCGGCCTTACGTTACCCCCTCCCTAAGTCCCTCCCCTCGGGGGAGGGATTGGCGGCAGAAGCCGCCATGCGGGCCTGCAGGCCCTGTCGCTTCGCTCCGGAAGGGTGGATGATAATCTACCTTTACAGTTTTTCTCCGAAAGCCAGGTCTCCGGCATCTCCCATTCCGGGGATGATGTAGTTGTGGCTGGTGAGTTCTTCGTCGATGGCGGCTACCCAGAGGGTGTAGTTGTTGTCCAGTTTCTGACTAAGCTGGTCTACGGCGTAGCGGCTGGCTATGGGGCATACCATATGGATGTGGTTGGGCGTGCCGCCTTCTTCCTGCAGTTTCTGGAGCGATACTTCCATAGAGGCGCCGGTGGCCAGGAGAGGGTCTACCAGGATGAGGGTCTTGCCTTCCAGGGAAGGGCAAGTGCAGTAGTCTGCGTGCACCTTGAAATAATCTCCCTTGCCGGATTTTCTGAAAGTAGCCAGGAAGGCGCTTTCGGCGTGGTCGAAGACGTTCAGGAAACCTTCCTGAAGCGGGAGGCCGGCGCGCAGGATGGCGGCCAGCACCAGGGTGGTGTCCGTTGTGGAGACCTTGGCCACGCCCAGCGGGGTGGTCACTTCCTTCTCCGAGTACGAAAGCGATTTGGAAATCTCATAGGCGAAGATGGCGCCCACCCGCTCCATATTGGTGCGGAAACGCAGGCGGTCTTTCTGGATGCGAACATCGCGAATTTCGGCGATGAAGTTATTGAGAACAGAGTTGTTCTCTCCGAGATTAACGACTTTCATAGGCTACTAGCTTAAGATTCCACCTACAAATATAATAAAATCCCGCTTACATCTTCACCAGCTTCTCCTCGGAAAATGAAAAAAAGGAATCTTCGCACACGATGACGTGGTCCATCAGACCGATTTCCACCGCCGCCAGCGCCTTCCGCAGGATATCCGTCTGGTGGATATCGGCCTCCGAAGGGAGGGCCTGCCCGGAGGGATGGTTGTGTACCAGCACCACCTGGCAGCACTGCTTCTCGATGGCCTTCCTAACGATGCGGCGGGTGTCTATGAGGGTGGTCTCCAATCGGCCCACCGTTATCATCTCTTTCCCGATAAGGTAGTTGGAGCGATTGAGATACAGCACCCACGACTCTTCGTGGTCCAGGTGCTTGAGGAAGGGCAGCATCACCCGGTACACCAGTTCCGGCGAGGTGATGGCCCTCTTGTCCACCATAGCCATTTCTTCAAAGCATCTTCGGCCCAGTTCCAAGGCGGCGGCTATTCCTATGGCGCGTACCTCCCCCACCCCCTTCTGCTGCATCAGTTGCTCCAGCGGCATCGCTCCCAGCAGCGTCAGCCTCCCTCCGGCCGACACCATCAGTTCCTGCGACACTTCCAGCACGTTCTTGCCGCCTGTTCCGCTCCCCAGCAGGATGGCCAGCAGTTCCGCATTGGAAAGCGATTTGGCTCCCCGCAGTCTCAGTTTCTCCCTAGGTCTCTCCCCTAGAACATAGTCTTTCATTTTCATGGGAACCAAATATAGGATACAAAAAACAGAAACAACACAACCGTAAAAAAGATTGTGTTGTTTCAGATGGTATTTTGTGGGTTTTACCCGACTTTTCGTAAGAAAAATTTACGTTTCTTACTGGATGAAGGCAATGATTTCGCCCTTGGCAACGTTGTCTCCCTGCTTGCCCAGCACGGCTACCAGGAGACCGTCCACGGCGGCCACCACGTCTTCGATTCCGTAGAAGGTCTGTACGTGACCCACTACCTCGCCGGCCTTCACCTTCTTGCCCACGATGGGAGCCTTGGAGGCGTCGTCCACGTCCAGTTCCCACAGGAGCTGGCCCTTGACGGGGCACTGGATGGGCGTGGCCTTGGGATAGCGCTCCACATAGTCTTCCACCTTGAACTTGGGAATTTCCACCACGGGACGTTCCACCACGATGGGAGCACCGGCCTTGGCCTTCATTTCGGCCAGGTCTTTTTCGAAACGTTCCTTGGCAATGCCGCTGCGGTAGTCTCTGTACTGACGCTCGAACATAGCCATATTCAGGAGTTCTTCGTCGTCCTCGCCGTAGTCCCAGCCTTCCTCGTCCATCATCTTGCGGAACTTGGGAAGCTCGTTGGGATACATATCCTGCGGGTTGCCGGTGTAGAACTCCATTCCCTTTTCCTTGGCCAGGGCCACAATCTCGGGATCCAGTTCTCCGGGCAGCTTGCCCATATTGCCCAGGATCATACCCCAGGTATCCTTGTCGATGGTGGTCCAGCGGGGCTTGTCGTTGAGCATATTGAACAGGTTCATCAGGGCCGTGTTCTTCACGTACTGGCTGAACGGAGTCACCAGCGGCGGGTAACCCAGGCGGGGCCATACGTATTCCACTTCCTCGAAGAGTTTCACCATGAGGGTGTCCAGGGACATCTCGGGACGGCCGTGGGCACGCTGGGCGGCGTTGATGGCGCCCTGGAATCCCTTGAGGTCGGCCATCATGGAACCCATCATGCCGCCGGGCAGGCCGCAGCCCACCAGCAGGGAAGTCATCTTGGCGTTGGACGGGTTGATCCAGTAGCCCAGGAAGTCGTCGATGAACTTCTGGGTGAGGCGGCGTACTTCCATGTAGGCGTCCATGTTCAGGTCCTTGACCAGGAAACCGTCGCAGCGGAGCATCTCACGGATGGTGATCACATCCGGGTGCACCTTGCCCCAGGAGAGGGGTTCGACGGCGACGTCCAGGTAGTCGGCGCCGGCACGGGCTACCTCCAGCATGGATGCCGGGGAGAAACCGGGGCCGGTGTGGCCGTGGTACTGCACCTTGATGTGCGGATATTTCTTCTTGATGTCGGCGACGAGCTCGGCCAGGACGTTGGGACGGCCGATGCCGGCCATGTCCTTGAGGCAGATCTCATCGGCCCCGTATTCCACCACCTTGTCCACGATGTCCATGTAGTAGGCCACCGTGTGCACGGGGGAGTGCGTGATGGAGAGGGCAACCTGCGAAATCATGCCGCCCTTCTTGGCGCCGATGACGGAGCCCTTGAGGTTGCGGTGGTCGTTGAGGCCGCAGAAGGAACGGGCGATGTCGGTGCCCTGCTTCTTCTTGACCTTGAACATGAGCTCACGCACATCCAGCGGGACGGGGTTCATGCGCAGGGCGTTGAGGCCGCGCTCCAGCATGTGGGTCTGGATACCGGCTTTGTGGAAAGGAGCCGTCCAGGCGCGGACAGCCTTGTTGGGGTTCTCGCCGAACAGGAGGTTCACCTGCTCGAACGCACCGCCGTTGGTCTCCACACGGTCGAAGCAACCCATGTCGATGATGGCCGGAGCCACCTCTACCAGCTGATCTACGCGCGGAACATACTTTCCGGAGCTCTGCCACATATCCCTGTAAACCAGGGAAAACTTGATTTCACGTTTTGCCATAGATAAAATATTCTTTCGAAGCATGCAAAGTTACAAAATAAATTTTGCAAAACCGGAAAAAAGCCTTACATTTGCAGTCCCAAACACGGTGGATGTAGTTCAGCTGGTAGAGCATCGGATTGTGGTTCCGAGTGTCGTGGGTTCGAGCCCCATCATCCACCCTCCTAAAAAGGCCTGCAAAAGCAGGCCTT
>JAEEUZ010000156.1 GCA_016290725.1 Bacteroidales bacterium | reverse complement strand
ACGAACTTCCGTCAACAGTGCCCTGGATGCCATAGGTCTTGGTAAGAGCCAGAAGCGCAAGGCGGTCTCCCACCTCCTTTTTCCGGCAGGGATGGATGGTGCCGAATTCGCCGATATCAACTGTGGCTGCCATACCACTGTTTGGAATCAAGGCCAGAGTCTTCTCCTGCGCCTCATAAAAAATAGCACTGGTGATGTTTTCAGGATGCTTGTACCGCCAAGGGGCGATCTGGACGAAATAGAAAGGGGCATCCGGGTTCTGGAACAGGGAGCGCATCATCTGTACATAGGCCGGTTGCAGCCTCACATACTGATCCGGACGCGATCTGTTTGCTTCGCCCTGATACCAGAGCATTCCCTTGAATGTAAATGGAATCAGAGGCGCGACCTGGCCGTTGAACAGCGTGCAGGGCAGTTTCTCTGGTCTTTCCGGAAGGAAATCGCCATCAAGGGCGGAAAGGTCGAACTCGTCGGTGAAGTCTTTTTCAATGGTTTCCCTGTTAATCCAGGTCTCAATGGGCGTTCCGCCCCAGTCCGTGATAAGGAGTCCCACGGGGACCTCAAGGACCTGCTGTACACGCATTGCGAAAAAATATGCCACCGCGCTGGTATTCGCAACGGCTACAGGGGTATTCTCATTCCAGGAGCCTTGGCAGGTATCCAGAGGCTCTCTTGCAGCACATCTCTCAATTGTACACATCCTGATGGGCGTAGATGCCTTTGCCGATATAATGATTTCAGTTGCACCTTGCACGGGCTGACTGCGGAAGCCCTTCATCGGCATTTCCATATTGGACTGGCCGCTGCAGAACCACACTTCGCCGAGCAGGACATTCCGGATCACGGTCTTCTCTCCGTCATTGAATGTAATGCTGTAGGGGCCTCCGGCCTTGGGGGTGGGGATGCGGATGAACCATTTGCCGTCCTCATCGGCCTTCACACTGTACTTATGCCTGGTCCAGGAAGGGCAAATCTTCACTTTAACGGAGCCTTTGTCGGTGGTTCCCCAAACCGCCACATCGGCCTGCTGCTGGAGAACCATATTGTCGCTGAAAAAAGAAGGAAGGCTAACCTTCGCCTGCACTGAAACCGTTGCAAACAATAATGCAATGACTGCGGGAATGAATCTATTTTTCATAATAAAAGCGTGTTCGGATAGAGTTTGGCTAACAAAGTTAACCAATCCATCCGACCTCTGCAAATCTTTTCAGAAAGGGTAAAATTTATTTTTTCAGTATCGGCAGAATAAGGTTTTCCATAACGGTGTAGCCGTCCTGGTTGGGATGGCAGCCGTCGGAGGAGTACTTTGAGGGCAGGCCTTTGTTTGAATCCACGAGGGCCGAGTAATAATCTACGTACTCATAACCCTTTTCGGTGGCAAGGGCCTTGATAAGGACGTTCAGCTCAATGATTGCGTCCTCCGGATGGATGGAAGTGGCCCAGTAGAAATGCGTGCTGGGAAGGACGGAGCATAGGACCACCTTGATGCCGCTTCCGGCAGCTTCCGATGCCATCCAGGCAATGTTGTCACGAATATCCTCGTTGGGAACATATACCCCGTCGTTTTGAGCTATGTCATTCGTTCCGCAAAGGATAACCGCATACTTGGGGTGTTTCGACGTAACGCCCACGTTGAAAACGGTTTTCAGATAGGCCGATGTCTTTCCGGAGAAGCCAAGGCCGAGAATATTATTCTCTTTGAAGAACTCCGGGTGGCCTTTGGATTCCTTTACCCAGTTGGCCGTTATTGAATCCCCGATGAAAATTGCGTCATAGGTATGCGTCTGCACATTACCCTGCTGTTTCTTTTTATCACATCCGAATAGTACAAGGATGAGTAGGAGCGGGAGAATCTTTTTCATTGTTAAAAGCGTGTACGAATGGTGAGGGTGGTGTCGTTTAAGCCGGGAGATGTGGCGTGGAGGTAGATTTTGCCGGCCTCATCTGATGAGGACTGGACAATGGCTGTGAGTTTGCCGTTAAAGGCGTGCATGGTGGGACCCTGGAAGGGCTCCAGTGAGGTGGGATCGCCGTTCGCGCAGGCGCGGAAGGTGCCGGGGCCGGAGACATCGAAGGTAACCGGGGAATCGGCCAGGGGGCAGAGATTGCCGTCCTTGTCTACAATGCTCACGGTTACATAAGCAAGGTCTTCCCCATCGGCCTTGAGGCGGCGTCCGTCGTATTCCAGACGGATCCCGGCGGGTTCCCCGGCCGTGCGAACGTAAGCCGTGTCGATGGGATTGCCGCCTTCGTCCAAAGACACTGCCATAAGCTCTCCGGGCTCGAAAGGAACCGTCCATGCAAGCCTATACCGGGCCTCTACGTTCTCTTCCCTATCGCCCTGGGTCTTATGCCGGGGAACCAGCTTTGACTGCACTCCAAGGCTCTTTCCGTTGAGGAAAAGTTCGGCCGACGGGGCGTCGGTGTAAACGAACACGGGCACATCCTGCCCATCGGACCAATTCCAATGGGGCAGGATATGCAGAGTGTGCCCGTTTTTATTCCAGACGCTCCTGAACAGCCAGTATCTGTCTTTTGGTATCGATGCCAAATCCACGATTCCGAACATCGAACTGTGGTTTGGATAGGAGTGCGATTCATAAGGCGTAGGTTCTCCAAGATAATCGAATCCGGTCCATACAAACTGGCCGATGGCCCAGGGATAATCCTCGTGCATGGCGAAATCACTGTCCGGCGTGTTGCCCCAGCTGACGGCTTCCAGGTCGAAGGAAGAACACTGCTGGTCCGGGCTCAGAGCCATATCGAGCTGCTTTACGGCAGGCAAATGATAAACGCCCCTGGAGCTGAGCGTAGAGCCGCTTTCGGCCCCAAGGATGAGCCTATCGCCAACTGTTTCCCTAAGCTCGATGAACTTCCTTGGATGATAATTTATGCCGATGACGTCGAATGCATCTACCCACTCCTTTTCGAGGAAACGTTGCCACATATGCATTCCCACCGTTACTGGACGCGTGGGGTCTTCCCTGTGGCAGATTTCCGTGAGGAACTTTGCTTCTGCAAGGCCTTCCTGCGGGTCTTCCTTAACGCGGCACACTTCGTTGCCGGTGCTCCACATTATCACGCTCGGGTTGTTGCGGAAGGCGTGAATCATGCCGGTGAGGTCTTTTTCGGCCCACTGGTCGAAATAAATGTGGTATCCGTTTGCGCTCTTGGCGCCCTTCCATTCGTCGAAAGCCTCCACCATCATCATAAAGCCCATCTCGTCGCACAGCTGCACCAGTTCCGGCGCTGGCTGATTGTGGGAGGTGCGAATGGCGTTGCAGCCCATATCCTTGAGCATTTCCAGCTGGTGTTTTAATGCCGGAACGCTCACGGCGGCTCCAAGAGGGCCCAGGTCGTGATGCAGGCACACGCCATTGAACTTCGTGGGCTTACCGTTCAGGAAGAAGCCCTTTCCGTTGATGAATTCCGCCTTTCGGATTCCGAAGGTGGTTACGTATTCATCCACAAGTTTTCCGTCGGCATAAACGCTCGTTACGGCCTTGTAAAGATTCGGCGTTTCCGGGCTCCAAAGATAAGGATTGTTTATTATTACGGATTTCTCGACTCCGGCTTTGCCTTCGCTCGAAATGACAAATACACCATCATTGTCATAAATGTCATTTCGAATCACAATCTCCTTCCCCTCGCCTCCTTCCACGGTGGTTTCAATATGTACTGTGGCTTTCTTCTCCGACACTTCGGGCGTGGTGATATACGTGCCCCACACCGGGATATGAACCGGATCCGTTGTAATTAAATGTACGTTTCGGTACAAACCGGCACCGGGATACCAGCGGGAACTTGCCGGAAGATTCTCAAGGCGCACCTCGAGAGTGTTTTCCGCACCGGGAACAACCGCTTCGCTCACGTCCACCGGTACAGCACTGTAGCCATTGGGCCAGGAATACAACTCCTTCCCGTTTACATAAACCGTTGCGTTGCTCATTGCTCCGTCAAAAAGGAGCGTTGCCTTCTTTCCTTCGGGAACAGAGAATGTGGTGCGATACCAGCCAACGCCCACCCACGGGAGCGCTCCCGTCCTTCCAGGATTGTTCACCCAACCATCCGTGCCATTCCACAGCTCGCTGTTCTCCTCAAACGGCCCGGTAATGGCCCAGTCGTGCGGCACACGCACGCTCTCCCACTCCTCGCCCTCCTTGCGGAATTCCCAATCCCGCAGCAGCACATCCCGGCGCGGCGACGTAGCCAGGGCAAGATGCATAATGCTTATGTCATCTCGACCAAGCGAAGCGCGCGGAGAGATCTCCACGACTACTTCTTTCGTCTCCCCTGCCTCCAAATTAAAGCTATTATCGCTAAACCTCACCCCCGGCGCAGAAAGCCACACATAATACGCAGGCTTGTCCGTTGTCAAGGACACAACCCACTCTCCGTCTCGTTCAAACACCTTTGCCAATACATTTGCATCGGGAACATACTTCAAATCAGGGATGGACACGACGGGAGCATCATCGGCAAAAACTCGTTTCAAGTGATAGTGCGCCGGCTTCCAGCTGCCGTCGTACTCAAGAGTGGACCATGACGGCCCCGCCCAGATATCATTCAGCTGCCACACCAGAACGCCGTTGCACTCCGGCAGCGAACGCCAATACGACGCGGCCACCGAAAGGCCGATGGCCTGCTCGAGTTGCGAGAGGTACACCAAATCGGCCCCGGGGCCAGGATTAAACAGATTGTTAATCCTCTGCAGCATATTCTCATAGCCTCCGCTCTCCCTCATACGCTCCTTCTGCTCTTCCATCGACCCAAGCAGCCCCGAGAAGCAGGAGTGGCCGAATTCGGACATGAATTTGGGCCGATACTTAT
>JAEEUZ010000155.1 GCA_016290725.1 Bacteroidales bacterium | reverse complement strand
CAAATATAATTAGTTCATCCAGGATTTGGGGGCTTTTCCTGGATGAGATGGACAATTTGCACGGTTCATCCCGGATTTGCGACCTTTTCCTGGATGAGTATTCGCGGTGCGTGGGTAGTTGTGTGTTTTGCCATGGTTGAAGCGCACGGGCCGGCGCACCAGCCGCGCCGCGGAGCGGCTTGCCTACTTACACTTTTCCTCATTTTGAAGTCCGGCGTAACGAACTTCAAAACGCGAAAAAGTGCAAGTTCATAGATGGGCCTCCGGCCACGCTTGGGGGTTATCGCAATGATTCCGGAACCTCATCACACGCTCGAAGCAAAGGGGGCGGCATATACATATCAGCGACTCTTTTGCCGGGCTGAACGCCCTAGCCCCAAATATTGAAACGCATGAAAATGGTATTTCGTGTGTTTCGGGGCAGGTTTCGGGGCAAATATAGGCAAAAAGAGTTCGCGAGAAACAAGAAACGACCCTTTTGTGTATTTCGCGTAGAGTAATGTGGGCACACATAAAAGTGAAGGCAGGTATGTGGATGTGCCGCCTGGCGGATAAGTAGCTGTGACATAGCGGGTTACATGTTAAGGGGTGCAAAAATATTTGCACCCCTTAACAAGGAAGTTGTTGAGTGTCAGCGGATTATCCGCCAGGAGCCCAAATGTGCCCGGGTGGGGGTGGGTACAAAAAAGCCCGGCGGGAGGGCCGGGCTCGTGACGATTTTTGGTTTGCACTTATTCAACTCGGTTGCCGAGTTCGTCGTAGTAGAAATACATGCCTGCGCGGTAGCAGCGGAAGAGGCCGTCGTCCAGAAGGACTACTTCTTCGCCCCAGACCTGGAAGAGGGATTCTCCGCGTTCGTCATACACGCGCCAGAAGTCTCCGTTGCGCACTTTGTAGAAGCCGTTGGGCAGGAGGATCACCTCGTCGCCCTGGAGAATGCGGTCTCCGGCAGGGTTGCAGATCCAGATGCGGTCTACATAGCGGCGTACATGATAGCCATTCCAGAGGACCTGACGGTCTGTTACGCAGAAAACTATTTCGTGCCTTACGCGGACAGGCCTGTGGTGCCTGTGAAAAACATGGCGTACGGGACGCGCATGTCCTACGTGGCCGTGGTGGTGGGCGCCTCCGCCGTGGTGATGACCAACAGAGCTGTGGCCGACGTTGTGACCGCCACCATGATTGCCACCGTGATTGCCGCCGGACACATGGCCGGAGCCGCCATGGCCGCCACCGCTGTGGCCGCCGTTATGATTGCCGCCGGAGCGCACTGCGCCGCCGCCGTGGCCGTGGCCGGAATTACCGGAATGGCTGCCGGAATGATTTCCGCCCTGGCGGATTGCACCGCCGGAACGGGAAGCGCCACCTCCATGGGACGGGCCGCCGGAGCGGACCGAGCCGCCCGAACGCGCAACACCGCCGCTGTGATGGCTGCTGCCTCGGGACACACCTGCGGAGCTGTGTCCGCGGGAGGAACCCGAGCCTTGACTACGTACAGTGGAGCCACCGCGATGGCCTCCACTCTGAACAGAGGCGCTTGAGCGGTGCGAATCGTGACCGCCGCCTCTGGGCTGGGCATAAGCAGCTGCGCTTGCTCCCAGCAGGATGAACAGAAGTAGAACTAATCGTTTCATGGCTTTATCTTTTTTTGGATTTGAGTTTCCCAATTACAATTATTGAGCCACTGCAGGGGCTCCATAAGCCGTTTTTGATTATATTTGTGCGGTTTTTATGAAAAAGTTGGAAAATATGACGGCGCTCATTACCGGGGGAAGCTCCGGTATAGGCCTGGAATATGCCCGAGAGCTTGCCGATATGGGCTGCGCCCTGGCGCTTGTGAGTAACCGCGCGGACGAACTTGAAAAAGCAGCAGCCGAACTTCCGCACACACATACATTATGTATTGATCTGGCCGCGCACGGAGCGGCCTCGAAAGTGGTGGAGTGGTGCGACCGGGAGGAAATCCGGCCGGATATCCTTATCAATAACGCCGGCATGTTTTTCATGGAATACCTTGGGCCGGAACAGCTTGAAAAGGTGGACAAGATGATGGCCCTTCACATGGAAACCACCACAGACCTGTGCGTGCTTTTGGGCTCCAGGATGAAGGAGCGGGGGCGCGGTTATATCCTTAACATGGGCTCGATGACGGCATGGGTGCCCTCTCCAGGAATCGCCGTTTATTCGGCTTCCAAGGCATATTTGGTGAGTTTCGGCAAAGGCCTTTCCTATGAGCTGCGGCCCTACGGCGTGCACGTAACCACCGTATGCCCCGCCGCTATAGACACCGGGCTGTATCCGCTGAGCGAAAAGCTTCGGAAAAGCCTGCGATTCTGGGGTATTCTCAAGAGCCCGCAGTGGCTGGTGACAAGATCTATCAAAGGCATGCTGCGCGGCCGCCGCGTAATGCGCCCCGGACCGCTCAACCGTCTGGTGCCCGCTATAGTTTCCATCCTTCCCGCCCGTCTTATCGACCATCTGGGAATAAAGTGGATCCTGAAATGAAAAAGGCGTTAATAATCATACTGAAAGTACTGTACGGGGTGCTCACGGCGGCGCTGCTGTTTGTTATTGCAACGGAATTCAGCCCGATTTATAGTTTCCGAAAGCCGCAGCCGTTCACGGGACAGGATATATTCAACCCGTACCGGAATCTGGACACGGCGTATATGTGGAAGCGTTCCGTTTTTCATGTCCACACGCGCGTGAAAGGGCCTTGGCCGGTGAACGAAAGCCAGGCATGGCCGCAGGAGGTGTACGACGCATACAAAAAGTTCGGCTACGACATTGTCACCTTCTCGAACCATAACGAACTCACCAAACATCCTTTCGACTCCTCGCTCCAGGTGAACGTGTATGAGCAGGGTTACAGCCCGTACAAGTTCCACAAACTGGTTTTCGGAAGCAAGAGAGTGAGGCATTGGGATCCGCTTTTCCCCTTCCTTGCATCGCAGAAGCAGTTTGAACTGGACAGGCTGGGGAAGGATTCGGATTTCATCCAGATTAACCATCCGTACCGCACCTGGGGGATGGACAGGCACAATATGGAGTCGCTCTCCGGCTACGAAATCATTGAACTGGACTCCGGCAAGGGCACGGAAAACACCTATTGGGACTATGCCCTCAGCGCCGGCCATTACAGCTTCGGCCTCGCAACCGACGACCTGCACGACCCGTACACCTCCTGGAGAATTGCCCGCAGGTGCAATTTCGTCTGCTGCCCCTCCCCAAAATACGAGGATATCAAGGCGGCGCTTCTTGGCGGGGCATACTACTCCATGCGCATTCCGGATTACGGGAAGGGCGACTGGGACCAGAAGTACCAGCGCAACCGGGAGCTTCCGGAGGTTACCGGCATCGGCCTGAAGGGAGATACCTTATATATAGAATTGTCGGCAAAGGCCGATAGCATCCGCGCCACCGGGCAGGGCCACAGGACGCTTAAACTCGCAACCGAATCGGCACAAATGGAATACAAGATGCTGCCGGAAGATAATTACGCGCGGTTCACAGCGTTTTTCCCTGGCGGGGAGGTTATCTACTCCAACCCGTTTGCGAGATATGACTCAAGCATCAACGACTCTCCCTTCAACAACGCGCCCCAAAAGATAAACGTTCTGCTGACAATCCTTTTCAATGGGCTTCTCGCAGCCCTTGCCGCGGCGCTTATATGGCTGTTTTGCGCTGTAGTAAAAAAACGCTAAATTTGCATCCCTGAAATGATACACGGTAAGAAAATAATTGTTGTGATGCCCGCATACAATGCGGAGAAAACCCTGGAGAAAACCTATGCGGAAATCCCCATGGACATTGTTGACGAGGTGATTCTCACGGACGACTGCAGCCGCGACAACACGGTGGAAAAGGCCCGCGAGCTGGGCATTAAGGAAGTTCTCATCCATCCCAAAAACCGTGGCTACGGCGGCAACCAGAAAACCTGCTACGACAGGGCTCTGGAACTGGGGGCCGATATCGTCATAATGCTCCACCCGGACTATCAGTACACCCCGAAACTCATCGAATCCATGGCATATATCATCGCCAATGATGTGTATCCCGTGGTCTTCGGTTCCCGCATCCTGGGAAAAGGCGCGCGAAAGGGCGGAATGCCGCTCATCAAATACATCGCGAACCGTTTCCTCACCTTCACGGAAAACGTCCTTTTGAACCAGAAACTCTCCGAATATCACACCGGCTACCGCGCCTTCAGTGCCGACGTTCTCCGCAGCATCGACTATCACAAATGCTCGGACGACTTTATCCTGGACAACGAAATGGCCGCTCAGATATTCTGGAAGGGCTATGAGATTGGCGAGGTTACCTGCCCCACGAAGTATTTCGACGACGCTTCTTCAATCAACCTTCGCAGGAGCACCATCTACGGCTTCGGCGTGCTTAGGGTATCTCTGGTGTACAGGCTGTGCAAGTGGCATCTCTGCAAGTCCAAACTTTTCCCCAGATAATGAGCCTGAAGGACACTCTGGCAGCCCTTTTCAAGGGAAAGAGCGGAAACCTCGCCGTGCAGGTTTTCCGCTATCTTGTTTCCGGCGGAACCGCTTTTGTGGTGGACGCGGGCCTGCTGGCGCTTCTCACGGAGCTGTTCGGCAGGGAGTATCTTCTCATCTGGACGGCAATCGCCTTAGCCGCAGGGCTGCTTATAACCTATCTTTTCAGCATCCTTTGGGTGTTCGACAAACGCCGCCTCAAAAGCCGCAGCGCCGAAATCGGAATTTTCGTGGGTATCGGCGTCATCGGCCTGGGGCTTACGGAACTTTTGATGTGGCTTCTTGCCGATAAAGCCGGCATCCATTACCTCATATCGAAAGTCATAACAACCGTGCTGGTT
>JAEEUZ010000023.1 GCA_016290725.1 Bacteroidales bacterium | reverse complement strand
AAGGTTGTCGCTGGACACAGCATTATGCGGATACTGGTACAGGAACTTGTCGCATGATACCAGCGAAAGTGCTAATGCAAGCAATATGATAATCTTTTTCATAGCCTTCTAGAACTTTAAGTTGATACCAAAGGTCCAGCTTCGCGGCTGGGGAATCCACATGCAATCCAGGCCCATCTTCGTAGCGTTGAGCGAGGTATTCACTTCCGGATCCAGGAAACGGAACGGGCTGTAGAGCCATATATTGTCGCCCTGGACATAAACGCGGAGTTTGTCTATGCCGATGCGCTTTGACAGGTTTGCGGGAAGGGTATAACCCAGAGACAGATTCCTCAAGCGGATATAGGACGCGTCGTGAAGGAATCGGGTGGTTTTGAACATTGTGGAGTTCCATGTATAACCGTATATCGCCCTGGGGGTGGTATTTGTGGTTCCGGGACCTGTCCATCGGGCCAGGGCTTCGGATTCCTGAGCCGGCCAGTTGCCGTTTCCAAGACGCAGACCTCCGGTCCAGTACTCATACAACTTGGCGCCGTAGGAGAAAGTGAAGAAGATATTGAAGTCCAAATCCTTATAGGTAAAGGAATTGTTTAGACCGCCCGTGAACTTCGGATTGGGAGAGCCCACGAACTGGCTGTCATAGGCCGATGAAATATCTCCGTCAGGTTTACCTTCGGGGCCACCGACATCCTCGTAGATGCAGTCACCGGCACGTACTCCGTAATTCTCGTACAGGTATGTGGGGACTTCTTCGTCGTTTTGGTAAATGCCGGTCATCTTAATCATATAGAAACTGCCCACTTCCTCCCCCACTTTCAATGCGTGGTAATCATCGGTACGGAGAATCTCATCCTCGCCGATTAGAGCGGTGAGTTTGTTGCGAACGAAGGAGATATTGAAATCGCCCTTCCAGTGGAAATCGTGCTTGCCAAGGTTTCCGCCGACGGCAAATTCCAACCCCTTGTTGCGCATGGAACCGATGTTGCATGTGTAATTGGTGAAACCGGTGGTGGCCGATACCGGCTTGTCATAAAGCAGATTTCTGGTGTCCTTGAGGAAAGCATCGGCCGTAATTGTGAGAGCTCCGCCCCAGAAGGAAAGGTCCGTGCCGATATCGTACTGGTCGGCCTTTTCCCATTCAAGATCCCGGTTGCCCTGTGTCATAACCGCAAGGCCGTTCTCATTCATGTAATTATATCCACCGTTGGCAAGTGACTGATATGCATAACTGCCGATTCCGCCCTGGTTGCCTGTTGCGCCATAGCTTGTACGCAATTTGGCGTTGATGTCTTTCCATTGCCAGAACGGCTCTTCGGAAATGTTCCAACCCAGCGATACGGAAGGGAAGAATCCGTAACGGTGCTCCGGTGCGAACTTGGACGAGCCGTCGAAACGGGCATTCACAGTAAGCAGATACCTGTTCTCCCAATTGAGAGTGGTCCGGTGCATGAAAGACTGAAGCGCCCACGTGGAAAGGCCGCTCGTCACATCGGTGAATTCTGCAGCCACCGAGTTCACGTCAAAAGACTTCGACGGGAAGCCCTGGCCTTTCTGCAGCGCCGTGGAGCTGTTATCCATCTGGAAGGAATGACCCAGCATTGAATCCAATGTGAGGGAACCGAATTTATGATTGTAGTTCAGCACGTTGTCCACAACAATCGAAGTGAAATTCTTTCTGGAGTCTGTCAGGACGCCTACAGAATTGCCGTACATATGCTCCGAAGTGTAGTACACATGATCTTCCGCAGCCATGATATCTCCACCCAAGCTGGTTTTGAAGTGCAGGTCCTTGCTGAAATTGAGTTTAATGTATGCCGAACCGTACATGCGGTAGCTTCTGTTGTACACATGCTGCTCGTTAATAGCCGTCAACAGGTTGTAATGCAGCAGTTCTGCATCTTTCTTTGTATAGGTGCCGTCTGGCTTGAACGGTGTGTCCCAGGGCCTGTGTTCAAGACCGTGGGTGAGCATGGACGTGCCGATGGAGCCATCAGGGACACGGTTGGCATTGGTATAACTGAAGTTCATCGAGGCACCAATGGAAAGCCATCTCCGGATGTCGGTATTCACGTTGGTTTTCAGCGTATATTTTTCATAGAGACTTCCGATTCCAACGCCCTCGTTCTGCTTTGCATTGGCTGAGATGTAATAATTGCCGTTCTCTGAGCCGCCGGAGACAGACACTGCCGCGTTCCAGCTTTTGGCCACGCGGAAAACCATGTCAAGCCAGCTGAACTGCGGCTTTCCCGGATAAGGGTTTTCCAGACGCGGAATTGAAGAGCCCGTCTGGATATTGTAATTGTCGATGGCTTCGTTCTGCACTTCCAGATACAAATCGGCATCGGCAACCTTCAGCTTGTCGAGATTCGGAAGCCAACTGAGCCCGAAACTGGCATCTGCGCTGAGCTTCGGCGAGCCTTTCGAACCCTTTTTCGTCGTAATGATGATTACGCCGTTGGTGCCACGGGAACCGTAGATTGCGGCCGACGCCGCATCTTTGAGCACCTGCACGCTTTCAATATCGGCAGGATTGATATCCGTAAGTCCCGTGAGAGATTCTCCGCCCCAGGCTCCGGTATCTCCGGAGGTGTTGCTCATCGGAATACCGTCAATAACATACAAAGGCTCGTTGCCAGCGGTGAGCGAACCAATACCACGGATGCTCACACGGCTTTTGCCGCCGGGAGTTCCCGACGCCGCCGTAACGTTCACGCCCGCGATGCGTCCCTGAAGCATGGCATCTGGACTAAGGACCTGGCGTTCGCCTTCATCGGCAGGCTTATATGTTGAGATGGCTGAAGTGATATCCCGGCGCTGCATGGTGCCATAACCCACAACCACCGCTTCTTCAAGGAGAATTGTATCCTCTGTCATTACGATGGTCAATCCGTCGGTTCGGTTCCCCGCCGTGAAACTGGCATCCTTGTAGCCGAGCATGCGAACCACAATCGTACTGCCTTTTTCTGCCGGAATGGAAAAAGTGCCGTCAATTGACGTGGTTACTGCCGATTGCATCCCCAACACTTGAACAAGCGCACCCACAAGGGGCCCGTCCTTGTCAACTACCACTCCGGTATAGGTGGAACTCCGGGGTCTCTCCTTTTCCTTCTCTACAATTAGAATCATTTTCCCGCTAATTCGGGCTTCTGCGTTGGTGCCGTCGAGCAGTATCGGCAGCAGTTCCGACAAAGTCTTTCCGCTTGGAGTGGAAACGACTTTTCGCAGATCCAGGAGGTTCTCGTTGTATGCTATGGAATAGCCGCTTTGCTGTTCAACTGCGGCAAGCGCCTGTGAAAGGGTCATCTGTCTCTGGGAGAAATTGATGACCGGTTCCTGGGCATATGCCGGCAGCGAAAGCAGCAGGTAGCCCACAAGCATACAGACAAGAAATCTTGTCTTTCTCATAGGTCCTTCAGCTTATTTAATGTAAATGGAATTGTCTGTGTGTGTGAATTGCATGTGAGGCACGACAACGCACAGGGCCTCCATCAACTCATCCACGGTTTCACCGTGAATGAATCGGGCCGTTATCACCGCGCTGTCGTATTTGTCCGTGGCCAGATACACCTGGACGCCGTAATGGCGCTGGACTATTCTTATTATTTCGTGTATGGACGCCGAACGGAAACAGAGTTCTCCGCTTGTCCATGACAGGGATTCAATGGAATTTGCCTTCTCCTTTATAATGGCGCCAGTGGCCTTTTCATAAGAGACTCTCTCTTCCGGTTCAAGTTTTACCAGGCGTTCGGGAGCATCGTTGGGCCACACTGAAACAGACCCGCGATTCAGCGTTGCAGTGACGGTGGGAGAATCGAAATAGGCATTTACGTCGAACATCGTTCCATAAACCATCACTGTTATATCCGAGGTCTTCACCTCAAATGGAGATGTCTCCGATGCCGTCACATCAAATACGGCTTCTCCTGAAAGGAAAACACTGCGCTCTTTTCCGAAAGATTCCGGATAAATGAGTACCGACTGGGAATTCAGCATAACACGTGAATTGTCCGGCAGAACCACATCCGTAGTTTCGCCGCTTGCTGTGGAGCACTGGATGTAATTCACCGCAACGGGCTCTGCCTGAGAGGCCGAACGACTTGCATACCATATTGAAAGTGCCGGAACCAGAATAAGCGCAACCGCAGCCGCAGCGGCTAGAAGCGAACGCTTCCAGATTACTATCCTGCGCCGTTTTTGCCCGTCCAGATATCTTTCAAGGGCGTTTGCCCTTGACATTACCACCTTAAATGCCGCTTCAACCTCCGCATTGGAAACGGAGGAGCCGTCGATATTGTCCCAACCGGGAAAGCTTCCGAAAATCGCCATAATTATGAGGTTTTACATAATAATGACGAAAAAGCGGCGCGTTGCACCCAACACATACTATATAAATAGTGCAATGCAGGATGAAATCTTGCGGAGCTCCTTCAGAGCGGCGTTAATATGATTCTCAACAGTTTTCTTCGAGATGCCAAGACTGCAGGCAATCTCGTCGTTCGAAAGCCCCTCCTTGCGGGAAAGCATAAATACTTCCTTGCGCTTGTATGGCATACGACCCACTGCTTCCTCGTACTGTTTGCGACGCTCGGCGGCAAAGTAGTCTTCGTCAAGGGGATATGTGGTGGCGGTATCGTGTTCGGAAGTAAAAGGAATCTTCACCCGGTTCGTGCGGCCGTAATCGATGGCGGCGTTCCTGCACATGCGGTAGAGATATGCCCCGGCAGAACGCAACTTCCCTATCGAGGAACGAATGAGCCACAACTTCACAAAGATGTTCTGCGCCAAATCGCTCGCATCGGCCTCGTTCTCAACAAGAGTAAGCATAAAAGACTTGACCTTCGGATAGTAATACCCGAAGAAGGTGCGGAAAGCGCTCTCATCGCCCTCCGAGATGCGGCAAAGAAGTCTCTCTTCATCTGTGAGCATAGCACCGCGAATTTAGCAATTTTTCCAAGGTTTCGCAAAAAGTTCGTATATTTGTGGACTGGATAATTCTTAAAACCTAAAACAAGATATGCAACAGTTTATCGACAAGTACGACTTCACTGGCAAACGCGCCATCGTGAGGGTAGACTTCAACGTTCCCCTGAACGAAAACTTCGAAATTACCGACGACACCCGCATCCGCAGGGCAATGCCCACCCTTAAGAAAGTCCTCGAGAGCGGCGGCTCCGTTATCATCATGTCCCACCTGGGCCGTCCCAAGAAAGTGGATCCCAAGTTCAGCCTCAAGCACATCGTGGGCCGCGTGAGCGAATGCCTTGGCGTTCCCGTACAGTTTGCCGATGACTGCATGAAGGCAGATGCGCAGGCTGCAGCCCTCAAGCCCGGCGAAGCCCTCCTGCTGGAGAACCTCCGCTACTATGCAGAGGAAGAAGGCAAACCCCGCGGCCTGGCGGAGGATGCTTCCGAGGAGGAGAAGAAAGCCGCAAAGGCTGCCGTGAAGGCCTCCCAGAAGGAGTTCGTGAAGAAACTCGCCAGCTATGCAGACTGCTATATCAACGACGCCTTCGGCACGGCTCACCGCGCACACGGCTCAACCGCCCTCATCGCCGAATACTTCCCCAACGACAAGATGTTCGGCTATCTGATGGAAGGCGAGATCAAGGCCATCGACAATATCCTCAACAACGCACAGCGCCCCCTCACCGCAATCATCGGCGGTTCCAAGGTTAGCTCCAAGCTCGCGGTTCTGAAGAACCTCGTTGGCAAGGTGGACAACCTCATCATCGGCGGAGGAATGGGATATACCTTCATCAAGGCGCAGGGCGGCCACATCGGCCTTTCCCTCCACGAGGATGAACTCATCCCCGACGCCCTGGAAATTCTCAAGACCGCAAAGGAGAAGGGCGTGAACGTGAGCCTTTCCGTTGCCACCGTTGCCGGCCAGAGCTTCGACAACGACACGCCCCAGAAAGTCTTCGACATCTACAACATCCCGGACGACTGGGAGGGCATGGACGCTTCCCCGGCATCCCTGGAGAACTGGCGCAAGATAATCATGTCTTCCAAGACCATCCTCTGGAACGGCCCCGTTGGCGTATTCGAGCTTCCCAACTTCGCAAAGGGAACCCTCCAGATTGCACAGGACCTGGCCGATGCTACCAAGCAGGGCGCATACACCCTGGTGGGCGGCGGAGACTCCGTTGCAGCAGTTACCCAGATGGGATTTGCCGATAAGGTGAGCTACGTTTCCACCGGCGGCGGAGCAATGCTCGAAGCCATCGAAGGCAAGGTGCTTCCCGGCATCGCGGCAATCAGGGATTAAAAGAATGGGCGGGCTCCTCTGAAGGGCCCGCCCAATTTTTTAGGACAAATTGGATTTCAGCTCTTTTATCATCGCCGACAACTCGTCGGCGATTTCTGTCGCAAGATCCAGCTGCTGGTAATCCTCCAGCACGTCTTCCAGATAAAACAGGGCCTGGTATGCCGCCTCGAATTCGGGCTGGCCCAGAGTGGCGTACCCACCGTAGAAGCGCATGTCGTCCAGAAGCATGTCTGCGACCTTGGTGGCCAGGGCGGTGGCTTTGTCATCGGCATGAAGGAAATAATACATCTCCGCCATGCGGATGCTCATGTACGTGTTGGTGGTGAAGCCGACGGGGATGGTTTCCAGCGGGAAGGTTTCCTCCGGGATGCACAGCTGGCACATGTCCAGCATCTCCATGGCCTTCTCCTTTTCACCTGCGTTTATCAGGGCGTTGGCCACCGTTACGAACATCTGGCGCTGGCTCAGAACGCCCAGGAAGGTGTACAGGTTCTGGTAATCCACAAAGTAGTCCTTGCGGCGGAGGGCTTCCCAGGTGAAGGTGCCGTCCGTCATCATGCGGTACAGCGCCATGGGATCTCCCTTGCCGATATCCTGGTAGGTAACCTTGTTCTTGAAGGGGACGAAGCGGTAGGAGAAGCAGTCGTACAGCAGATATTCCTTTATGCCCACATTGAGGTCTCCTCCCATGTTCAGGACGTTGATGGGACGGTCCCACTCATAGTTCGACAGAAGGTCCAGCAGGAAGAGCTCCGGCTTGGTGAGGTAGTTCTTGTCTTTGGACATGCTGAGAACAATCGTGTCCGGCACTTCCTCCATGCTGTAGAACTCCGGATCCAGGATTCCTGATGCGAACACATTCTCCTTGTTCACCGGAATGCTGATGTTGCGGGCGCAGATATAGCTCACTTTGCGGCCCCTCTGGATTTCCATCTTCTGCTTTGGATCCTTGAACCTGTCCATCACCTCGGAAATGGGCATGGTTTCACCCGTATCGTCGAGGATGAACACATATTCGTTAGTGCCGTACAGATACGACGCCTGGGGTATCGTAAGCGGCAGAGGTGCGCTTTCGTTGCTGGCCCATTTCATCTGGTCGATGTACCAGTCCGTACCCAGAAGGGAGGTGTTCACCACCCTCACATCCGTTCGGAAACTTTCCACTTCCTGTGCATACCAGAGCGGGAAAGTATCGTTATCGCCATGAGTGATGAGGAGGCCGTTCTTACCGGTGGAGTTGAGATAGTTCTTTGCCATCTCCACTGCGGTGTAGCGGTGGGAGCGGTCGTGGTCGTCCCAGTTTTCTTCCGCCATGAGCGCGGGAACGCCCAGGCACAATACGCTCACGGTTATTGCCAGGGGCTTTTCATATCGGCCTTTAAGAGCCTTGCCTATCCAGTCATACAGCGCGGCCACACCAAGGCCTATCCAAATGGCGAACATGTAGAACGATCCGGCATAGGCATAGTCCCTTTCCCTCACCTGGTATGGCGGCTGGTTCAGGTACAGCACGATAGCTATGCCCGTCATGAAGAACATCAGGAACACCAGCCACGAGCCGCGTTTGTCGCGGTCGAACTGGAACACGAGGCCGATGATGCCAAGCAGCAGCGGCAGCAGAAAATAGTGGTTCTTGCCCTTGTTCTCGCTGAGGACGGCGGGAGCGTCGCTCTGGTCTCCCAGACGGATCTTGTCGATAAAGCCGATTCCGCACTCCCAGTTGCCGGCAAAGGGATTGCCGGGGCTGGGGCTGTGGATTTCATTTTGCCTTCCGGCGAAATTCCACATGAAGTAGCGCCAGTACATCCAGTTCAGCTGGTAGTCCAGGAAGAATGCCATGTTGGCGCCGAAAGTGGGCATACGGTAGGTGGCTCCTTTTACGCGCTTGCCCCTGCCTCGGGTATAAGACTCATAGAAGTCGATGTAACGCTGGTCTCCTCCGTTCCACATGCGGGGGAAGAGCATCTTGCCTTCAGGGAGATATTTCACGTCGGTGGGGCAGTCTGCCTTTACGTATTTTCCATTAAGCGGAGCCCAGTATTTTTCCTGCTTCAGGTCGTACGGAGAGTCGTAATACTGGCCGTACAGGAGCGGCGTACTGCCGTACTGCTCACGGTTGAGATAACGCACCAGGGTGTAGGGGTTATCGGGCTGATACTCGTTGGTGGGCGTTTTTACGCTGGAGCGGATAATCACTATTGAGAAGAGCGAGAAGCCGATGACAAGCGTTGTCACGCACAGAAGGACGGTGTTCCAGAACGCATTCTGCCTCTTGAGAGTGGAGAACAGCCCCCAGAAGCAGAGGGCCAGAAGGCCCACAAGGAAGAACAGGGCGCCGCTATTGTACGGCAGGCCAAGGCCGTTCACGAAGATACGGTCGAAGAAGGCCGCCAGCTTGGGCAGATAGGGAATGAACATGAACACCAGCACGAACTCTATCGCCACGCCTATCATGAAGATGCCCAGGAGTTTGCCGAATGGCAGTTTCTTATCCTCGTTCTTCCTATAATAATACATAAACACGAAGGCCGGGATGGTGAGGAGGTTCAGCAGATGAACACCGATGCTAAGGCCCATAAGGAAGGCGATGAGAACTATCCACCTCCCCGCATGGGGTTTATCGGCATCCTCGTACCACTTGCACATGATCCAGAAGACGAGGGCGGTGAACAGCGAGGACATCGAGTACACCTCGCCTTCAACTGCGCTGAACCAAGCCGTATCGCAGAAACTATAGGCCAGGGCGCCAACGGCACCGGCACCGAATATCGCAATTGCCTGGGCCGTGGAGTATTCACCGTCTTTCTTCTTGATCAGACGCTGGGCGAAAAACACCGTCGTAAGATACAGGAAGAATACGGTGAGGGCACCAAGAATGGCGTTGAAGGCATTCACGGCAACGGCAGCCTTCTCCGGAGGGAAGGGGATGGTGAAAAAGCGCGCAAAAAGCTGGAACACGGGGTTTCCCGGGGGGTGGCCCACTTCCAGTTTGTATGAAGAGGCTATGAATTCTCCGCAGTCCCAGAACGACGCCGTGGGCTCGATGGTGCAGAGATATACGATGGCCGATACCAGCGTAACCACCACGGCTACGATAAGGTTCCAGCGCTTGAATGACTTGTTGTCCATCTGTGTTTAGGCCTTTAGCTTTTTTTTGAAAAACCCATAACGTAATAGTCTGCAAATATAATCATTTTTGCGGGGGAATTCGTATATTTGTGCCTCGGATTATGTCGCAGAAAGAAAAAATACAGGAGATGTTCGATTCGGTGGCCCCTTCATACGACCGCCTGAATCACCTTATGTCGTTTGGCGTGGACCGCAGTTGGCGCCGCAAAGCCCTCCGCGAAATCGTGGACGGGAGCCAGCAGCGCATTCTTGACGTTGCGTGCGGAACGGGCGACAGCACCATCGCCATCGCCCTTGCCGCCGGCAGCGGCACCCGGGTTACCGGCATCGACATATCGGACAAAATGATGTCCTACGTAATGGAAAAAGCCAGCCACGAAGGCGTGCACGACCGCATCAAGCTCCTTAAGGCCGATGCCGAAGCGCTCCCGTTCCAGGACGGCCACTTCCACCGCGTAACCTGCGCCTTCGGCATCCGCAATTTCGAGCACAAAGACATCGCCCTGCAGGAGTTCCTCCGCGTCCTGGCCCCCGGCGGCAAAGCCGTTATCCTGGAACTCTCGGTACCGGACAACAAACGGCTCCGCAGGCTCTACGACATGTATTTCATGCATATCCTCCCCTTTGTGGGCGGCAAGATTTCCGGCAACCGCGAGGCCTACAAGTACCTCCCCGCCTCCGTCCACGCCTTCCCCGCTCCGGATGTCTTCTGCGAAATGATGCGCACCGCCGGCTTCACAAACGTTTCCTTCCGCACCTTCACCTTCGGCCTCTGCCGCATGTATGTGGGCGAACGCTAAACTCATCCAGAAAAACGGCATTAATTCTGGATGAACCCGGCAAAACGGCAAACTCATCCAGAAAAATAGGCCAAATCCTGGATGAACCAGCCAAATTGGCAAACTCATCCCGGAAATAGGCCCAAATCCTGGATGGACCGTGTGAAAAGTTACGGGACGGGGGCGTAGCCGCTGCCGCCCCAGGGGTGGCAACGGAGGATGCGCTTGAGGCTGAGCCAGAAGCCCTTGAAGGGGCCGTACTTGCGGAAGGCCTCCAGGGCGTACTGCGAGCATGTGGGGGTGAAGCGGCAGGAGGGCGGGGTGAACGGGCTTATGCACAGCTGATAGAACTTTATCAGCAGCACGAAGGGGAACACCAGTATGCTCTTGAGCGTCTTATTCATGAGATTTTAGCTAAAGCTATCTTTCGTAAACTCAGGTCTCGACAGGCTCGAAATGACAAGGGGCGGCCTCAGAACTGGGGGCCTGGCTGCCGGCGATGGTGGTGAGGGCGGCGGTCATATCGGCATAGATGGTCTCGAAGGGAAGAACCGCCTTGGAGATGTAGACGAAAAGGATATCCAGTCTGGGGCCGATGAGGCCTTGCTGCACGCGGAAAGCCTCGCGCATGCGACGCTTCAGAAGGTTGCGCTTCACGGCGCGGTGGAAAAGTTTCTTGGGGACGGAAACGAGGATGCGGGATTTCTCCACGCACTGCGTTTGGTCGAAATGACAATCCTCCCGCGCAACCCACTTGTAGCGGAGGCAGCCCGAAACGCCTCCCTTGCCCTTTTCAAGCAGGGCCGACACAGCCAGCCTGCCCGAAACCATCATCGATTTGGGTAGGGAGTTGGGCTTCATCGTTTACTTTGCGCTCTCCAGATAGAGTTCGATAGCCCTGGCAACGGACGGGGCTTCCGGGGTGGGTGCCTTCACATCCACGCGGAGACCTGCCTCCTCCATAGCCTTGGCGATGGTTTTGCCATAGGCCACCATCTTGAGTTTCCCCTGCTTGAACTCGGGGAAATTATCCTGCAGCGACTTCAGGTCTGCCGGATTGTAGAGAACCGCCATGTCATAGGCGGAGAACTTGATATCCTTGATGTTCTGGCTCACCGACTTCACGAAAATGCCGGTCTGATAATTCAGGCCTTTCTCCTCCATGCAGCGAGCGAGTGCGTCGCTGGAATTGTCCGACTGGGCGATAAGGAAGGTTTCTCCCTTATGTTTCGGGCCGATGAGGCCGACCACGCTCTGCGGCGTGCCGTCGCCGAAGAAAATCTTGCGCTTGCGGTACACGATGTGCTTCTGCAGGTACATTGCCACAAGTTCCGTGGTGCAGAAATACTTCATCGTCTCGGGGATTTTCACGCGAAGTTCTTCCGCCAGGGCGAAGAATGCGTCGATTGCATGCCTGGAGGAGAACACGATTGCCGTGTAGTCCGGAAGATTAATGTGCTGGGTGCGGAATTCCTTTGCCGACAAGGGCTCGATTATGAAGAACGGACGGAAGGTGAACTCCACGCCGAACTTTTCGCTAACTGTCTGATATTGAGTGAGTACACGCGGTGCAACCTGAGACACCAGTATGTTCTTTACTGCCATTTTCTTCTTCTACAATGCTAGGGCCGAGGCCACAAAAAGACCGGTCGGCAAAACTTCGAGGGCGCAAAGGTACAAAAAAGTTGTGAAAGGATTGCAATTTGTGAGTAAAATTTGTGCTCGCCGGAAGAAATAAACTGCGTAGAACAGAATAACTTCCACCAGAATAAAGCCCCTCACGGTAGCGTCTGAAGCATTGAAAAGCGCAAGTATGCCGATAGTGAGAAAAACCACCAGAGACATAAGGATAAAGAAGGAATATCCGGCACGGTACGACATCGAATAAGCATCCGAGCGGCGGGGTTTCAGCCACACAAACAGCAGATGCCTCAGAAGCAGATAGCCCACGAATACCCCCATCGTCGTCAGCAGCCTGGCGCTTGGGGCCATCTCCTTTACGAAATCCGGATAATACAGGCAGTAGCGGTACTGAATGACAATGGCTGGAATAACAAAAACCAGGGCGATGATGTTGCGGTCCCTGCTCACACGTACGCTCCCCTCCAGGGCGGTGCTTCCGCGGGCGCGGAGGATACTGTCGGCAAGATGGGGAATTATGCCGATGAAGTTACCCACCAGAAGGAGACTGAGCAGGATAAAAACCACCAGCATTACCTCTCCCAGAGGCGGAAGCCCGCTTACGGGCATCGGCACAGTGTCTTCCGGCACGGTGGGCAGTTGAAGTTCCCCAAGGCTCTTGAAAATACCCGCAAGCATCAGTTACCCCTTTTTGCGTTATATCCCAGCGAGGTGAGTATTGCCACGACTTTGTCCCGAAGGTCCCCCTGGATGGTTATTTCGCCGTCCTTGGCGGCTCCCCCAACCCCGCATTTCACTTTCAGGGTGCGTCCCAGGGCGGCAAGGTCTTCCTGCGTGCCCACGAAGCCTTCCACCAGCGTTACCTGCTTGCCGCCGCGGTTACGCCTGTCTATGCGTACGATAAGGCGCTGCTTTCCGGGAGCGAGCGTTTCCACCTGCTCCGGCTGAGCCGTCTCGTATTTGAAGTCCGGGTTTGTGGAATACACAACTCCCAGACGCTCTTTCCAGTCGCTCATAACAAATTCACTATAAAGCCGAATCCTGCCAGGAGGCAGAACAGGAAGGTGGACATCACCAGAAGCGGAAGCATAGGGTCCAGATCCCTGTCGTGACGTTTCCATACACCTATAATATGTATGATATAAAGCGGCAGCGTGATCACGAACAGGTAGTGCCACCAGCTGTGCCAGCGGAGGAGGCAATAATCCACCATGCACACCCAGCCCATCACGATTAGGATGGTCTGGTATATCCTCGCGCCCTTCGGCCCAAGTTTGATGGCCACGGTTACCCTGTTCGCGGCATCCGTCTTTGCATCCCTCATGTTGTTCACGTTAAGGACGCCCACGGCGAAAAAGCCCACGGCGGCACCCGGGGCCAGAAGGCGCACGAACATGGTATGTGCGCACACCAGATAGGCACCGATAACAGCCACAAGGCCGAAGAACACGAACACATAGATATCCCCGAGGCCCCTGTATCCATAAGGATTACGGCCAAGGGTGTATTTCATGGCGGCCCAAATCGCCCCTGCACCCAGCAGCAGCACCAACGTGGGAGTCCAGTCCATCTGCGCGGCAGGCTTGCCGATATCCAGCAGCGTGCCCCACGAGGCATACACCATCGCAGAACCCAACAGCATGCACAGCACCACAAATATGCCGATGAGCACTTTCATGTCCTTCACGCTGAGTTCCCCGCTATTGAGCCCATAACCGGGCCCGACGCGCTCCTCCGTATCTGTCCCGTGCAGCACATCGCCCAGTTCGTTTGACAGGTTGGAAAGCACCTGCAGGCTCACCGTTGTGAGCACCACCAGCACGGCCACCAGAGAGCTCACCTGATAATCCGCCGCAGCGAGCATAATACCCAGCAGCACCCCCGCCGTAGACAGCGGCAGCGTGCGAAGACGCATCGATTTAATAGCAGCTTTAATATTCATGAGATTTCAGAGATTTCTCGACTTCGCTCGAAATGACAATAAATAATAAAAGGGTATATTCTCAAAACCATGGGCGCCCATGCACTTGTGAATGGGAGGGGCCCAAACTTGTTTGGGAGGGATAGGACCGGAGGTCCGTAGTTTTGAGAATATACCCTTTTATTATCATAATTAATCAAGTTTCAACACGGCCATGAAGGCGGATTGGGGCACTTGGACGGTGCCGATCTGGCGCATGCGCTTCTTGCCCTCTTTTTGTTTTTCGAGGAGTTTGCGCTTACGTGTTACGTCGCCGCCGTAGCATTTGGCGGTGACATCCTTGCGCACCTGGCGCACGGTTTCGCGGGCAATGATCTTGGCGCCTATAGCCGCCTGCACCGCGATGTCGAACTGCTGGCGCGGGATGAGTTCCTTCAGTTTCACGCAGATCTTGCGGCCGAAGTCGTAGGCGTGATCCTCGTGGATGAGCGTGGAGAGGGCATCGGCAGGATCCCCGTTCAGGAGGATGTCCAGTTTCACCAGCCTGGCCGGACGGAAGCCCGTCACGTGATAGTCGAAGGATGCGTAGCCCTTGGAGATGGACTTGAGCTTGTCGTAGAAGTCGAACACAACTTCCGACAGAGGCAGGTCGTAGTTCAGTTCCACGCGGTCCGCCGTGATGTAGTGCTGGCCGGTGAGGGTGCCGCGTTTGTCCATGCAGAGCTTCATTATCGGCCCGTAGAAATCCGATTTGGAGATAATCTGGGCGCGGATATACGGCTCCTCGATATGGTCGATGAGCGTCTGGGGCGGGAGGCCCGAGGGATTGTGGACGTCCACCACCTCGCCCTTTGTCGTGTACACTTTGTACGACACGTTGGGAACAGTGGTTATAACGTCCATGTTGAACTCGCGGAACAGCCTTTCCTGCACGATTTCCAGGTGCAGCAGGCCCAGGAAGCCGCAGCGGAAGCCGAAGCCCAGCGCCAGCGAACTCTCCGGCTCGTATGTGAACGAGGCGTCGTTCAGCTGGAACTTCTCCAGCGTGGCGCGGAGTTCCTCGAACTTGGACGCATCCACGGGATACAGGCCGGCGAACACCATCGGCTTAACTTCTTCAAACCCGGCGATAGCCTCCTTGCAGGGGTTTGCCACGTGCGTTATCGTATCGCCCACCTTTACCTCAACCGCAGCCTTGATTCCGGTAATGATATAACCCACATCGCCCGTGGAAACGCCTCCGGTGGGGTTCAGCTTCAGTTTCAGATTGCCGATTTCTTCCGCCTCGTACTCGTTCCCCGTGGAGAAGAACTTCACTTTGTCGCCCTGCCTGATGGAGCCGTTCACAACCTTGAAGTATGCGATGATGCCGCGGAAAGCGTTGAACACAGAGTCGAAGATTAGCGCCTGAAGCGGTGCGTCCGGGTCCCCTTTCGGGGCGGGGATCTTGTCCACAATCGCATCCAGCACGGCCTGCACGCCTTCCCCGGTTCTGGCCGATACGCGATACACGTCTTCCGGCTCGCAGCCCAGAAGGTCGCAGATCTGGTCCGTCACCAGCTCCGGCTGGGCCGAATCCATGTCTATCTTGTTCAGCACCGGGATAATCTCCAGGCTGTGATCGATGGCCTGATACAGATTGGAAATCGTCTGCGCCTGGATACCCTGGGAAGCATCCACCACCAGCAGCGCGCCCTCGCAGGAAGCGATGCTGCGCGACACCTCATAACTGAAATCCACGTGCCCGGGAGTGTCGATGAGGTTGAGCTTGTACATCTGCCCATCCCTCATATAATCCATCTGGATAGCGTGGCTCTTGATGGTGATTCCCTTCTCCCTCTCCAGATCCATGTCGTCCAGCACCTGGTTTTCCATCTCCCTCTCCCCCAGGGTGCGGGTGAGTTCCAGGAGCCTGTCTGCCAGGGTGGACTTGCCGTGGTCGATATGCGCTATAATGCAAAAATTGCGGATATTCTTCATACCCGCAAATTTACGCTTTTTTTATCGCAGAATAAAAAAAACATTAATTCTGCCTGTTGAACTGGGCTGGGGCGCCGGGGGCGTGGCCGCGGCCACCGCCGCCAAAGCCACCGTGATTACCTCCACCGAATCCGCCATGACCACCACCGTGGCCACCACGGCCGCCCTGACCGCCAGGACCGCCATGTCCGCGCTGGTCCATCTGACGGTTCATGAACCTCTCCTCAAGCAGGATAAGGCGGGCATACTGGCTTGCCGAAAGCGCCTTGCGATAGCGGTCGCGCTTTGTGTCCTTGAAGGCGATGCAGGCTGCCTCCGCTTTGAGGAATTCGTCCAGAAGAGGCTCAATCTCTTTGTCCGGCTTATTGTCCTTCACAGCATCGCGAAGAGCCTTTTTTGCCGTCATGCGTGCCTTCATAAGTTCCATGCCCTGGGCCTGGAGTTCATCGTAAACGGCCCAGAAAGGGTCGCTGTCCTGGAGGCGGAGTTCTTCCTTGATAAGGGCTTTTCTCTCCGCATTCACGCGTTCGCGCCAGTCGGCTCCGTCACGGGACTGGCCGCCACGGGGCTGGGCAAAAGCGGAAACGCTGAATAAAAGGGTTGCGGCTGCAACAGCCATCAAAATCTTCTTCATGGTAACTACTGACTTAAGGGTTAACGGATTCCGGCTCAAAAACGATGGCATAGGGATCTGCGCTCATAAGCACTTCCGCTACGAGGTTTTCCTCCCAGGCGGGAATCTCACTATCTGAAACGGCCGTTTTCCTCAAAATGAAACTGCCCAGCATAACCGCCGCGACGAGACTGGCCGCATACGCGAGATACGGCGCCACCTTGCGCACAAAGCCAACTTTGCGCACGGAGGGAGCCTCATCCGCAATGGAGACCAACCTGGACTGCAGAGAGTCGAAGTACCCGTCGGGGGTTTGTATGCCACATCTTTTTGCCATAACTGTTAACTTTGACGCACGCCGCAATTAAAGGTTTAATTCAGCCGCCGCTTCTTTGAGCACGGCTTCCACCTTTTCGCGCGCAATGTGATATGATGCCTTAAGCGAGCCCACGGAAGTTTCCAGTACCTGGGACATCTCTTCGTAGGGCATTTCGTCGTAATACCTTAATATAAATACCTGGCGCTGCTTCTCCGGAAGAGCGGCAACCGCCTTGGACAGGGCCCTCTGGGCAGGGGTTCCGTCGAACCAGGGATCATTGTCGATGCGCTTTTCCATTTCCGCATCCAGCGAAGCGAAGCGAAGGGCGGCCCGCACCTTTTCGCGGCGGAGCCTGTCCATGGCTTCGTTCACCGCAATGCGGTACACCCATGTAAAAAGCTGCGCCTCCCCCCTGAATGAGGGAAGCGCAGTCCATATTTTCAGGAAGATATCCTGGGTGAGATCGTCGGCGTCGTCATGCGAATTCACGAAGCGGCGGGCGGTCCACCATATCCGCTCGCTGTACTCTTTGACTATCTTATTGAAGAGTTCATTCGCATTCATCAGCCGCTTACATGCTACAAGTGTGCCAAAATCTTGACCATCACCTTGTGCACCCTAACATTTACGGGATTGCCTGAGGCATCCCTTGCCGGAGTCCACACCGGAGGAGCCTTCTTCACTGCCTCAACCGCACATTCGCGCACTTCTTCGATGCCGTGAACGGCAACCACATCCTTAACGCTGCCGTCTATACAAACGGTAAAGTCCACCCATACGCGGCCCTGGGCGCCGAAATACTTCTCGATGTCGTAGTCGTAGATGCTTTCAACGTACTTGGCGAATGCCTGAATGTTGTCACGTCCGCGGAAAAGCGGAGCGGTGATGGCCTCATCGGCAATATCCACGGTGGGCACTTCGATATCGGCAAAATCGGCCCAGACAAGGTCGACGGCTAGGGGCGAAGACGTGGTGTTGGGACCGGAGAAATACGCGTAATTGAACTTCAGGCCGCGGACATCGGCCTCATTGGTGAAGCTTTTGTCGAACTCCAGAAGCTGGCCGATGGTGGCTTCCGCCGTTACCTTGATTCGGAGGTTCACGGGTTCATCGGCCCCGAACTTTGCCTTGAGCTTCTCTATCACGGCCACGATGTTGGTAACCGCGCCGTCATTGTACAGCCTCTTCCCGTCCAGCATGATGGTGGGATCGGAGTCGGGGCCGTATTCCTCCGTCCAGAACTCGCTTGAGCTCATGGCGTCGTAGAAGAAAGAACGGCCGATGTAGATGCACGGAGGCTCCCTCAACAGCGTCGTCGAATACGACTTCATGTCGAAGCGGGCGGAGAAAAGAAGCTGAGGCCCGGCGCAGGAATCCACGATTTCCCTCAGAGCCAGCATCGTATATGCCTGGCTGCCCAAATCCGTGAGAACTACCACGTTGTTGTAGCAGATGTCTCCAGAAAGAAGGGCACGGACACCTTCCAGGCTGATTTCTTTCCCCTGGTAGGAGACAACGTTCTTCTGGAGTTCCAGAAAGAGGTTGTTCTGGGCCGCATGGGCCTGGGAAACCAGCATTACGGCGGCCGCGATGGCTAAAAGCAATCTTTTCATTATTGCAGTTTCACATCTATAATGTAACGCATATTCACCGGATTGCCATTGTTGTCAAGAGCCTGTGACCAGAGAGGATGAGCAGACTTCAGTGCCGACACAACCCGCCCGCAGGCCTTTGACATTCCGCGCACCGGGACGATTTCCTTGACAGCGCCGTCAATGCCGACTGTAAACGTTACTACGACACGGCCGCGGTCATGGCCCGTACTGCCCGGCAGACTGTAAAAGAGCTGCTGCTGAATATCCGCCCAATCCGAATGGTCGTAATAGGTGGGTGCAACGGAATAATTGGTTGAATCCGCATAGTTGACCGTTGCGATGTCCAGATCGTCCAGAGTGGCCGGATTCCTGAGGAATGCCGCAGCAGCAGCCACGCGCGTGTCCGGGCTGAAAAAGGCTTGTTTAACCTGAAGATTCTTGTTTACGGCATACCAGGTGATTGTGTTGTCATAACAAATGAGGTCGCCAACTGTAGTATTGTCGGTAATCTTTACTCGGAGATATGGTGTCTCCACATCTTCCACTTCGGCAGGCAGCTTGAACTCTTCCAGCAGATAATTGATGGGAACGGAGTAGTGAACCTTCTTGCCGTTCATATAAAAGGCGTTATCAAGGCTGTCCAGAAGAACCGTTACGCCCATTGTCTCTTCCGGCATGGGCTCATTGAATTTCCACAGGGCCTGCTCGGTATAATACTCTTTATTGGTGAGAGGTTCGGTGAAAGGAGGCGGGTCCAGGGTAAAAACTCTTATAGTGTCCGAGATTATAGCTCCGCGGTATTCCGTCTTTTGAGGGAAAATGAAACGCACCTGGGCCTGGGAAACTTCCGCAACACAGTCACGGATTCCAAGCATCATGATGGCCGAACTGTAGGCATCGGTGGTTACAATCACATTGTCCACGGGTGTCTCCTGGGCTTTTATAAGTTCCTGGAGATCTTCCAGAATAAGGAACTCTCCGTGGTAATAAACCCTGTTCTGGGTGAGCTCTAAAAAGAGATTGTTCTGGGGCTCATAAGCGGCAGCCGGCACAAGCAGTGCGGCCAGAGCCGCAATGGTTAAAAGAATTCTCTTCATCACTTATTTGTTAATCATGTGTTTTGCTGCAAGTGCAATGTGCTCCGCATCCAGACCGTATGCCGCCATGAGTTCCGCGGGGGTTCCGGACTGGCCGAAGCGGTCTTCGCCGTTCACAAACGCCATGGGGGTGGGCAGCTTCCGGGCCAGGACTCCGGCGATAGCTTCGCCAAGACCTCCTGCCATATTGTGCTCTTCCGCCACCACTATGGCTCCTGTTTTACGGGCCGATGCGAGGAGGGCCTCCTCGTCCAGCGGCTTGATGGTGGCAAAGTCGATAACCTCTGCGCTGATGCCTTCAGCGGCCAGGGCGTCGGCGGCCAGGAGGGCCTCCCACACGAGATGGCCGGTGGCGCACAGGGTGACATCCGCCCCCTCGTTCATAACGATGGCTTTGCCGATGACGAAAGGTTCGTCTTCCGGGGTGAAGTTGGGAACGCCTGGGCGGCCGAAACGCAGGTACACAGGGCCTTCCCACTGTGCGGCGGCAAGGGTTGCCTGCTTTGTCTGGTTATAGTCGCAAGGGTTCAGGACCACCATTTCCGGGAGGGCGCGCATAAGGGCGATGTCTTCCATAGTCTGGTGGGTTGCGCCGTCCTCGCCAAGGGTGATTCCCGCGTGGGACGATGCGATTTTCACGTTTGCCTTGCCGTAGGACACCTCCTGACGGAGCTGGTCGTACACGCGGCCGGTCACGAATTCTGCAAATGAGCCGATAAAGGGAATCTTGCCGGTGATGGCAAGGCCTGCGGCTACGCCCACCATGTTGGCTTCCGCGATACCGCACTGGATGAAGCGCTCCGGGAACTCCGCTGCGAATGCGTCCATCTTCAGGGAACCTTTGAGGTCCGCCGTAAGGGCCAGGACGCGGCCGTCCCTGCGTCCCGCTTCCAGAAGACCCGCGCCGAACCCGCTGCGGGTGTCCTTCTTACCTGTATCTGTGTATTTCATAACTAAAAGTCTCTTAAGGGGGTTTCACCTAACTGCCTCAGCGCATCTTCCAACTGCTCCGGTTTGGGCACCGAGCCGTGCCATTTGTGGGTTCCCGCCATGAAGTCCACGCCGTGGCCCATGTCGCTGCGGAACAGAATCATCGTGGGACGGCCTTCCGCCGCTTTCGCGAGGGTGAAGGCCTCCGCGATTGAATCGAAGTCGTGACCATCGGCCACTATCACTCTCCAGCCCCAGGATTCCCATTTGGCGGCGAGGTCTCCCTCTCCCGCAACGCTGGCCACGGGGCCGTCGATCTGCTGGCCGTTCCAGTCGGTCATAGCGATGAGGTTGTCCAGATTGTGATGCACGGCGAACATGCCGGCTTCCCAGATCTGGCCTTCCTCCGATTCGCCATCGCCACAGAGGCACCAAACCTTGTTAGGATCCCCGTCCAGTTTCTTGCCCAGCGCCAGGCCGGCAGCAGCCGAAAGGCCCTGGCCCAGGGAGCCGGAAGCCTGGAATACGCCGGGAAGGCTCTTGCGGATGGAAGGATGGCCCTGCAGGCGGGTACCTATCTTACGGAACGTACCAAGCTCCTCCACGGGGAAATAACCGCGGCGGGCAAGCACTGAATAATAAACCGGGGTGAGGTGACCGGCCGACAGGATGAACATGTCCTGGCCCTTTCCGCTGCGCGTCCAGGTTGCAGGATCGTGATTCATCTCGTTGAAAAACAGGGCCGCGAGGAAATCCGTACTGGACATCGACCCGCCCGGATGGCCGGATTTTGCCGCGCACACCATACGCAGGATATCACGGCGCACTTGCGTGGCGATACTCTTGAGTTCTTCGTTAGTTTTAGCCATTATTCTATTGTGTTTTACAGGCGAAGTTCAAATTTACGAATTTTTCCGCACTTTTACCTAATCTGCGAAAAAAACTGCGGAAGGTGGCACGGGAAGGTACCACCTAAGGGCTATGAGGGTGTTGAAGTTCAATTGCAGACCTGAACGTCAGCCTGTTTTGTCGGGGTGATGTGACTCGAACACACGACCCTCTGGTCCCAAACCAGATGCGCTAGCCAACTGCGCCACACCCCGAAGGAGAGTGCAAATTTATAGCAAAATTTGTATCTTTGCAACCGTTATGATTATCGAAGCCTGCAATATCCACAAATCGTTCGGCACACTTGAGGTGCTGAAGGGGGTGGATTTCAGCGTGGACAAGGGAGAGGTTGTGGCGGTTGTGGGCGCTTCGGGCGCCGGAAAATCCACGCTTCTGCAGATCCTGGGCACGCTTTCAACGCCGGATTCCGGTTCACTGCTCGTCGACGGCACGGATGTGCTGGGGCTCAGCGGGAAGGCTCTGTCGGCCTTCAGGAATAAGAAGATAGGCTTCGTTTTCCAGGCACATCATCTGCTGCCGGAGTTCAACGCGCTAGAGAATGTGATGATTCCCGCTCTGATCGGGGGCGATTCGCCTAAGGAGGCACGCATGAGGGCGCTTCCGCTTCTTGAGGCCGTGGGCCTGAGCGGCCGCCTGGAGCACAAACCCTCGGAACTCTCCGGCGGCGAGCAGCAGAGGGTTGCCATTGCCAGAGCCCTTGTGAACTCCCCCGCCATCCTCTTTGCCGATGAACCCACCGGCAACCTGGACAGCCGCACCAAAGAAGACATCCACCGCCTCCTCTTCTCCCTTCGCGAGTCCCTTGGCCAAACCCTCGTCATCGTTACGCACGACCCCGCCCTCGCAGATCTTTGCGACCGCACCTGCCACATGCAGGACGGATTGTTTGTGTAATTCCTGGCGGCCAAGTGATTGATACATAGCGAGTTTATTGTTTAGGGGTGCAAAAAAATTTGCACCCCTAAACATGTAAGTCACTGAATGATAGCGCGTTGTCCGCCAGAATCTTTTACAGGAGTCCTTCGGGGATGGTGAGGCGGAGGGTTCGAGAGGAGGTATTGGCCTCGAGGAGAAGGTTCTCGTGGAAGGGAACGAGCGCTTCGCCGGAGGGGGTTTCCAC
>JAEEUZ010000022.1 GCA_016290725.1 Bacteroidales bacterium | reverse complement strand
ACCCGGAAGATTATTTCCATAGTCCAGAGGATCAGAGGCAAGGAGATGCTCGGCCACGCGATTTCCAATGGTTTCCACGCTTATGTCTTCGGGGAGGCCCTTAAAACTTCTGAGGGCCAGTTGAGTTCCGCAGGAAGCGCACAGTAGCAACGACACGGCCAGGAGGCCAATCTTTCTGAAGAAGTCTTTCATACAAGCAAATAAGTCAATATGCAAATATAAATAAAATCGCCAATTATGTGTATATTTGTAGGAACTAACATTAAAACTGCCAGTCATGAAAAAGACACTCCTCCTCCTTGCCTCAATCTGCCTTCTTTGTTCATTCAGTCCCCGCCCGGCGGCTCTGGATGATATCTGCAAAAAGATGGATGACGACATCTTCAAGGCCTATTGCTACGAACATTTCGACGTCAACAAAGACGGCATAGTCGCACCCTATGAAGCTATCAGGGTAGATTCATTGATGCTAAACGGTGAGGGTATCAAGTCGTTGAAAGGCATCGAGTATTTCCCCAATCTTGCAGTCCTGCATTGTTGTGATAATGATCTTACGGTATTGGACCTCAGGAAGAACATTAATCTCGTAGACTTGAATTGTTCCAATAATAAACTCACACGCCTGATATTGGGCACTCAGGAGAAACTGGAACTATTGGAGTGTAACAATAACCTCCTAACGCAACTGCCGGTAAGCCATTGTCCTTCATTGATAGACCTTGATTGTCGTAACAATCAGTTAACCGCAATAGCGGTAAACGCCAATTCTAAACTGCGTAGGTTATGGTGTTCCAATAATTTACTTACCAGCATAGGGGTGTCATATAATCCTGCACTTGAGAATTTCGATTGTTCGGGTAATCAGCTGGACTGCCTGGACCTTGCCGCCAGTAGCGAGTTGCGCAAACTGGACGCCTCGGATAATCTGCTTACCGCCATCGACCTCAGAAACAATTCCGAGCTGAAAGAGCTCGATCTGTCGGGCAACCAGATCGAGAATATCTTCTTAAGCTACAATGAAAAGCTCTCTTCCGTCAATCTTGACGGCAATAATCTCAGGACAATTGATATAAGTGCGAACACGGCCCTGAAGTATCTCAATATCGACAATAACGCTCTCACCTCTTTGATATTCAATCACAACGAGTCCTTGACGGAGCTCTCTTGCAACGGCAACAAGTTGTACATGCTGGACGTGAACGGGCTAGTGAATCTGAACACCCTGTCATGCAGTCACAATAAGCTTACCTCCCTGTTCATCAAAGGAACCTATTATCTCAGATCTCTGAATTGTGACTATAACTCCCTGACGAATCTGGATCTCGTTGAAACCCCTAGGCTGCAATACATTTCATGCGCCCATAATGAGCTTACATCATTGGGTCTCGCTGGCATACCTGTCCTTATCAGCCTTATATGTGATCATAACAAACTCACCAGTCTTACTGATTTCAACAGTGGATTGCTGCAGCGCCTATACTGCTCCAATAATAATCTCACTAATCTGGAACTCTTCGGGTTAGTTGCCCTCACTCAATTATGTTGTTCCAACAATCAGCTCCGGGCCCTGGATCTTAACCACTGCGTTGAATTGAACGTGCTTATGTGCAACCCCAATGACCTTTTAAACCTGGATTTTAGCAACAACAAAAAACTCTCGGTGGTTTCCTGCGAAAACAATCCCCTCGAAACGATAACCCTCGGCTGCAGGATTCCGGAGTTCTTCTATCCGGCCTCGGCAACGGTGAAATAACGCATTCACAATCCTTACAGGGTGAAGATTCATATCAGATCTGCCGATTTAGCGGAATTGACTTTGCCTTCATGGCACACGAATGCCACCACGCGGTATTTCCCGGAAAGGCTGCCGGGGGAGAAGCTGCGTTCTACGCTGGATCCTTTCGAGATTTCCCCGAGGGAATCCCCGAGGAGGTTCTCCTGAAGGAAACCGCGGAACACCGCATTATGCACATAATTATCCGAGCCGCCGGTCTGAGGCGCCACAACGCCGTCTTCCAGAAGCGCAACCGAAAGGGTGTATTCGCCCGCTTCGGCAGCTGTTACCGTCACGGACACGTTTCCATCGGCCCCCACTAAAACATCCACGTCGCAGGGCTCCTTTCCGGAAGCCGATGCATCCAGTTTCGCAATTATAAGTTCCTTGGAGGTTGCGGTGATAAGGGTGGAAGCGTCCATGTTCATAACCGCGGTGGGATAAGCCTGAACGCCGAAATGGCTCACCAGAGCCTTGCCGTCGTCGCATACCATATCGTCCTGAAAATGGACGCAAATTGGGATGATTGCCCTCTGGGCCGATGCCTCCTCAATGGCGGAGGTCATGCGCGGGCAGTTCACGCACCAGGTGGCCGTGAAGTCCATCACCAGCCCGGCCGCCTTGTCGGCGCCGCTGCCGGAAGGACCCGGCTCATCCGGATCTTCCTTCTGGCCAACGCAGGAAACCAGGGCGCACATTAATATAATAAGGTACTTTCTCATGCGTTGAAGAACCATTGGAGTTTAAGGAAAGCGCCCTTGTATTCCGGCTGATACCGGCACACCCCGCCGGAGCATACCATGCCCTCCCGGTTATGGCCATAGCCGGCCATGATTCTGAACCCCGGGCCGGAATAGGCGGCATTTATGCTCCAGTAATGCTCTTTCGTGCTTCCGTGATTGTACATGTCGCTGAGGGAAACGCTCCAGTCCTGGGCAATTCCGAATTCCAGAAGCGCCGCCATCCAGTCTTTGGTGAGTTCCTGTGAGTAGAGATACTGAAGTTCCCCGCGCACGGTGAAATCGGAGGAAAACTTATACGTTCCGTCCAGCACAAACACGTTCTGGGCGTTTGTGGCCTTGCGGTTCCCATGGGTAGGAGAACTCTCCTGGATGGAAACGTAGAGGGTGGTTTTCAGTTTCTTCGACCAGCGGTAATCGGCACTGGCGTAGATGTCCCTGTAGGCAAGATGATTATTGTCTCTCAAAGGCAGGACCTTGCCCAGGCCGTCTATCCAACTGCCACCAAGGGTGAAAGACAGATTCTTGAGGGGATGGTAAGACACCTGACCGGCAAAGCCGGATTCTCCCTCCGAATATGTCTCATAAGGGTTCAGGCAGGCCAGCATATAAGTCTGCTGCTTGCAAAGGGCCGGAAGGTAATTGAGCGTATTGGACAGGACCTTGGTCCCAAGGGTGCGCCTTGAGGCAAAATCCATATTGTACAGATAGCGGTAAGTGACAGTGGCGCTGATCTTTTTGTCGAAATACCCCACCCGCCCAAGGAAAGCCCGTCCGCCATCGAGCACGTATGAATCACTTGTGGAAGAATTGTGCACGGCCGTGAAATCCTTACTGCGCTCCACATATTCGGCCTGTGCCTGAAAGCCATTTGAACTCCATCCTGCCCGGCCGGAAAACATCAGCACGTTGGCCGGGGCAGGGGAGCCCAATAGCAGCGCCATATCCTCCTCCTGTGCCCATTCGGTGCGGTCTACAACCGATACGCCGAAAGAAAAATCCCCAAGGGCGAGGTTAATATCGGCCCCGCTCACGAGCGATTTCGCATATCCCAATCCCTGGCGTGGAACTCCGGAAAGAACGGTAACGTAGAGATTATCGTCCAGGAAGGCCGATGTAAACTTCACTCCGCCAAGGGAGTTGGCTACGCCCAGATTCCTGTCTTCGTAGCTTCTCAAAACCAGGCCGGAGCCGAACTGCTCGTAAAAGTCGCCTCCCGTTATGCTCCAGTTGTCGCCCTTCCAGCGCACATATTTGATGGGCACGCCAAAACCTTTGAGTGAAAGGTCATAGCCGGGCAGAGGCGATGGATACCATTCCCCCTGTAGCCCGGCGCCGAAACGGCCGTTTGAATAATCCAGTTTGAGGTAATTGTTGGAGTGGAAACCATACCATGGAGATGAACTTTCATCGTCGAAAATGGTATTGCTCTCAAGGCTGCCGTTAAGGACTCCCTGGGAGCGGGCCGCTGCGGGAAAAAGCATCGCAAGTGCGGCCACAACCAGTTTCCACCGGGAAATCATTTGGCCTTGAGAAGTTTTTTCAGCAGGGTTTTCTCGCTACCCGGAGTATACCCTACATGGGTATAGACCTGTTTGCCGTCTTTGTCGAAAATGAACACCTGAGGTATGCTGGAGATGCCGAAAGCCTGGGCCAGACGCTCTTTGGTGTCGAACAGCACGGTTACCGGCCAGTCGCTGGTTGCTGCAAGGGCTTTTGCATCGGCAATGCTACGGCTGTCGTCGATGCTCACCGCGTAGATTCTGAGAGGAAAATCCCCTTCCCAGTCCGGTGCGGCTTCCTCCAGGGCGGCAAGTTCCATCCGGCAGGGCCTGCACCACGAAGCCCAGAAAGTGAGGATGAAAGGAGTTTCACCATCGATCATGCTCAAGGTGTTCACGCTTTTTCCAGCAGCGTCTTCCACTTTTACGTTGGGAAGGCTCTGGGCATGCAGGCTCAAAGCGGCAAATGCCGCTATTAAAAGGCTTATGACTTTATTCATATTCAATCTTTTTTGATACTCCTATAGGGGCGATGGTGGAATTCACTACATAATAGTCGGGATAATCGCTTACGGCCTTCTGCGAGGCTGAATCATAGGCGCGAAGCACCAGAACTGCAACGGAGAGATTGTTTGTGTTGCAGTTTGAGGATATGACGCCATCCCAATTAAAGACCGTGGGTTCTTCGCTTGCAGTGAAAGCATCTCCGGAGGGACTGTTTGTCAAAGTTTTGCGGGCAACATTGTCGTGGACAAAGTTGTTTATATAACCGTTGGCGGCATGGTACTGGGGCTCAACGATACCGCTTTCCAAAAGGAATGCAGCAACTAGATAATCTCCCGGGGGAGCTTCTATCGTAGCCTTTGCAGAAACACAGTTAAGGCTAATAGAAGAGCTTACGCCAATTCCCACATCGCAGGGGAAGGTCTTCTCGAAATCCACGATTGCCTTTTTGATGAGGCTCGCCGTGTAACTGATTTCCTGGTAATTATCCAGATGTTGCCATCCGTTCAGAATGCCTGTGGGGATGCTCTCGACTTTAAATGCATTGGCAAGAGCTCCTCCATCGGCCAGATATAGCGGATATCCGTTTGAAATGTGGAAGGTGATGAAGTTGAAGTGGACATCTTCATCTTCCGCTACATCGTGGAAGGCTTTGTCCATGTAGGGGCACCATCCGCACCAGGTTGCGGTGAAACGGAAGCCCAGGTTGTTGTGGACAAGAACGGGCGCTTTGGCCGCGGCCTGACTCACCGTTACAGGTATGCAGGAGCCGTCTTTAGTGCACACGGAAACAATTCCGGTGCGAGGTGTTTCATCGGGGTTGGCTGAGGCCTTGAAGCGTATGGTCTCTCCGGTTTTGCGCTCTCCGCTGCGGGAGAGTTCTTCAATCCAGTTGTCCACGATGGTAATGTCGTATTCCACGTCGGTGGACACGATGCGGATATCAAATTCTCCGCCTTCCGCGGGGACGTCTACACTTTTGGGGTCGATCGAAAAGACCGGAGTCTCTTCTACTACTTCTTCTTCCTGCTGAATGGGATCATCGGCAGGTAAATCGCAGGACAGCAGCAGGCTCCCTGCGACTGCGAGGGCTGAAAATACACTAATAACTTTCTTCATTTCACAATCATTTCGCAATTCTTGCAATCGAATTCCAATGTAAGGGTTTTTCCGTTATTATGCAAATATAAAGGTTCTTTCCCTGGACACATGCCCAACTCATTGCGGAGGCAATAGCGGGAGCGCATAAGGACGGCGTCGCTCCGATGGGTGATTTCGTAGGCGGGTTCAATGGTTTCCGTGCCGGTTGAGGCGTAGAGCTCGCGGCTGAGGTGGTTCGCGCAGTTGGCGCTGTAGTCCAGCTGCGACGGGCTCTTAGCGGAGGATCGGCTTCCGGGGTTCAGCGGGATGGCGTTCACCGGCATCCCGTCCAGTTTCGCGGCGAGGTCCCTCCGGGCCTGGTTGAGGGCCGATATGCCCAGGAATGGCATAGGACCGTCGCAGGAGATGGCGTCCACGTGGAAAGCGTACACGCTGCTGTGCTTGCCCAGTTGTGCCGTTATGGTTTCCGCCATACGGTCGGGGTCCCGGGCCGGTTCGGCGCCGGAAAGGGTGATAGAGGCGCTGCGGCCATCTTCGGTGATGGCGGAGATCGTCAATGAGATCTCTCCGCGCGCTTCGCTTGGTCGAGATGACAGAGAGGGCGCTTCGCTTGGTCGAGATGACACCGTCAACCCCACCTCAATACTTCGGACGGCGCGGTCTGCGGCAAGGGAGCGCTCGAAGTCCATGCTAAGGTTGCGGTACAGGGCCATGCCGGCCTCAAGGCCATCTGCCCCTCGGCACTCGATTTCCATGCCGCTGCAGCGGAAGCCGCGGAAACCACCGATGCCGCCGTCCCTGCGCACGAAGGCAAAGCCGTCGCCGTTACGAAGTACAAGACCGGGGTTGGCGGCAGAAACAGTGATTTTTGCCGATGCCCCATTTCGCTTGACAGCCTGAACGGTGCCGATAGCTTCTCCCATGGACTTGGGCGTATCCAGCGATGCCCATGAGCCTTTTACCCCGTCCAGATACAGCTGGGTGTAGCCCCTGTTGAAAGTTTTGTCCAGCGTGGCGGGAGCCGCGGCGCTGCTGTGCCCGAAAGAGGCCCGGCGATACTTCCCGGGATACTTTCGAACCAATGCATCCAGCGCCGCGGAATAGGTTTTTACAACGCTGCGAACGTATGAGCTGTTCTTCAGCCTTCCCTCGATTTTGAAAGAGTCCACTCCTGCATCGGCCAGATCTTCCAGCCTGTCCAGCAACATGAGGTCTTTCAAAGACAGATACGCCTTGTTGCGGCCAAGAACGCGCCCCTGTGAATCGGTGAGGTCATAAAGGCTGCGGCAGGCCTGCACGCATGCGCCGCGGTTGGCGCTTCGCCCGGTGATGCTTTCCGACAGGTAACAGTTGCCGCTGTAACTAACGCACAAGGCGCCGTGTACGAAGAATTCCAACTCCGCGGAAGTTGCCTCGCGGATGGCCCGAATTTCCTTCAGCGAAAGCTGCCGCTCCAGGATAAGCCGTCCGAAGCCCAGGCTCTCCAGATAAGCCGCCTTTTCCGGGGTGCGGATGGCGCACTGGGTGGAGGCGTGGAGGATGAGATTTTGCCACCCCAACGGGGTGCCATCTCTCGCAAGCTCGGGTCTCGACTCCGGCTTCGCCTCCGCTCGAAATGACAACACGGCCGGGTCCTGCACGATGATGGCATCGGCCCCGGCGTCAATTACGGCATTCAGAAGCGAAGAGGCCTCCTCGAGTTCATTGTCGAAGAGGATGGTGTTCAGGGTAACGTAAATCCTGCAGCCGAATTGGTGGGCGTAAGAGCATAGGGCGGCTATGTCCTCCACGGAATTGCCGGCCGCCTGGCGTGCGCCGAACGCGGGCCCGGCTATATACACGGCATCGGCACCGCAATCAATGGCTGCGATGCCGATCTGTGTCGTCCTGGCCGGAGCCAGCAGTTCGAGATTTCTCAGAACCGTTATTTGTTAAGCTGTTGGATCATCTGTGCGGCGGTTGCACCGTACTTGGCGTCTCCCTTGAGCATTCCATAATACTGGAGTGCGGTGGAGATGTCGCCAGCCTTCTGTGCGGTTGCAGCGATTGTGTAGATCACATCGCTCTTGTTCTCTGCCTCGGGGCTGAGCTCGAGATAGCGCTTGAAGGAGCTGATGGCCTTTGAATTGGAACCGCCCTGCAGATAGGTGTTGGCGATCTTCAGCACAACCTGCGGGTTCTCTTCGATTTCGAGAGCCTTCTCGTAGAATGCGATGGCGTCATTGATGCCGCCGCGCTCTTTCTTCTTGGCGTCGCCAAGCTTGATGTATTCCTTGTAGAGGAGGGTGTTGGCCTTTGCCGCCATGCCGAAGTCCGCTGCGCTCTTGAGGGCTGCGATAGCTTCTTCATCGGCCCCGGTCTTGATGAGGGACTGGGCGAGGAGGAGCCAGATCTTGCCATTCTCTGCGTCGTATTCGGTGGCTTCCTTCAGCACGGCAACTGCGCCTGCGAAGTCGTTGGCCTTGATGAGCGTGGAGCCCTTGCGCATGAGAGCGTCCGGGATGAGCTTGAGGGCCTTGGCCTCTACGGAGTCGCTGCCTTCATCCGGAAGACCATATTCCTTGGCGAGGGCGATGGCTTCCTTGATGTATGCGAGGGCGTCGTCGTATTTCTTGTCGTTGATGCATTCCTTGCCGAGGCTGACGAGAATGTCCGGAATGATTTCCTTGCACTTCACCACCATGGCGGCGGCGTCTTCTTCCTCGCAGGCCTGGAACTGGGCCATTGCGGAACGTACGAGTTCGAGTCTTTCAAGTTTAGATTCGGATTGAATGCCGCTGTTGAAAGTGTCTACTGCGGCGTTGAAGTCCTGGGCCATTGCCAGGGCTGCTCCCAAGAACAGTGCGGAGACCGCTGCAAATAATCTTTTCATAACCTTTATTGTTTTGCGTTAATATTATCAAACACTTAATTTGCAAAAGTAGCAATTTTTTGTGTTATTTTTGCATACTGGTATGACAAAACTGTTAAAATATCTGTTGTCAGCAGTAGCCTGGTTGGTAGTTTCAATAACTGTGCCAGCACAGAACACCCTCACCAGGCTGCAGGAAGACAGGGCGGTTAAAAAAGGCACCCTGGGCAGCGGTATTGCCTATTATATAGTAGAAAACCCGGTGGTTAAGGGCCGGGCCGATGCCGCCCTGGTGCGGAGAGGAGAAGCCCTGGGGGAGAAGTCCGGGGAGGATCTGGCCCCGTTCGCGGGATTTCTTTTCCGAAGCGGCATATCACCGTCCCCGGACGGATTTATTGTCTCCCGAGGCGAATCCACGGTGTACAGTTTCCCGTCGGTTGCCGTGCACGAAACCGCGGTCCTGGACTCCACCCTCCTGATGCTTTTCACCCTTGCAGGTAAGTCACCCTCCGATGAAGCCATAATCATAAGCGGCGACGTTTCGGCCCAGGCCGTCAAGGCCAAGATGGATATCTTTTCGCTCATGCTTCCGCGTCGAAGCGTGGGAGTGAGGCAGGATACCCACGTGTGGAAGCCCAATCCGGCGCCACAGTGGAGCTTTCAGGAAAAGACCGGTGGGAACCGCTCGGTCATAAGCGTATCATATTCGGCGCCCCGGCTGCCGCAAAACCGGCTGTCCACAACGCAGGCGCTGGTGCCAGAGCTCTTCGCCGCTCAGTTCGAGCCGTTTGTGCGGCGTCGCATCGACAGGTCCTTCAAGGCGGCCGGAATACCGTATTCGGCCCTGGAATTCACCTATCGCGGCACTGCGGCATCGGCAGGGGATGAAATATACGGTTTGTCGATGGCAACCGATACGGCTCACACCAAGGCGGCTCTGGAAAGGCTCGCGATGGTGCTGGGAGCGATCGACGATTTCGGAGCGGGGGCGCAGGAATTCGGCGGAATACGCGCCGCCATGCGTCCAGGGTGGCTGCAGCGGGGGAGAGCGCAGATTCCGGATGCGGTTTATCTGCAGCGCTGCATTTCGCATTTCCTTTACGGAACCAATCTGGCTCCGGAGGCAACGATGGTGAGCTTCGCCGCAAAACGCCAGCTTGCGGATACCTCCTGGGCAAGCCTGTTCAACAATTACAACAGGGCATGGCTGGGAAGGCTGGAAAACATGAATCTAAGCATAGTTTCCGGGCAGGATACCCTGGATGCGGACGAACTCATTTTCGCTTATAATCTGGGTTACCTTGTCGGCTCAACTGCAGGAGACACCCTAAGCCGGTATTGGGCCGGGACGGATTCCCTTGCCAGGGAGAAGGAATACCCCCGCGTGAGGCTGAAGGAAACCCGCAAGGAAGCCGTCTCGGATGGTGAAACCTGGCTTTATTCCAACGGAATCAAGCTTGTGTACCGTTATTTGCCGTCTGCCGAAGGCGTGAGTTATGCGGTAATATGGCCGGGCGGAATGGATAGCATCGAAGACCTGTCTCCGGGAGAGGGAGCGCAAATTGCCGATATCTTCCGCCTGTTTGATGTGGCCGGAATGGAGTGTTCGGATTTCCGCGACGCCCTTGCCGCGGCGGGAATAAGCATGGACGCGTCCCTGTCCAACAAGAATCTGGTGATAAGGGGGCATGCCCCCTCGGACGGGGTGCAGCTTCTGGTGGGCTCGCTCGTGGATGTCACAACACGGGGGCGTCTGAACAAGGAGGCGTTTGAAGCGTGGCGGAAGAACGTAGAAGTGGGAGAAGACGCTCTTTCGGCGCAGATGACATCGGCCATGATGCCGGGATATCAGTGCATGCCGGCACCTCTGAAAAGCGCGGTGTTGGATAATACATTCCGCAAGGCTTCGGATTTTTATGCCGAAAGGTTCGCCCGCATGAACGAGGCGACGATCGTCGTTATCGGCAATGTGGATGAACAAGCCCTCAAGAAGCTTATGCTGCGCTACGGCGGGGGATTCAAGACTTATGGATGGACAACATCCCGAAGGAGCTCGCGCTACAAGATACAGAACTTGCACATAAACATGCAGCGTTCTGGCGAAAATGCCCTTCATGCCCTGTATTATTCGGAGGTGCCGGCATCCGGAGGTAATTATTTCGGGGCGATGGTAATGGAACAGTGGCTGCAGAGGGCGCTACCGCAGGCTTTGGCTTCGCACGGCCTTTCCGTGAGGGCAACCACGGGGATGCTGCTGTGGCCGGAGGAAACGATGCTTGTGGAAATCCATCTTGCCCCGATGAGAGAGGAGAGTCTCCCTCCTGGGGTTGAGGTTGCCGGAGCGGGCGAATGGGCCGCCCTGCTGGACCGCGTGCTGAAGAATTTGGAGATGCCGTCGGCATCGGCCCTTACATTATATAAGGAAAGGGTTTCGAAGAGAATGGGTGCGGTGATGGCGGATCCCGACTTGCTGGTGGATATGGTTCTGCTGCGGCTCGCTCACGGTAAGAATTTCACGGTGAATTGGGCGGATAATGTGTCTTCGGTGGATGCCGCCAGGCTGGGCACGTTGTGGACCGGACTCAAAAGCGGAGGAAGTGTAAAAATCATATGCCGGGAAGAGAAGAACACGGTACGATAATCCAGATTGGGGATATTCTGGTGTCGGAAGAAGTGGTCACGGAGTTTTTTGCCTGTGACTACGATATCTGCCATGGCCGATGCTGCATAGTGGGAGAGAGCGGGGCTCCGCTCAAGGAAGAGGAGCTGGAGCCTCTGGAGCGGTATTACGATGATTATTCCCCGCTCATGACCGACAAAGGCCGTGCTGCCGTGGACTCAAAAGGATTTTTTGAGATCGACCGGGATGGTGATATCGTAACACCCCTTGTTGCCGATGGCGAAGAATGTGCCTTTTGTCATTTTGAGGGCGGTGGCTGCTTCTGCTCGATCGAGAGGCGTTTCTGCGCAGGAGCCATCCCTTTCCGGAAGCCTATTTCCTGCTCGCTGTATCCAATTCGCGTCGTGGAACTTGGCGGCGGCACAAAAGGGCTTAACCTTCACCGCTGGGATATATGCAAAGATGCCTTCGAGCGCGGGAGGCGTGAAGGCATCAGGGTGTACCAGTTTCTAAAGGAACCGCTCACGGAAGCGTTCGGGGCCGATTTTTACGACGCCCTATGCGCCGCGGCCGAGCTACTCCTGCGCCCCTGTCATCCCGAGCGCAGCCGAGGGATCTCTACCCCTCCTGGGGAGGAGTGTTGATGAGGCGTAACGCCTCGTCGTAGTCTTCTTCGTTCACTTTCACTTCAATGGCACGGGCCCATCCAAGCGAGGGGTACGACGAATCGTATCCGAATACGGCCGCGGGGATGCCGTTGTCGCGGAGCATCGCGGCGGTTAGATCGGCCTGGACCTTTTCAGTGAAGGTGGCGACGGTTTTGTACTTTTCGGAATCAGTCATTGTCTCTAAGTTTAAATTCCAGATTTCCTGCTATGCGGGTTATGTCCCTGGTGAGGCCTTCAACGGTGAAGCCGCCAAGGACGGGGGAGATGCTCACCCGGTCTTCCCAGAAGCGGAAGATGCGGGCGGCGATGCTGCGGAGGCGGAAGGACATGGCTCCGTCATCGGCCTCTTTCTCAAGGGTGTAGCCGCGGGATTCCATCGTGCCGATGATGGCGCTGCGGTGCCCGGCCGGTTCGCCATTGGCATTGACGGTTCGCTTGCTGTAGCCGAAGAGAGGATAGATTCCGCTCACTACGCCGAAGAGGATGGCGATGATGCCAATGGAGCGCCAGCCCTGCTGGAAGGCTACGTTCACATCGGTGGACACAAGCCCCAGGGCCATGAGGATGCCCAGGATGAGCGCCATCGTGATGCTCACCTGGATGAAGTATTTAACGGCCCGTACTGCGTATCTCATTTCTTCTTTTTTCTAAGGAGCCTTCTGGCTATTGTTATTACGTTAAGAGCGAAGCCGTAGAAGTTCACGGAGTGCAGGGTGCGCCTGACTCCCTCCTGCATGAGAGTCTGGGGCGTATACGTCTGGGGCATTTCGGCAAAACGCGCGCGAAGCTCTTCTTCGCGTACGCGGTTGCCGCTGCGCTCGATGCTTATTTCCTGATCAAGCCTCTCCAGCGTCAGTATCTCCCTGAACTTGCGGTTCTTCTGTAGTTGCGTTGGTGTCATCGGCAGAATCCTCCTCCAAAGGGAAAAAGAGTTTCATGAAAACGGGCACGAAGGTGTTACGGAGAAGCGAATCCCTCCTTATATATAATACTAGGAAAGCAATGGCCAGAACCACTGCGACGCAGATTGCAGCCAGGCCGTAGCGCTTGCCCATCACTTCTCCAAGCAGCAGTATAAGCCCGAACGAGAGCACGAGCAGGAGTGCCATGCCCACGCATACGATTATCAACAGTGAAACCAGTTTGGAAAGGGATATGGACAGCCCTTTCACCACCTGGAGCTTCACTTCATCGGCCTTGGAGTCTGCATATTCGCGCGAGGCGTCAAGCAGTTCCCTGGCGGGACGTGAGAATTCGCTCATTCGGCTGCGGTTTGGTCTTCCGGTTCTTCGCTCGAGGGTGCTTCGGCTGCGGGTTCGGCTTTGTCTTCCGCCTTGCGGAGAGCGGTCTCGAGACGGTCCAGCTGGCGGAGCAGAAGCGCACGGGCGCCTTCCTTGATTTCCGCGCCTTTCTTCTTGAGGGTTTCTCCGAGGTCTTTCAGGTCCTCCTTGGCTTCCTGGGCCTTGTCTTCAACTTCGGATTCCAGGTTTTCTGCGCCTTCCTGAAGGTCGTCAAGATTGCCAGCGGCGGCGCGTTTTACTTTTTCGCGGGTGTTCTTGCCTTTGTCCGGGGCATAGAGAATGCCGATTGCCGCACCGGCGGCCAGGCCCAGCAGGAGTGAAAAGAATGATTTGTGGCTCATAACGTATTAGATTAATTCACGGATAATTGCGTCTGAAGTGAAGAAGTGGTCTTCCGGGATGCGGTAGCGGCCGCCTTCCATGAGTACCAGCCCGCCTTCCCTGACCATTCGGTCTATGTCTTCCTGCTCGCTTGCCGAGCGAAGATAATTGCCGTCTATGCCGCGGCTGGTGCGGAGCGAGAGCATCACGGTTTCCACCTGGCGGTCTTCGGCCGACAGGATTTCGCTGCTGCGGGTGTAGCTGCTCAGCTCCGGGGTGTTCCACGAGCGCATGGGGTCGCGGAAAGAATGGGCACTGGGACCCAGGCCCACGTACGGCATCCTTGCCCAGTAGCCGCTGTTGTGTCGGGCTTCGAAGCCGGGTTTCGCGAAGTTGGATATTTCGTAGTGCCGGTATCCGGCAGCGCCCAGCTTTTCGCACAGCACCTTGTACTGGGCGGCGCATTTTTCGTCATCGGCAGGGGTGTATCGGCCCTGATTTACCATGTGGGCGAGGGTGCTGTCCCCTTCCACGGAGAGCTGGTAGCAGGAAATATGCTCTGCGCCAAGGGAGATGGCCTTGTCGATGGTGGCGGCCCAGATATCGTCCTCCAGATTGGAAAGGCCGAAGATGAGGTCTATGCTTATGTTGCCGAAACCGGCCTCTCGTGCAAGGGTGAAGGCTTTTTCCGCCCTTTCCGCATTGTGGCGGCGGTTCATCCATTTAAGGAGGTTGTCGTCGAAAGATTGGATGCCAAGGCTAAGGCGGTCCACGCCGATGGAGCGGAGGCTCTGCAGGTAGGGGAGGCCTTTCTGGACGATGTCTTCCGGATTGGCTTCCAGGGTGAATTCGTCGAAGGGGGCGCCGAAGCCGATGTCCTGGAGGGCCAGGACGATGCGGGTGAGGGAAGAAAGCGGAAGCACGCTGGGTGTGCCTCCGCCGAAGTAAAGGGTATGAAGACGGCTGTCGAACTCGTCCCTGCGCCTTTTGATTTCTTCACATATTGCGTCCGTGTAGCGGGCGAACATTGCGTCATCCGCTATTTCGGAGTAGAAGTCGCAGTATGTGCAGAAACTGCGGCAGAACGGGACGTGAACGTAGATCATACTATCGAAGCATGATTTCCGCACGGCCCATCGTGCTTGACGATGTGTAGGCCTCCACGGTATAGATGCCCTTCACGAAATCTCCGAGGTCTTTGAGGTAGACCGTTACGTCCAGTTCTTCTCCGGCATAATCCACCGTTCTGCTGGCGGTAGCGGTGCGGGAGGCTCCTCCGGAGGTGAAGGATTTGGACGAGCCGTTTGTCATCAGCCTGCCTTCAGGATCCTTGAGGACGATGTATACGGTAACGGGGCCATGCTCCGCCAGTGCATTCTCCACGAGGGAGAGGCTGGCGCTCATGTATGTAACGCGGGAGCTCCGGTCTGTTTCCTTGCCACTTCCGTTGAATGCCTTAACGTTAAGACCGCGGGCCTTAAGCACCTTGCCGGCGGATACCTGGCCGGTGAGGTCCTGCACCTGGGAGGTGAGGCGCTCGTTCTGGGTGCGGGTTTCCGCGGCTTCGCGGCGCGCGTCTTCCGCCTGGGCGGCGAGCTGCTTGTTGAGGGTGTTCAGCGAGTCTATCTGGACGATGTAGCCGCGCATGATGGAACGCAGCGTTCCGAGTTCCTTCTCATACTGGCGGATCTTGGCACGGTTCGTTGCATCGGTGTTCTGCAGCCTTTCGATGAGGAGGGCCACCTGTTCGCGGGAGGTGTCCAGCTGGTGGGAGATGCTCTCGTAGTCCGTGTTCAGGGAATCGAAATCCGCCTGAAGGGCGCGGAACTGCTCCGAAAGTTCTTCTTTTTCCACTTCCAGTTCACGCACCAGCGAACTGTTGTTTCGGGTTACGACGCTGAGTGCAATGCCAAGGCCGATTGCAACTGCGGCAAGCAGCGCAAGTACTAAGTACGGTGTTTTCTGTTTCTTCTCACGCTCTTCGCGTGCTCTTCTCTCGAGGGGATCTTCTGCCATATCGTTTATACTTTAATAATTTCGTTTTTAAATTTCAGGGTATGTTCCTTAATTATGCAAATATATTTATATTTGTGGAAATAGTCAATTATTTAGGATGGAAAACGTGTTTGCAGCCCGCATCGAGGCTCTTAGGGAGCGGATGCTCCTGGAAAACTGGGACGCCGTTATTATTACGGGGAGCGATCCCCACGCCAGTGAGTATCCCGCCTCCAGATGGAAGCAGGTGCAGTGGCTGTGCGGGTTCACCGGCGAGGCCGGGGATGTGGTGATAACCCCTTCCCACGCCGGGCTGTGGACCGATACGCGCTACTTCATCCAGGCGGTGAAGCAGTTGCAGGGCACCGGGGTGGAACTGCATAAGTTGCGCGTTCCGGAGGCAGTGCCCATCCCCCAGTGGCTAGGGAGCGAGGAGTTCGGCATCCGCGAGCCGTTTGTGGCCGTGGACGGGCTGTGCTTCAGTACCGGGCAGTTGGAAGCTTTGCGAGCGGCCGTGCCGGGCGTGTCCGTGGTCATGGTGCCGGACATCCTGTCCTCGCTGTGGCTGGACCGCCCCGCCATTCCATCTACCCCGGTTCTCACACTTGGCGAAGAGCTTTGCGGGGAATCCCGCGAGCACAGGCTCTCCCGCCTCCGCAAGTGGATGATACTTCAAGGCTGCGACGCCGTTCTGGTAACTGCTTTGGACGACATAGCCTGGCTCCTGAACGTGCGCGGAAGCGATATCGAATACAACCCTCTGGTAATATCATATCTGGTTGTAACCCTGGACGAGGCGCGCTGGTATGTTCGCAAGGACGCGTTCGCATCGGCCGATTCTGAAACCGAGGCCAGTTTCTACGAACTCCGCGCCGACGGGGTGGATATCCGGGACTATGGCGACATCGGCCTGGATCTCACGGCCCTGAAGGCCGATGGCGTTGGCTCCCTGTATGTGGACCCTGGCACCCTGAATGCATATTTGTACGACCTTCTGCTTTCCGAGGGGCCGGCTCTCATGCAGGGGAGTTCTCCCGTGGCGCCGTGGAAGGCGGTGAAAAACAAGGTGGAGCTGGACGGGATGCGAGAGGCGCACCTGGAAGACGGCGTTGCCATGGAAAAGTTCCTGTACTGGCTGGAGCAGAATGCGGGAAGCGTCAATGAGTGGGATGCTGCGTGCTATCTGCATTCTCTGCGGGCCGCTATCCCCGGATACCGCGGCGACAGTTTCGAGACGATATCGGCCTATGGACCTGGTGCGGCGCTACCTCATTATGTGACTCCCTCTTCCGGATCGTCGCTAATCGAAGAGCGCGGGCTATATCTTGTGGATTCCGGCGGTCAGTACCTGTTCGGGACCACGGATATCACCCGAACTGTGCCGATGGGGCCCTGCACGGCGCTGGAAAAGGAGGATTATACCCTGGTGCTGAAAGGGCATATCGACCTTGCAATGGCATCTTTCCCCGCAGGCACGGCCGGCTGCCAGATTGACGCTCTTGCACGCGAGCCGCTTTGGAAGTTCAAGCGCAATTTCGGCCACGGAACGGGTCACGGCGTGGGATTCTTCCTCTGCGTGCACGAAGGCCCGCACGATGTGCGGCAGAACTTCAACGCCGTGGCGCTGGAGCCCGGCATGGTACTTTCCGACGAGCCCGGCATCTACCGCGAAGGCATGCACGGGGTGCGCCACGAGAATCTTCTGGCAGTGCGCTCCCTCGGCCAGAACGAATTCGGCTCCTGGCTGGGTTTCGAAGTGCTCACCCTCTGCCACATCGACACCGCCTGCATCGTCCGCTCCCTCCTGGACGCATCCGAACTGGACTGGCTGAACGCCTACAACGACCGCGTCTTCCGCGCCCTCTCCCCGCGCCTGGACTCCGCCCAGTCCGCCTGGCTCCGCTCCAAAACCCTCCCGCTGTAGGGCAATAGGCCCAGTACCTTCCTGCCGGATATCCAGCAAATCGGCCTTCTGCGACGGTCTGTGTGGATATCCGGTCGTGTTTTTGCCCGTTTTGCCCGTTTTTCCTGCCGGATATCCACGAAATCGGCCACCAACGGCCTTGCGGCCGGATATCCGGCAAAGAGGCCTTCCATCGGCCTTCCATCGGCCTTAATCGGCCTTTCGCGATGTTTTGTGTGGATATCCGGCAGGATTGCGCCATTATCCGTTTCCGGAAAATGAAACGGATAATTTTTTTTCGCTCTGATAATCCGGCAGTTACGACGGCGGCAAAAACAGAAATACGCCAAAAACCACGAAAAACGTCATTTTCGTGACAATGACTATTCAAAAATCGGCCCCACAAATGCGCGTATGGCCGATTTTGAACTTATCCGTGTAAAACGCTCGTTACACGGATAAGTTCGTGTATCTTGCGGTCGTTAACCAATAAAACAATGTATTATGACACCAAACAGAAACACATTTTTCCTTCCGCAGGAAAAGTTCGAAGAGCTAAGACAAAAGTACCCGCATTTCAACGACCCATGGTCGGCAGAAGATGTGGAACTGCTAAAGGAACTCGCCGCGCAGGGCTTATCCAGGGCAGAGATGTCCGCTGAACTTGGCAGAACGCAGAATTCGGTAAAGATGAAACTGGTGGAGCTGGGCCTGTATGTCAAGAAGCCCCAGGCGCGCCCCTGGACCGAGGACGACAATAAGGCGGTTGTCGAAATGTACAAAGCGGGGATGGAATTGGCCGACATTGCCGTTGAGACCGGACGCTCGGAACGGGCCGTCATCGCCCGACTGATAAAACTCTATGCCGATATTTTCGACAAAAAGGAGGCAGTATGATGGTACCGGACAGCAAAACGTTCTTCCTCCCACAGGAGAGATACGATGAGGTGAAGAAAAAGTACCCTCATTTTAACGAGCCATGGACGAAAGAAGAGTTGAATCGCCTTACGGATTTGGCAATTCAAAAGTGTACGCAGAAAGAAATGTCCAGGCAACTGGGCCGATCGACCAAGTCGATAAAACTGAAATTGCTGGAGCGAGGTCTGTATGTGAGCAGGAAAAAAGAAGGTAACGACGAAGACTGGTTCCTTTCCCATATGTATTGGGAGCAACTCAGTATTCAGAGTATGGCTTTATATGCATGTATGTCGGAAAGCGAGGTCCTTCTCCGGTTATTGAGACTTAATGTTGCGAAAAAGACAGTACCGGAGATTCCATCATTTGAGGACTTCGATGAAGAGCCGAATGCAGGATGAGGCGAATATATCATTCCATCATTACTTCTCATGACGAGGTGATGTTCAGAAGCCCGCGGGATGTCGGATTGTTTATCAACTTGTTGGCCCTACATGCTTACAGGGACAATGTCGATGTCCTCATGGATGCGGAAATGAGCACACATGCACATCTTGGACTGTTCGCCGAGAGCCCGGTGGAGTTTATGTGGAAACTGAGAATTTCTTATGACCGGCTTTTCAACACTCTGTATGGTCGTACTGGAAGATTGGGAGAGAAGGGGGCGTACATAAAACCAATAGATGGCAAATATCACATATGCACAGGCTTAAGTTATATCGGCCGAAATGGTTTACATCATGGGCTGTCGTGCACTGCATTCGGATATCCATTCTGCTCGGCCAAGGCCCTGTTTGTGAAAGAAACAGGGTTCTATCGGCCCGGTAAAAAGATTATTTCCAGAGAAGAGATAACCAGTCTGATTCCCCGGCGATATGATTTCCCCGATTCTTTTGCCATGGACGAAGACGGGGTTTTTGAAAGAACCTCATTCATGGCGACACAGATGGCAGAAGCGTATTATGGCTCGGCCCGCAATTATCTGTATCAGATGAATCGCCTGAGTGGAGAGGAGTGGCTTTCGGAGCAGAAACAGGACGGGAATGGAGTTAATCCTATTGGACTTGCCGATATGGAGCCGTCGTACCAGTTGGACCTTTTGCTGAAGAATGAGACGGGCCGGAACTATCGTCCGGATCGGCTAACGGATTTTGATGTGTGCGGTCTTATTGACGACGATTATGCAACTCGCTTCGGAGTCTCTTCGGTGTATCATTTGACGGATTCGCAAAAGAAGAGGATATACAAGGAACTACTTTTTGAGCGGCACTTGCCGGAACAGCAGATACGCCGATGTATTGGATTCTAGCCGATGCCGGATATCCAGAGAATGTGCCTTTCGCGGCCTTCTGATTGGATATCCGGCATTAAAAACGGCCAAATCGGCCAAAAACGTTGCCGGATATCCATACAGACCATCGTAGAATGGCGATTTGCTGGATATCCGGCCGCAGGGCGGTGAGAGGCAGATTTGCTGGATATCCGGCGAAGAGTAGAACGGGGCTTTTCTCCCGGAATTACGGGTGAGGAACATCTTGGCTATTACTAGCCCTACGGGTGCACCAGGGTTCCCACCTTCTCGCCTTTGAGCAGGCGGGTGAGGTTGCCCGTGGCGTTCATGTCGAAGACGATGATGGGCATCTTGCCGTCCGAGCAGAGGGCGTAGGCCGTCTGGTCCATCACTTTGAGGTGCTTGGAGATGGCCTCGTCGAAGGTGAGGGAATCGTATTTTACGGCGGAGGGGTCCTTTTCGGGGTCGGCCGTGTAGACGCCATCGACACGTGTGCCTTTCAGGAGGGCGTCGGCGCCGATTTCAAGGGCACGGAGGGCTGCGCCGGAGTCCGTGGTGAAGAAGGGATTGCCGGTGCCGCCGGCGATGAGGGCCACGCCTCCGCGCTCGAGCACCGCCACTGCATCGTCACGCATATAGTACTTTGCGTAGGGTTCCATCGGCGTTGATGTGAACACTACGGCATCCACACCTTCTGCCTTGATGAACATGCTCAGGGCCAGGGAGTTGATGACGGTGGCCAGCATGCCCATCTTGTCGCCGTCCACGCGGTCGAAGCCCTTGCCCACGCCCTGGAGGCCGCGGAAGATGTTGCCGCCGCCGTTGACGATGGCTATCTGCAGGCCGGCCTTTGCCGCCGCAGCTATTTCTTTTGCATATTTTTCGAGCCAGGCCGTATCCAGGCCCTTTCCGGCAGGTCCGCCCAGGCTTTCGCCGCTAAGTTTCAGGAGTACTCTTTTGTACATGATTCGATGTATTTTGGTAACAAAAGTACCGAAATAATGCGAAATCTCCAATAATTTGCCTATATTTGGGGGTTAACCCTTAAAAAACATCGAAGGATTATGAAAAAAATGACACTTATCTTCGCCGCCATCGGACTTCTCCTGTGTGCCTGCGAAAAAGAACAGAATTCCGCAAAAGCCGATGATCTGGTGGGAGAATGGGAGAATACACTCGCCGGTTTCGGCCAGACTATGAAATTTGAAAAGGACGGCACTTACATCCAGGTGGATGGGGAATATGAATTAAAAGGCAAATGGGAGCTGAAAGGCTCCGTTTTAACCATATTGACCCCGGCGCAGGAAGAAGGTGAAATGGAAAGTCTTGATTTAAAAGTAAAGCTTATCGGCGGAAAAGCCGCGCTGGTTACTGAATCCGCAAATGAAGACGAGGCCTATCACTCCCTCTATTACAAGAAGGGAGCTCAGGTAAAGTCCGGCGCTTTGAAGGACGGCCGCTATGATGCTCCTCACAATGGAAAAAAAGGAACTGGCAATTATGACAGAACCATCACCTTCATCGTAAAAGGCAATCAGCTGGATTTGTACGTCCACGCCTGGGGAACCCATCTTCAGGGCACATACACAATCGAAAACGGATACCTCAAATTCAACGCAACCAAGGGGTGGTATGGCCAGGATACGGTTGAGGGCGGCTGGTTCGCTGGATATGCCAATATTGATTTTGAGAATTTTACCTTTGGGAACAAGAATTACCAATGGCTGGAAGGCATGCGGTATCAGGATGAATTCAGTTCATTCCCGCTGTGCGTGACCGACGACGGTAAGGATGCCTATATGTCCGCTGTCGGCTTTACCCGCTGGCTCTTCCTGAGATAACCGGCCCTTTACCATATCCGAAAAATTTGCTATCTTTGTTGTCCAAAACTATAGACAAATGGCAAACTTTTTTACTTCATCCATCGGTAAAAAGTTCATACAGAGCATCAGCGGTGCATTTCTGATTCTTTTCCTGCTGCTTCACGGCACCATCAATTTCTTCTCGGTAATCGACTCGCTGATGGGTAAGTTCGGCGTGTCGGCCCCGGATGAGAAACTGTTCTCGGCGGGCGACGGCTGGTTCCAGCTTGGCTGCGACTTCATGAGCACTCCCGTCATCGACATAATGGTTCCCATCCTGGCCCTTGGCTTCTTAATCCATATTGTATACGGTATCTGGCTCTCTGTCCAGAACTATATCCGCAGGGGCGGCATCAGGCGTTACGCAGTGGCCTCCAAAGCCAAGAACGACAGCTGGAGCGCAAAGAACATGTTTGTGCTGGGCATCATCATCCTTGGATGCATCGGCCTACATCTTATGGACTTCTGGGCAAAGATGCAGCTCCGCGAGTTCGTTCCCGCACTGGGTCTGGAACCGGAGAATCCGTACTTCCTGCTGCTTGCAACGTTCAAGAGCTGGTGGCTGCTCGCCCTGTACATTATCTGGTTCGTGTTCCTGTGGCTCCACCTCGTTCACGGCTTCTGGAGCATGTTCCAGACCGTGGGTTGGAACAACAAGAAATGGCTGCCCCGCCTGCGCGTCATCGGCATAATCGTGAGCACCCTCATCGTCCTCCTCTTCGTGGCAACGGCAATCAACGCTCACATCGAGGCCAATTACAGAACGGCATCCAATGCCAATACGGCGGCGATTTTGGCAAATTTGTAAAAAAAGATTTGCATTTTTAAGGCGGATTTCACATCTTTGCAAAAGAAATGAAGAAAATGGTAAATATCTGGTGGTGGCGCACTTGCAGCTTGGAACTGTAAGCAGCTATCGCCGTAGGTATAAAACATTAACTTTTATCGGCACGCTGACTTACAGCGTGCCTTTTTTATGTAGCAACAATTAAACACATTATAATTATGAAACAGAAAAAGTACATGCTTCCGGAATCGGAGATTCCCACGCACTATTTCAACATCCAGGCCGT
>JAEEUZ010000021.1 GCA_016290725.1 Bacteroidales bacterium | reverse complement strand
TTGCCGTAGTATTTCATAGTCCACAGCTGGCCGCCGGAAGCGTTGTCCTTATCTGTGCAGAACAGGACCTTGCCGTCGTCGGTACCACGGACACCCTGGGAACCACGGACATCTGCGGGATCATCGAAAATGCTGATCAGAGCAGGTGCTGCGGCACAGTCTGCATAACCAAGCGGGTTGGTCATGTGGGAAGGACCCTCCCAGTACTCGTCGTAGGCGTTGGAGCTCTTGCCGTATACCTCGAAGATAACTTCGCTTCCACCGACTTCTTTGCCCCATACCTCGGGATATTCCTTGGCGGTCCAGAGCTTGAAGTCGGGATTGTTGATAACCTTAGTGGCATAGTTGGCTGCTTCCTGCCATTCCTGATTGTAGAGGCATACGCGGGCCATGAGAGCCTGGATTGCAGGGAGAGAGGCAACTGCCTTCTTGTCTGCAACACCGGAGCGGGTATAGTCTGCGCTCATGAGGCCTTCCGCATCCTTAAGGTCTTTCTTGATCTGGGTAAATACTTCAGACACGGAATTCCTCTTCGGCTGCTCCTTGGCAGTTTTGTCGGTCTTCAGGATGATTGGAATACAATCGGTGAAGCCTACTGCAGCGGAAGCGGACTTTGCAGGAGAGTATGCATAGGTGCGGGCCAGGTCGAAGTGGGCCAGGGCACGCAGGAAGAGGCACTCTGCCTTGAGATTGTTGATGTCTGCCTGGGTTACATCACCTTTGATATAATGTTCGTCGCCAACTGTTTCAATCTGCTCAAGAACATTGTTCACTGCAGAAATCACATAATAGGCATAACCCCAGAGACCGACGGTTGCGTCCGAGCTGTAAGTCATATAGAAAGGTGCCTGATAACGGCCGCTCTGGAAATCCGTATTGGTAGGGATGGCGGCGTTTTCTGCACGCATTTCAGAAGTCAGTACAAAGTCGGCACCGTACCATGCGCCGTCTGCCAGAGGTGAATAAGCACCAAGGACAGCGTTGCTGATGCCGGAGAAGTCTGAAAGGGTAAGGGCATTGCTCTCTGTGAGGAAAGGTTCCTCTACCAGGAAGTCTTTACAACTGAAGGTGAAGAGAGTAGCCGCGGCAAGAAGTATGTAAGTAAACTTTTTCATATTCAATACCTTTTTAAATTAGAAGGATACCTCTACACCAGCAACGAAGGACTTGGTGACAGGATAGATACCATATCCCATACCATCCAGACCACGTTCAGGATCCCAGAAGTGGACATTATGGAACGTAAACAGGTTCAGTGCACTCGCATAAACCTTCAGTCCGGAAATATTGACTTTCTTCAGAAGGTTTTCAGGAATGTTGTATGAAAGGGTTACGTCCTTGATACGGAGATAACTGCCGTCCTCGAGCCAACGGGTGGAAGGCATTGCGTAAGAGTTGGAAGAGTTACCGGCAACGGGCTTCGGATAAACACCGGTGTCGCCACGCTCTTTCCAGTAGTTGAGTGAGAGGGCGTTCTGGTTCATGGACATCTGGGAACCGTCGGAATTCACATAACGGTTTTCGATGATGAGAACCTTGTTGCCCCACTTGTATTCGAAGAATGCGCTCAGGTTGAGGCCCTTGTAGGAAACGCTGGTGTTGAAACCACCGGTGAGGATGGGTTCAGGTGAACCGGCATAGATGTACGTAGCCTGATTGTAATCGCTGGTAAGCGTTACGGTATCGCTGATGATATTGTTGGGATCATCATTACCTTCGGCGTCCTTTCCATATTCATACTCGTGATGGCGCCACAGTGCAGTACCGTTAACAGGGTTTACACCGTAGTAATCCTTCAGGTAGAATGTGTAGAAGCGCTCACCAACTTTGTGGCGGATACGGGAGTCATCGGCATATGTCATGAAATCGTCATCGCCGAGGTCCAGCACGGTGCTCTTGTTGTAAGAGATATTACCGCCGATATTCCAGACAAGGTCTGTATTGTGGATGATGTCTCCGTCGATCTGGAACTCAACACCCTTGTTGCCGAGGGAACCGATGTTCATGAAGTTGGAGGAGAAACCGGAAGTCTGGGGAACCTGCTTGGAAAGAAGCATGTCCGTAGTGGTACGGTTGTAAATATCAAACTGTGCGTTGATACGGCCATACAGGAAGCTGAAGTCTGCACCTACGTTCCAGGTCTTGTTCTTTTCCCAGGAGAGGGAAGAGTTGTCAGGACTGCTGGGGAGAGTACCGTTTGCTCCGTTGTAAGCGGAGGTTGCATAAACACCGTATGCCTGGTAAGGAGCGATGCTGTTGTTACCGTTCACACCATAACTGGCACGGATCTTCAGGAGGCTGAGCCACTTGGAGAGGGGCTTCATGAATGCTTCGTTGGTAACATTCCAGGAACCGCCGACCGACCAGAAGGTACCCCACTGGTTCTCTGAACCGAAGAGGGAGGAACCGTCTTCACGGATGGAAGCGGTAAGATAATAGGTGTTGTTGTAGTTGTAGTCGAACATTCCGAAGAAGGAGAGCAGGGTCCTGTAGTTTGCGCTGTATCCTGTCTGGTCCTCAGAAGAAACCGCAGTGCTCATGTAAGGAATCTTTGCCGACACGTGCGGGCCGTACATATAGTAGTATGTATAACTCCTGCGCATAGCTTCCTGACCGGCCATGAAACGGAAGTTGTTTCCGCTTACGGAATAGTTGTAAGTGGCGGTATTGGAAGTTGTGAGAGTAATATACTGAGTGGTGGAAGTCTGGAGGGTACCCTGGTCGTCACCGGGATCCGGTGCCCAATAACGGCGGCCTTCACCAAAGGTGGTTTCAACCGAGTTGTTGGTCTTCAGGACGAGGTTCTTGATGGGCTGCCACTGCAGGTATGCGGTTCCGTGAACACGATACTGTTTTTCCCACTGCTGATCGTGTGTAGCCGTGTACAGGGGGTTGGTGTTCGAGTTTTCAGGAATGTTCACATTGTAATTGCCTTCTGAATCCAGGAACGGAGTCCAGGGAAGGATGGTCATACCTGCAAAGAACGGGTTGGAATAGTACAGGCTCTGCATCGGGGTATCGTTAGCCATGTTGTAGCCAAGGTTTACACGGGTACCCATTTCAATGGTGTCGGTGAGCCTGTAGTCAGAGTTCACACGGGCGGTGAACTTGGAGAAGTCCGTTCCGTAGGTGATACCGTCGTTCTTCTGATAGGAGAGTGAAGAATAGAACTTGCCGCGTTCTGTGCCGCCGGCTGCGTTGATTTCATACTCCTGCAGGGTTCCAAGACGGGTGAATTCCTTCATCCAGTTCGTCAAAGGCTGAGTGATCAGCGACATAGGACGATAGTAAGGAGAAGTGGGATCGTCCGGGTTGTAACCGGCGTTTGCAATAGCAACACGCTGCCACTCAATGAGTTCAGAACCACTCATCACGCGGTAGTTGTTGTCGTTGGCCAGCTGCGAGGCGCCGTACTTAACACGGGCCGTGAATTTGGCCTTACCGCTGCGTCCGCTCTTGGTGGTGACAAGGATAACACCGTTTGCTGCGCGGGAACCGTAAATGGAAGCTGCGGCAGCGTCCTTAAGGACGGTGATGTTCTCGATGTCGTTAGGGTTGATGGCGGAAAGGGCGTTGGAGGTGTTGGTGAAGTAGCTCTGGTCGGCGGATTCCACGGGAATACCATCAATAACCCAAAGCGGGGAACTGCCCGCATTCAGGGAGGAAATACCGCGGATACGGATCTCGGAGCTTGCACCGGGCTGACCGGTCTGTGTAGTTACCTGCACACCGGCGAGTTTACCACCCAGCATCTTATCTACCGAAGAGATAGGTGCTTCTGCAAGACCTTTCTTGTCCATGGTGGCCACTGAACCGGTATTGGCTTCCCTTCGGACGGTACCGTAAGCAACGACGATAACTTCCTCAAGGACTGCACTGTCTTCCTGAAGGACGATAGTGATACTGGTCCTGCCATCCACGCTGACAGCCTGTTCCTGATAACCGAGACAGCTCACATTCAGGATGCCGTTTGCGGGCACGCTGAGCTTGTAAGCGCCGTTGATATCAGTCATGGTATACACTGTGCTGTTGCTTTGCAGCACGAGGGCTGCTCCCACAACACCGTTGCCTTCGGCATCCACAACCTTACCAGAAACGTTGATGTTCTGGGCGAAGGCCTGAGTGCCTACAAACAGTAATACCACAGCTGCGAAAAAAACTTTAATTTTTTTCATAAGCAGTAATGATTAGTTAAACATAAATATTGATAAAAAGTTGTTCTTTCCTTACTAAAAACAGCCTTTTCGGGGTCAAAATCTTTTCTCCCGAAATGCAAAGATTGAACTTTATTTTCAAATAAGCAAATTTTAAAACCCTTAATAAAATACGAAATTAACACTATTTTGTTGATAAATTCTTTTTTAAAAAGCTTTTTTGGCATTTTAGAACTTTCAATTTGTAAGCAAATAGAGTTAATTATTAAATATTTTTAATTTTAAAATTTTTTAATAATAGCACTAATACCCTTAAAATCAACCTTTATTCACTGAATCTGGCCTTAAGATATTCGCGGTTTAAACGCGCTATATGGTCGATTGTAACATGCTTGGGACATTCCATCTCACAAGCCCTGGTGTTGGTGCAGTTGCCGAATCCCAGTTCATCCATCTTGGCAACCATAGCCCGGGCGCGGCGTGCAGCCTCCGGTTTACCCTGGGGCAGAAGCGCAAGAGACGAAACGCGGGCGGCTACGAACAGCATTGCCGATCCGTTCTTGCACGTTGCAACGCAGGCTCCGCAGCCAACGCATGCAGCGGCGTCCATCGACAGTTCGGCATCGTCATGCGGAATAAGGATGTTGTTTGCATCCTGGGCAGCACCGGTACGAACCGTAATGAAACCGCCGGCCTGCAGAATCTTGTCGAATGCCTGACGGTCCACCACAAGGTCCTTGATAACCGGGAATGCACCGCTGCGCCACGGCTCAACCGTTATGGTTGCTCCGGGTTTGAAATGACGCATAAACAGCTGGCAGGTCGTTACCTGGTCGTCCGGACCATGCGCGCGCCCGTCTATATATAAGGAACAGGCACCGCATATACCTTCCCGGCAGTCGTGATCGAAGGCTATGGGTTCAATACCCTTGCGGATAAGCTGGTCGTTCAGAATGTCAAGCATTTCGAGGAAGGAAGCGTCTTCCTCCACATCCGTAACGTGATATGTCTCGAAATGTCCTTTACTCTTGGCGTTACGCTGACGCCACACTTTCACATTGTATTCCATATCAGTCTTTGTAGTTACGGGTTGCTATCTTAATATTCTCATACTTGAGCGGCTCCTTATGCAGCTGAGGCTCAACACCTTCTCCCTTATACTCCCAAGCGCCCACATACATGAAGTTTTCATCGTCGCGCTTGGTTTCGCCTTCCTCCGTCTGCATTTCCTCGCGGAAATGGCCGCCGCAGGATTCCTTGCGGTGAAGGGCGTCGCGGGCCATAAGTTCGCCGATGTCGAAGAAGTCCACCAGGCGAAGTGCCTTTTCTAGTTCCTGATTGAATTCCTCGTTGGTTCCGGGAACCCGCACGGTCTTCCAGAATTCCTCGCGAAGAGCCTTGATTTCCTCGATACCCTTCTTAAGTCCTTCTTCGTTACGCGCCATACCCACATACTCCCACATAATGTGACCGAGTTTCTTGTGGATACTGTCCACGGTCTCCGTTCCCTTAACTGCAAACAGCTTCGCAATTCGCTCCTTGACTTCCCTTTCCGCTTTCTCAAACTCCGGAGCATTAACATCGGTCTTAGGCTCCGCAAATTTATGGGAAAGATAATCGCCGATGGTGTACGGAAGAATAAAGTATCCATCCGCCAGACCTTGCATCAAGGCCGATGCGCCCAGGCGGTTTCCGCCATGGTCGGAAAAGTTGGCTTCGCCGATGGCGTAGAGACCTGGAATGGTGGTCTGCAAATCATAATCCACCCAAAGGCCGCCCATGGTGTAATGGATTGCCGGATAAATCATCATAGGCTCTTCCCAGGGCGATGACGATGTAATCTTCTCGTACATCTGGAAGAGGTTTCCGTAGCGCTCCTCAACCCTCTGATGACCGAGCCTCTTGATTGCATCGGCAAAATCCAGGAACACTGCAAGGCCTGTTTCATTCACGCCATAACCTGCATCGCAGCGCTCTTTGGCGGCGCGGGATGCCACGTCACGGGGCACAAGGTTACCGAAAGCGGGATAGCGGCGCTCCAGATAGTAGTCGCGGCGCTCTTCCGGAATCTGGGAAGGTTTAATCTCATGCTTGCGCAGTTTCATCACATCCTCCATGTTGTTGGGCACCCAGATACGGCCGTCGTTACGCAGGGACTCGCTCATAAGGGTAAGTTTGCACTGCTGGTCGCCGTGAACGGGAATACAGGTGGGATGGATCTGGGCGAAGCAGGGATTTGCAAAGAAAGCTCCCTTGCGGTAGGCCTGCATTGCGGCACTGCCGTTGGAGTTCATGGCATTGGTGGACAAGAAGTAAGCATTTCCATATCCACCGGTTGCAAGAACCACTGCATGCGCGCCGAAACGCTCGATTTCACCGGTAACAAGGTTACGGGCAATAATACCTTTAGCCTCTCCGTTGATGATAACAAGATCCAGCATCTCATGCCTGGGATAACTCTTAACTGTTCCGGCTGCAATCTCCTTGTTTAGAGAAGCATAAGCGCCAAGAAGCAGCTGCTGTCCGGTTTGTCCGCGGGCATAGAATGTACGGCTCACCTGCACGCCGCCGAATGAACGGTTCGCAAGATATCCGCCATACTCGCGTGCGAAGGGAACACCCTGGGCAACGCACTGGTCGATGATTGCAGCGCTCACCTCTGCAAGACGATAAACGTTCGCTTCGCGGCTGCGATAGTCGCCTCCCTTGATGGTGTCGTAGAAAAGACGGTACACGGAATCATTATCGTTCTGGTAATTCTTCGCAGCGTTTATACCACCCTGGGCGGCAATTGAATGTGCGCGGCGGGGTGAATCGCTGATACAGAATATCTTCACGTTGTATCCCAGCTCTCCAAGTGAAGCAGCTGCGGACGCACCGCCAAGTCCTGTTCCCACTACGATAACTTCCAGTTTCCGCTTGTTGTTGGGGGAAACAATCCTGATTTCGGCTTTACGCTTCGCCCATTTTTGGGCTAACGGACCGTCAGGAATTTTGGAGTTAAGTTTTACGTCGGCCATATACTTAAGTTTAGGTTTGGCTTATTATACTTTGCAAGTATAAAAACAAAAATAGAAAAGTACAAACATTTAGCACTTTTCTATTATTTATTAGCACTTATATATAATACTTTTACTTTACTTATTACTATCCATGATTTTTATTGCGAAGGGAGTAACTCTTTTTCTGCGAGCACTCGAAAAAGAGTTCTCCCTTCTTTTTTGGCTCACGCACAAGGCTATCGCGCTTTTTTCCCGCCGCAGTGAGCCTTTTGTCGATTAGAGAAGATATTTGTGTTTCGGAGGCGTGTCCACCCCCGGACTATATACTGGGGGCCTGCCCCCAAACCCCTGCCGGCCTCAAGTCCTTTCCAACTTTGTAAGCAAAGTCACGGAGCGGCCGGGGCGTCTGATGACGCCTTTTTCTCACACGAGCGAAGCGGAACAGAGTCCTCCGAAACACAAATATCTTCTCCAGACAAAGGCTAAAACAGACTGCCGGTTTCGTCGGGGGTGGATTTGCGCATGGGGAGGTAGGCGTCAAGGCCCAGGTGGTGATAGGCGAGATCGGTGGCGACGCGGCCGCGCTGGGTGCGCACTATGAAGCCTTCTTTGATGAGGAAGGGTTCGTAGACTTCCTCCAGGGTGCCGGTATCTTCGCTTATGGAAGTTGCCAGAGTACCAACGCCCACGGGACCACCCTTAAACGTAGTAATAAGCGTTCGAAGTATCTTGTTGTCGATGGAATCCAGCCCGCGGGTGTCTATCTTCAACTTATTCAAAGCAAAACGGGCAATTTCAAGGTCGATGCTTCCGTTGCCGACAACCTGGGCAAAGTCACGGACACGCTTCAGGAGTGCGTTTGCTATACGGGGAGTTCCGCGGCTGCGTAAAGCAATTTCAGTTGCGGCTTCGTCATCAATAGGAATATCAAGGATGGTTGCGCTGCGGATAATAATCTTTTTCAACTCCTTGGTGTCGTAGTACTCCAGGGCGCAGTTTATGCCGAAGCGTTCGCGGAGCGGAGCTGTGAGAAGACCGCTGCGGGTGGTGGCGCCAACGAGGGTGAAGGGATTCAGGGCAATGCGCACAGATCGGGCGCCGGGGCCCTTGTCTATCATTATGTCTATAACATAATCCTCCATTGCGGAATACAGGTATTCCTCAACTTCGGGTGAAAGCCGATGAATCTCATCAATGAAAAGCACATCGCCGGTTTCCAGGGACGTGAGAAGCCCCGCCAAATCTCCCGGTTTATCCAGAACAGGGCCGCTGGTTACCTTCATGTTTACGCCCATTTCGTTGGCAATGATATGCGCCAGGGTAGTTTTTCCCAGACCGGGAGGGCCGTGGAAAATAACGTGGTCAAGGGCCTCTCCGCGCATCTTGGCGGCCTTTATATATATATTAAGGTTGGATACGATTTCGCTCTGTCCGGTGAAATCGTCCAGTTCCCTGGGGCGGATTATTCCGTCCAATTCATTATCTTTGCGTTGATTTGTGCTGTGAGGGTCGAAATCACTCATGGGGGCGCTCGGGTTAATCAGCTACAAATATAGTTCTTTTATTTTGATTTAAGATATTGATGATTATATGCCTGTTAAAATGTTAATAAAGTATATAAGTATTTAATAAACAAATATTTATAAAAATATTAAGTGTTAAGAACGGGGTGGGAAGGATGTTGGAAAGTTGTGAAAAAACCGTGCGGATGAAAAACTCTCAGAAAACAAAATACTTATTAACAGGCTTATTAACAGGTTTTCAACAGGAAAGAGGCATATAATGTTGATAAGTGAAAATAAAGATGTCTTTTGCTGCGGACTGTTTTTATCGGCCCGATGGATGGTCGTATCCAAAGAGGTAAAAAAAGGCCTGCATCTGATAGTACTGCCAAACAAGGAAGCAGCGGAATATTGCGCTGCGGATCTGTATAACCTCACGGAAGGAGACTGTGTGTTTTTCCTGCCGGATTCCGGTAAAAGCGTAGAGCGAAGCAATTATAAATCCTCGCTGGGAGTTCAGCGCACCGCCGCCATCGGCAAAATACTGGAAAACAGTGGCGACAAACTCTTCATAGTTTCCTACCCCGAGGCCCTGGAGGAAAAAGTTCCGGCTCCGTCGGCCATGAGTAACAACCTCATTAAAATAACCGAAGGGGAGGAACTGCCGTACAATAAACTCATCGACCTACTTATAAACGAAGGATTTGAGCGTGTCGATTTCGTCTCGTCCCCAGGCCAGTTCGCCGTTCGCGGCTCCGTCATCGACATATTCTCCTATTCGCTGGATAAACCCTACCGTATCTCGTATTTCGGTAACGAGGTAGACGGCATCCATATCTTCGACTGCAACACCCAGCTCTCCGTTGAAAAGTGCTCCGAAGCCCTGATTTATCCGGATATAAGCCTTCAGGACGAGGCCGATGGAGTAACGATAGCTTCGCTTCTGCCGTCATCGGCCCGGATCTGGCTGGATTCTTCGGATATGTACAAGGGTATGGATTTCTTTGCCGATCTGGCCGATTTCCACCGCATATTCCTGGACGTTCCGCTGATGAATCAGAACGTGGACGCGGTGAAATTCCATATAAGTCCCCAGCCGGTATTCAACAAGAACTTCGAGCTGCTCATTTCAGATATCCGCGATAAGATAGAGAAAAACTATAAGGTATATATACTTGGCGAGAAGTCTTCCCAGCTGGAGCGGCTCAGGTCCATCATGCTTCAGGAAGAGGGAGCCCTTATGCCGGAATTTATCCAGGGTAAGACGCTGCACTCCGGCTTCATCGACCATGACAATATGGTCTGCTATTATACCGACCACGAGATTTTCGACCGTTTTCACCGGGTTCACATCCGCCGCAGCGTTGAAAAGTCGGAACAACTCACCCTCAACGACCTATCGGCCTTTAATATCGGCGATTATATAGTCCATATAGACCATGGCGTGGGTATTTTCGGCGGCCTGGTGAAAATGAATGATGATAAGGGCAGGGTACACGAGGTTGTAAAACTGAAGTATAAGGATAACGACGTAGTGTTCGTTTCCGTACATTCGCTTCATAAGATTTCCCGCTTCCGCTCAAAGGAGGGTGAGGCTCCCCGGATTAATAAACTGGGATCGAAAGCCTGGGCCACCCTTAAGGCCGGAGCAAAATCCCGCGTCAAAGATATTGCAAAGGACCTTATCCAGCTTTACGCCCGCCGGAAGGCATCCAAAGGATTCGCTTTTTCGGCCGATACATACCTGCAGGAAGAGTTGGAATCGTCGTTCATGTACGAGGATACCCCGGATCAGGAGAAGGCTACCGTCGCCGTGAAGCGCGACATGGAAGACACTCCTCCGATGGACCGTCTTATCTGTGGCGATGTGGGCTTCGGAAAAACGGAAATAGCCATTAGGGCTGCGTTCAAGGCAGTTTCCGACAGTAAACAGGTGGTAGTGCTGGTACCAACGACAATACTTTCCCTGCAGCATTACGAGACTTTCCGTTCCCGTCTGGAGAATTTCCCCTGCACGGTGGATTATGTGAGCAGGCTCCGGAGTGCCAAAGAAATAACGGATATAAAGAAGCGGCTTAAGGAAGGGAAGATAGATATACTCATCGGCACACATAAAATACTTGGCGCTGGCTTCGAATTCAAGGATCTTGGGCTTCTGATTATAGACGAAGAGCAGAAATTTGGCGTGGCTGCGAAGGAAAAACTCCGCCAGATGCGCACATCGGTGGATACCCTCACCCTCACTGCTACCCCTATTCCCCGAACTCTCCAGTTCTCGCTTCTGGGCGCGCGTGACCTGTCGATTATCCAGACTCCGCCACCGAACCGCATTCCCATCCAGACGGAGATTATCCTCTTTGATGAAACGGAAATAAAGAGCATAATCGCTTATGAACTTAACCGTGGTGGCCAAATATTCTTCCTGCACAATAAGGTTGAGGAACTGCCTGCCATTCACGATATCCTGCACAGGCTGGTTCCGGATATGAAGATATGCGTGGCACACGGCCAGATGGAGTCCCGCGAACTGGAAAACCGTATGCTGGACTTCATGAGGGGAGAATACGATATGCTTCTTTGCACCACCATCATCGAAAACGGCCTGGATATACCCAATGCCAATACCATACTTATAAACGGAGCCCAGAATATCGGCCTTTCCGACCTTCACCAGCTTCGCGGCCGTGTTGGCCGGTCCAACAAGAAAGCTTTCTGCTACCTGATAGTTCCTCCGCTCATTTCCATTACCGACGATGCCCGCCGCCGGCTCAAGGCTATCGAAGAATTCTCGGACCTTGGCAGCGGATTCAACATCGCCATGCAGGATTTGGATATCCGCGGGGCTGGTAATCTTCTTGGAGCGGAGCAGAGCGGATTCATTTCCGATATGGGCTTTGAAACATATCAGAAGATTCTTTCCGAGGCGATGGAAGAACTTGGCGTGGAAACCGGGCTTTCCACAAAGCAGGTTCGCGAAGCCTTCGTTGAAGACTGTACGATTGAAACAGACCAGCAGGCCCTTATCCCGGACGAGTATATCGACATGACAGCTGAAAAAATCCGGATTTACAAGAATCTGGATTCCATGACATCTGACAAGGAAATCGACAGGATGGCCCGCCAGCTGGAAGACCGTTTCGGAGCGCTTCCCCAGGAAGTTTCAAATCTTCTGGATGTGGTGAAAATCCGCAATCTTGGCGCATCCATGGGCTTTGAGAAGATTATCATAAAGAACGGAATGCAGATAATGTTCTTCGTGGGCAATCCCATGTCGGGCTATTACAAGAGTGGCCAGTTCTCCAATCTTCTTGACAGGGTGAACCTCCAATCGCAGTTCAAGTTCAATCAGGACAACGGAAAACTGCGTGTAGTAACCCGCGGGGTGGATTCCCTGGCTAAGGCGCTTGCAAATTTGAAGTTACTTCAGTAACTTTGTAGGCTATGTCAAATCTTCTTGTCGAAATAGGAAACACCGCGCTGAAGGCCGCCTGGTCGGAGAGAATGACTCTTGGTAAGACATTCCGCTACCAAGGGGAGAAATTCATGGACTTCATCCTGGGGCTCACCGCAAAGGAGAAACCCCAGGTGCTTCTCGTATGCTCGGTGGTGGAATTATCGGCCGATGACAGAGCGGCGCTCCAGCGCGAATGCAACCATCTGCTGGTCCTTGATCCTGGTAACAGGGAATTCCTTGTATCGCACGGGCTTCCTTCCTATATATCCTTTGACAGGGCCGCATCCATCCTTGCCGCCCGCTATCTTTTCCGCGGCAAGGGCTGCACAATCGTGGATTTCGGCACAACGCTTACCGTTGATTTTACCGACGAAAAAGGCAACTACCGCGGCGGAAACATCTCCCTTGGCTGCCGCACAAGGTTCAAGGCCCTTAACCGCTATTCCCGTTCCCTTCCGCTTGTGAACACTCCGGAGGATTGTCCCCTCATCGGCCTTTCGGAAGTGGAATCCATTGAAAGCGGAGTTGTTAACGGTATCGTCTTCGAGATTGAGGGATATCTGGCCACCGCGCCTGAAAATGTGGCCGTATTTACCGGCGGAGATGCGAATTATTTTGCAAAACGGATGAAAAATTCCATCTTTGCAGTTTGTAACCTCGTTTTAATGGGGTTGGCATTAATAGCTGACGAATATGTCAAGAGTATTGATTAAAGCTTGTGCCGCGGTGGCCGGGCTGCTTTTTGCGGCTCTGGGCGCCAGCGCGCAGGACAATGGAACATACAGTGGTTATTCGCCCTATTCCGTCTATGGTACAGGTATCCTGCACCAGGGCGGAACGGCATACAACCGCAGTATGGGCGGGGTTGGAATCGCCGGCAGGAACAACCGTTTCATCAATATACTGAACCCTGCGTCCATCACGGCGCGCGACTCCCTTTCCTTCATGGCGGATTTCGGCCTGGACGGGCGCGCGTCCCTTTTCAATGACGGGCAGTACCGCAGCGGCTTCAACCTGTTCAACATCAGCGACTTCGTTATATCATTCCCGATATACAAGCACTCGGCCTTCATGGTTGGTATAACCCCGTACAGCGACGTAGGATACAAGTTTGTAACAAAGAACACTACCGATGCCGCAAGTATAGCAGAAAACGGTATCCGCACATCCACCGTTATGGGAGAAGGTTGCATCTACCAGTTTTTTGCGGGCGCTGCAGTCACCCTTTGGAACAGGCTCTCGCTTGGCGGGGAGTATATACTGAATTTCGGTAGTATTGAACGCAGTTCCACGGACACTTATTCCAGTTCGGATGTTCTTGGGCAGAGCCAGAGCTACACTTTCCAGGTAAGCGGCCACACCTTCAAGGGCGGCCTCCAGTATGCCCAGCCCATCGGCAATGATGTCCTCACCCTTGGTGCCACATACCTTCTGGGAACACCCATGAACGGCTATGTCACCTATTCCACCGCAAGGGTTATCTCCGGTTCTTCGGAAACTCCGGTGGAGGATGAGTCTAAACTCACCGGGCCCCGCTTCGGCAGCGAGATGGGCTTCGGGATAGGTTATCAGATTGCCGACAAGTACCGTTTCGAGGTGGATTACAGCCTTTCAGACTGGTCCCGCGCCGGCTTCGATGCCGTTCCCGGGCTCTCGAATGAAAATTTTTCTGCAGGGAAAGGTTTCTCTGTTAAAGCGGGTATGGAGTATACCCCCAACCGCTACGATATCCGTTACTACATGCGCCGCGTGAGCTACAGGGCCGGCGTTTATTACGATAAGTCCTATTATTCGGTTAACAACCTGCCTGTCAATGATATAGGTATTACAATCGGCGCAACATTCCCGGTATTCCGCTGGTACAACGGTCTCACCGTGGGCCTGCAGGCCGGGCAGAGGGGAGTGGCCGGATCGGGCATGGTACGGGAGCGTTATTTCGGCTTCAGCCTGGGTGCCAATATCTTTGATATATGGTTCCAGAAGCCGCACTATGAATAGTTTGGAACGCTTTTTGGAATTATGATGCCTCGGACGATTAAGTTTGACAATAAAAACTGAAACGATATGAAAAAGTTTGCACTATTTTTCTTCGCTCTGGCAATGATGGTTTTCAGCGTAAAGGTTTCCGCACAGGAGCCCAGCGCAGAATGCCTCAAGTATATGGATTTCTACCAGACGAACTTCAAGCAGAAGCAGTACGACGATGCACTTCCCCAGTGGAGGATTGCATACTCCATCTGCCCCCGAAACAAATGGGCAAACCTCTACATCCAGGGTTCTACCCTGCTTGCCCGTGAGATCAAGAAACTCGGTTCCAGGGAAGCCGCTCACCGCGAGGCCCTGATCGACTCGTTGCTTACCCTCCAGGACGAGCGCCTGCGCTACTTCCCCACCGGAAAGAAGGGCGGCGTGGTTGTGGATATGAAGTCCACTATCCTTAATAATAAGGGTCAGTACATCATCAACTTCCGCAACAGCGATCCCAAGTACATGTATAAGGAACTTGGCGCTATCGTCAATCAGGCCGGCAGCGAAACCAAGGGCGGTATCCTCGTGAACTACCTGCAGTCGGCAATCGACCTGTACCGCAAGAACGAACTCCGCGCGGAGGAAGTGATGAACATCTACACCACCGCAGTCGATTACCTTGCGGCATCGGACGACGACCCTGAGGCAGTTGGTGAGGCAAAGGCCACCATCGAGTCCATCTTCGCCGACAGCAACGTTGCAACCTGCGACAACCTGGTTGCAATCTTCACCCCCCGTTACAATTCAGATCCGAACAACGTGGCCCTCGTTACCAACATTGTGAAGCTTATGAACAGGGGCGAATGCTTCAGCAGCGACCTTTACCTGAAGGCCGTCACCAAGATGCACAGCCTGGATCCTTCGGCATCATCGGCCTACTTCCTTTACAGGCTGCACGCCAGCCGCGGCAATGTGAACGAAGCCATCAAGTATATTGAAGAGGCTATCGCCGCCTGCGCACCCGGTGAAACCCTTGCACAGTACAACTACGAACTTGCAGGATTTGCATACAAGAACGGCATGAAGGCAAAATCCTACGCTGCCGCAAAGGTTGCAGCAGATCTTAACTACGGATATGCCGGTAAGGCCTATATGATTATGGGTAACCTCTGGGCCGGTACTTCCTGCGGCGGTGACGAAATCACCCGTTACGCTCCCCGCTGGGCAGCATGCGACTTCTACAGGAAGGCAAAGGCTGCAGACGAGTCTCTCGCCGAAGAGGCAGACCGTCAGATCGCCCGCAACAACTATGCTCCTTCAGCAGCGGACGCCTTCATGTACGGATATCAGAACGGCCAGTCCTACACTGTTTCCTGCAGCGGCATGACGGCCACCACCTCCATAAGGCTCTCCAGGTAAGGAATGTTTCTTCGGAAAAATACGATACGTGCGATGGCAACCGCTCTGGCGGTTGCTTTCGTCGTATTTTCCTGCAAGGGAAAACTCTCGGAAGCAGACCGTCTGAACCTTGATGAAACACCCCTGCAGAGGGTTGCCGGAATGTTCTATGTGCAAACTGAAAACGGCATCCTGCAGATGAGGGTTGAGGCTCCTTTAATGGAAGTTTACGATAAGGATACTTGCTCATACGACCTTTTCCCGGAGGGTTTGTCTGTGTTCGGATATGCGGAGGACGGGTCGCTGGAGACCATTATCCGTTCCAACAAGGCCCGGCACGACAAATCCAAGATAAGCGGGGACGAGCACTGGTCGGCCTTCGGCCATGTGGTGGTGAAGAATGTTATCAAGGGCGAAACCATGGAAACCGATACGATTTACTGGGATCAGGGCAAGAAGGAAATATACACGGAGTGCTACGTGAAGATGTATTCTCCCTCCGGTTTCATGCAGGGATATGGCATGCGTTCGGACGATATGGCCCGCAACGCTATCATCCATCAGCCGTTCGACAGTTACGGCATCGTGGTGCAGGATTCTACCGAAGTGCTTATAGATTCGGCTAATTTTATAGGCCCTTTGTTAAAAAAGAAGTGATTTTTCGGAAAAAATAGCTATCTTCGCACCCTTATTCGAAAAAATTAAAAATTTAGATAACAAAATGGCAGTTTTAGAGAAAATGCGTGGATGGGGAATTGTGCTCTCAATTCTCGTAGCTGTTCCCCTCCTGATGTTCGTCATCGACCCCAGCCAGGTGATGCAGACAATTCAGTCGACTTCATCCAAATATGACGTTGGAAAGATTGGTGGTCAGAAGGTTACATATACCGATTTCCAAAACGACGTGGACCGTTTCACTAAGATCGGTGAGGTTCTCGGCGGCGGTGCAACCGGAGAGCAGCAGCAGAGGCAGGCCCGCGAGGCCGCCTGGCAGGAGCTCCTGGACCGCAACCTGTTCGTGAAGAACGCCCGCGCCGCGGGAATCAACGTGGGTAAGGACGAAATGCACGACCTTATCAACGGCGATATGGTATCCCCCATCGTTGCTGGTCTTTTCAGTGACGAAACCGGCAATTTCTCCAACGACGTGTTCCTGGGCTTCCTGGAGCAGGTGGAAATGGATGAAACCGGCCGTATGGGCATGGTTTGGAACTATCTTCAGAACTCCGTGAATACGGCTCAGTACTATCAAAAGTACAATGCGCTGTTCACGGCATCGGCCTACCAGAATTCCCTGGAACTGAACAACATGATCGCGGAGAACAACAACACCGCGAACGTGGAGTTCGTGATGGTTCCCCTTTCCTTCATGCAGCAGGATTCCACCGTCGTCGTTTCCAATGCCGAAATCAAGAAGTTCTACAACGACAACAAAGACAGGATGTTCAAACAGGACGCCGGTCGCGTTGTGGAATATGTTGTATTCGAGGTCACTCCTTCCGAGGAGGATATCGCTCAGCAGAACGAAGCTTTCGCAGCCCTTTGGGACGAATTCTCCACAACGGAGAATCTCCGCTCCTTCCTGCAGCTTAACTCCGACAAGTCGTATTCCGACCGTTGGTACAAGGCAGGCGAACTCAATTCCGTCAATAGCGAGGTTGAGGAGTTCGTTGCGGCTAATAGCACCGGCACTTCGCCTGTGTTTATGTCCGACAACGTTCTTTACGCAGCCCGCGTAATCGCCCAGGCTCAGGTTCCGGATTCTGTACAGGTGCGCCACATCATGCTCCGTGCAGATCAGAGGGCCCTTGCAGACAGCATCCTTTCCGTGGTTAAGCCCGGCAACTTCACCGAGCTCGCAGAAAAGCACTCCCTGGACCAGAACAACCGTTTCGACGGTGAACTCGGCAACCTTGGATGGATGACCCAGAACAACCTTCTCCCCGGGTTCGAGGCCGCTTTCACGGCAAAGAAAGGCGTTCCTTTCATCGCCACTACCGACTATGGCATCCATGTGGTAGAGGTTGTGAAGACCACCGCCCCCGTTGCCAAGAAGCAGGTGGCAATCTTCGAGAAGGAGATTGTTCCCAGCAGCGCAACCCACAACACCACTTACAACAAGGCTAGCCGCTTCGCTGCTATCGCAGGTGGCAAGCTGGAGAATTTCGCCGCAGCACAGGATTCATCAAAGGTGTACGCCCACAGCCTCAACATCAGCGAGGCTACGGATTCCTATGGCGCAATCAGCCATGCAAAGGAAATCACCCGCTGGGCATTCGACAACAAGGCAGGAAAGGTGTCCAACGTTATCACCGTGGACAACAAGTACTTCTTCGTGGTAGCCATCAAAGAGGCTTCCAAGGAAGGTTACATGCCCCTGCAGAAAGTTGCCGCCGACATCAAGAGCCGCCTGTATGCAGAGAAGTACGCTGCAAAGCGCGCTTCCGAGATTGCGGATGAAATTGCCGGCCTCACTTCCATGGAGGCTATCGCAGAAAAACTCGAGACCACTGTGAGCACCCAGAACGATGTTGCATTCTCTGCAATGTCGTCCCGCTCCCTGGATCCCAAGTTCCTGGGCGCAATCGCATCGGCAAAGGACGGTGAAATCAGCGGCCCTGTGGCAGGTTCCTATGGCGTGTATGTGTTCCGCGTGACGGAGCGCAACACCGGAGCCTATTACACGGAGGGCGACGCCCGCGCCTATCAGCGCCAGCTCCAGTCCTACACTTCACAGATGATCCTCCCCATCATGATGGAAGAGGACGGCGTGAAGGACAACCGTGCAAGATTTTATTAGTAGAAGGCTATGTCTTTGAAATGTGGTATAGTAGGCTTGCCCAACGTGGGCAAGTCTACTCTTTTTAACTGCGTAAGCTCCGGGAAAGCCCAGAGCGCGAATTTCCCTTTCTGCACCATAGAGCCCAATGTTGGTTCCACCAACGTGCCGGACAAGAGGCTGGAAGTTCTGGCCGATATCTGCCAGCCCAAACGCACTATTCCCGCTACGGTAGAGATTGTGGATATCGCCGGGCTGGTTAAGGGCGCCTCCCACGGGGAGGGCCTTGGAAACCAGTTCCTTGCCAATATCCGCGAGTGCGATGCTATCCTGCACGTTCTGCGCTGCTTTGACGACGGCAATATCGTGCACGTGGACGGTTCCGTGGATCCCGTGCGCGACATGGGCGTTGTGGACACCGAACTCCAGATAAAGGACCTTGAGACGGTGGAGAACCGTATCAAGAAGGTGGAGAAGATGGCAACCACCGGCGGCGACAAAGAGGCGAAGAAGCTGCTTGCTTTGTTGTTGAGGTACCGCGAGGTGCTGCTGCAGGGCCGTTCCTGCCGCGAGGTAGTGCCCGAGAATGCGGAAGAGGAGGAGATGGCAAAGCAGCTGTATCTTCTCACCAATAAGCCCGTGATGTACGTGTGCAACGTGGATGAGGCATCGGCCGTTTCCGGCAATGCTTATGTGGATGCCGTTCGCGAGGCTGTTGCCGGTTCCGGCGAGATTCTGGTGCTGGCGGCCCGCTCGGAAGCCGAGATTGCTGAAATCGAGGAATACGAGGACAGGCAGATGTTCCTGGAGGAGATGGGCCTTTCGGAGAGCGGCGTAGTGCGTCTTATCCAGGGTGCGTACAAGCTTCTGGGTTTGAGGACGTTCTTTACCGCCGGGGCCGATGAGTGCCGTGCATGGACCATCTGCGCGGGCGACAAGGCACCACGTGCAGCAGGCGTTATCCACACGGACTTCGAACGCGGCTTCATCCGCGCGGAAGTGATAAAGTACGACGACTTCGTCTCCTGCGCCCGCGGCATGTCCGCCGACGAGCTTCGCGGCGACGCCGGCGCCCGGGTGGAATCCGCCCTCCGCGCCTCCGGCCGCCTTGCCGTCGAAGGCAAGGACTACGTTGTGCAGGACGGCGACATCATGCATTTCCTGTTCAACGTGTAACCGGTCCCTGGAACGGGCATTGCTTCAGTGCCCCACTCTTCCCCCTCCACCGCTGTCAGCGCTGCCACCGCTACCGCTGCTACCGCTACTACCGCTGCTACCGCTACTACCGCTACTACCGCTGCCGCTGCTACCGCTACACATTGCATGTGTAACCTCGTATCGGCCCCTGACGAGCCCCAGAGGCCGATTCTCTTTTACACATTGCACGTGTACCCCCTCCCAGACGCCGCGTATAGCCCCTTACACATTGCATGTGTAATACATCACCTGCATTCTACACCCATGTGTGGCACATTTCGTTCTACACATGTTATGTGTCCCCCCCACCCTCAGTTCCAGGCTGCGCCCTACACATATCATGTGTAATGTCCCATCAGCCACTCAGCGCCATGTGTGGCACATCTGCTACTACACATTGCATGTGTACCATAACGTATGGGCTAATACACATGTTATGTGTAAAAGCACAAACGCATTCCAGGCCACCAGAGAGCACATCTCCTACTACACATGTTATGTGTAGCGGGAACAGGCCCTCACTACTGAAGTCAGCCCTACTGGAGTCAACCTTCTCAGAAACCGGAAGTGCCCATACACATGCTATGTGTAGTATATATCATAACGCAAGGCATCGTTTAAGTTGTGAATATCCTGGATGATACTTGTTCATCAACAAGTTTGCAATTTTGTTCTTTTGCCACAGGGTCAACTGGTATACGGAATCAACATCGAACTGTGGAACATAAGTGTTGTCAATAAGAGCACAGAGATCCAGATCGTTGATGTTAAATACGGATTTTCGGGAAGTCTCGTTTCTCAGCATTTTAGCAAAACTATTGGCATCGCCAGAATACAGAGACCTCTCGAAATTATTCAGGGTAATCGGCAACATCGACCCATCGTCTTCTTCCTGTTCCCTGCTCCATTCCTCGGCACTTTTCCGGCTCATATAATAATTGAAGGCTCTTACGGTGCCATAGGCAGCTTCGACGGCAGCGACATCGACCACGGATTCTCTCAGAAAGACACCCTCTTCGCTCATTTTCCAACTGGGGTCGAATTCGGCCCTCGGCGACAAAACGCTTCGGATTTGTGCCGGGTTAAGGAGTTTTGGCGGGTAAAAGTTCTTTCCCAATTCCTTGCGGAAATAACAATTAATGGAGGAGTGTGGATACTCAAAGGGACTGCCCACGACACCATGATGCTGAGCATTACGCAAACTATATGAAAAAGCGGCAAGAGTATGGTTGGCGCCGATAAGTTCATCGTAAAACACACCCCGCTCTCCCAATGGGCCCTTGCGCTTGTATTTGTTATTGAAGAGTTTAGAGTAGGCATCGCGGCTTATCCGTATTATTTCCCAAGGGGCCTTGGTTCTACAGCAGGAGTGATGATGGTCGCTCATCGCCGTTTCAGTATAACAGGCGCTGTCTGTTTTGCATAATGCCGAGCAGAAGCAGTTGAACCAGGAGTTAATATCGTCCCGGTTTCTGAACAGGACTTCTTTGTGTGAGGAGAAGCTGATGTGATAGTTTGGCATAATCATGGAATAGTTAATAAAATCGGGCAATGGTCTGATACTCCTCCCAAATATCGCGGCCCAGAATATGTTCTCAGGGGTTTTTGTCCGCCATGCGCTTTGTCGGGTACCATAAGAAAAGGGATGTAAAGGATTTCCAGGGCCGATGCCGGAATGCCGGTAACGAAACACAGGTCGATGAGCTCCCATTCACCCTCATAGCGAATCGTGCCCTGACCGCTCTGAAACAGCGGCATCGACAGATTCTCCATCGGCAGAATCCCGTATATGGCGTTGTCGGGCGTGTCGTTGAAATCGCCGATTGCCACAATGCGGGGGACATCGGCCCGTTTTAGCGAATCGACAAGATGGTTTAAGGCCGATACGGCCATCCGGCGCCGCGCGTCAGATTCTTCCGCGCCTCCATATTTCGACGGATGATGGTTAACCAGGACGGCGAGCGGCTCTCCTTCTTCGTCCATAAATGTTGCCAGCAGAATGTCCCGCGTGGCTAATATGGTTGTGTCTTCGTAGATATGGCATGCTTTGGAATCCAGCAGCGTTAGGAGGTTACGCCGGTACAACAGCGCCACGTCTATTCCTCTGCTATCCGGAGAATCGTAGTGCACAATTTCATAATCCAGCTTCTGCAGGGCGGTCATCTGAATCAAGCGGCGAAGCACAAAGCTGTTCTCCACCTCGGCCAGGCCGATTATTTCCGGCGCACCTGCCCAAAGTATACCCTTGGCGATCGCGTTGCTCTTTGCCTGAAACCGCCTGCGGGTCCAATGCCTTGCCCCACGCGAAGAAAACTCCGCATCGGACACGCTGGTACTGTCGTTGTGCCAGTCGAAGAAGTTCTCCAGATTCCAGAACATAATGCGTGTCTCCCGTTGCTGCGGGATAATCACCGATGCCAGGAGGCATATTGCTGCGAGTACGTTTTTCATGCACACAAGTTAACGGAATATGCAATACACCTTGTTAAAAAACAGAAAAACTTTTTCTTTATACGAGGGGGTCTTCTAAAGAAAAAACTTTTGTTTAGAAAAAATAATTCTTAAAGCTTAAAGAGAAATGAGTGATTAAAGAGTGTGAGTAATGTATAAAGTATATGGCCGTGTGTTTAAAAAAAGATAAAACTAGATAAAGAAAAAAAGTCCGGCGGTGTTGAGAGTGCCATTTGTTTCGCTTTTTGGTGGCGACACATAACATGTGTAGAAAGCGAAGGGTTCCACGCGGCCGTAGAAGGCAGGTGGACCGTGACACATGCAATGTGTAGTGAGGTCTCCGTGGCTCTGGACGGGGGGTACACGTGCAATGTGTAACGGCGGATGTGGCCTGGGCGGCCCTAGAAGGCAGGTGGGCCGTGACACATGCAATGTGTAGTGAGGTCTCCGTGGCTCTGGACGGGGGGTACACGTGCAATGTGTAACAGCGGATGTGGCCTGGGCGGCCCTAGAAGGCAGGAGGACCGTGACACATGCAATGTGTAGTGAGGTCTACGTGGCGCTGGGCGGGGGGAGCACGGGGCTAGGGCACGAGCACGGGAGGGCGGGGCGGCGGGGGAGGGCAGG
>JAEEUZ010000020.1 GCA_016290725.1 Bacteroidales bacterium | reverse complement strand
GTGATTCCTTTTGCGGAAATGCTGTCGGCAAAGATGGACGGCATCAGGGTTATCCTCACCAACGACGCCAACGCAGCGGCAGTGGGTGAAATGACCTATGGCGCCGCCCGCGGCATGAAGAACTTCATTATGATCACCCTCGGAACCGGTGTCGGCTCCGGTATCGTGATTGACGGGAATGTGGTATACGGCCACGACGGCTTTGCCGGCGAACTGGGCCACACCTGTGCCGTACGTCATAACGGCCGCGCCTGCGGTTGCGGTAAAACCGGCTGCCTGGAGGCCTATGCCTCCGCTACCGGCGTCGCCCGCACCGCCCGCGAATGGTTGGAAATGACGGACGAACCCTCAGCTCTGCGCGCCCTGGATGTCATTACTTCCAAGGACGTGTACGATGCTGCCAAGGAAGGCGACAAACTCGCGATCAAGATCTTCGAGTTCACCGGCCGCATCCTTGGTGAAAAGCTTGCCGATTTCATCGAGTTCTCCGCTCCGGAAGCCATCGTCCTCTTCGGCGGCCTGGCCCGTTCCAAGGAGTTCCTCACCGAGCCCATCCAGAAGGCAATGGACGAGAACGTCCTCCCTCTGTGGCGCGGCAAGGTGAAGCTCGTGTACTCCCAGCTCAAGGAATCCGACGCCGCCATTCTCGGCGCCTCGGCCCTCGCCTGGGAAGGCTAGTTTATGGCTGGCGGCTAAGCCGCTGAGCCATAATATTTTAAAAGACGTTCCCCTGGTGAAAAACAACCAGGGGAACGTTCTGTATATGGCTAAGCGTCAGCTATTTAGCTGCCACGCTTAATCCAGCGAATGAATCGCGAGTCCGCTTCGTAGTTTGGGTTCAAACCATGTGGTTTTGGGTGGCATGATGTTGCCTGTGTCTGCGATGCGGATGAGCTGGTCCATGGACACGGGGTAGAGGGCGAAAGCCATTTTCATCTCGCCGGAGTCTACGCGGCGGGAGAGTTCGCCAAGGCCGCGGATGCCGCCAACGAAGTCGATGCGCTTATCGGTGCGAAGGTCCTTGATGCCGAGAATCTTGTCCAGCACAAGGTTTGACAGGATGGTAACGTCCAGTACGCCGATGGGGTCTGAGTCGTCATAACGGCCGGGCTTGGCGGTGAGGCTGTACCATTTGTCGCCAAGGTACATGGAGAAGTTGTGAAGGGCTGCCGGAGCGTAGGGCTTTGCCGGGCGGCCGCAACGCGGCTTGGTGGCAAGTGCCACATCGAAATCGGCTTCCAGGGCATTGAGGAACTCTTCTTCGCTGAAACCGTTGAGGTCTTTCACCACGCGGTTGTAGTCGATGATGGCGAGCTGGCTCTGGGGGAAGCACACGGCCATGAAGTAGTTGTATTCTTCGTTTCCGGTGTGATGAGGGTTCTGTGCGCGTTTTTCAGCACCCACGCGGGCGGCGGCAGCCGTGCGGTGGTGACCGTCGGCCACATAGAAGGCGTCCACCTCCTTGGTGAAGATTTCGGTGATGCGGGAGTTAACCGCGTCGTCGTCAATTACCCAGAAGGTGTGGGTGAACTTGTTTTCGTCCACGAACTTGTATTCCGGCTTCCCTGCGGCGGTACGTGCGATGATATCGCCAAGTTCAGCATTGTCCTTGAAGGCGAAGAATACGGGCTCGATGTTGGCGTTCTGGATGCGCACGTGCACCATGCGGTCGTCTTCCTTGTCCTTGCGGGTGAGTTCGTGTTTCTTGATGATGCCATTGGCATAATCGTCCGTGTGGGCGCAAAGGACGATACCGTACTGGGTGCGCTTACCCATCGTTTGGGCATACACATAGTACTTTTCCTTATCGTCCCTCACCAGCCAGCCGCGTTCTTTCCACAACTTGAAGTTCTCCACGGCTTTGTCGTAGGTGCGCTGTTCGTGTTCGCCGGCAATGGGCTTGAAGTCGATTTCCGGCTTTGTGATATGCAGAAGGCTCTTTTCGCCGGCCATTGCCAGCGCCTCTTCAGAGTTCAGGACATCATACGGCGGAGCCGCAACCTCCGTTACCAAATCTTTCGGAGGACGTATTGCAGCAAAGGGTTTTACTTTTACCATTTCTTATTTACTTGGAATTTACAGTTGCCGGTGGCCAGGAAGTCTGCGATCTGGCGGGCGGCGGCAAGGCCGGCGTTAACGTTGGCTTCGGCGGTTTGGGCGCCCATCTTCTTGGGCGTGGCGAAGACGCGGAGGCCGAATTTCTCCTGCAGGGCGGCGTAGTTGTCCGGCATTACGTCGGTGACGTATTTGAGGTCCGGGCGGTCCTCCAGAGCCTTCATGAGGCCGTCTTCGTCGATGACTTCCTTACGGGCGGTGTTAACGAGGGTTGCGCCCTTGGGCATGCGGGTGATGAGGTCGTAACCGATGCTCTTAATGGTTGCAGGAAGGGCGGGGATGTGGATGGAAAGATAATCGCTTGCGGCGTAGAGTTCTTCCACGGAGTGCACGGGTTCTGCCCCGCCGGCGATAATCTGTTCATCGGTAAGGAAAGGATCCAGGGCCGATATTTCCATGCCCAGGGCCTTTGCCTTCTGGCCGACGAGCCTGCCCACGTTGCCATAGGCCTGTACGCCGAGGCGTTTGCCCTGGAGTTCGCTGCCGGTTGCGGGGGTCAGCTGGGTGCGGGCCATGAAAATCATCAGGCCGAGGGCGAGTTCCGCAACGGCATTGGAGTTCTGGCCGGGGGTGTTCATCACAACCACCTTGGCGGCAGTTGCGGCTTCAAGGTCCACATTGTCGAAACCTGCGCCTGCGCGCACGACAATCTTCAGTTTGGGTGCGGCTGCGATGACTTCCGCGGTGACTTTGTCCGAACGGATAATCATTGCTTCCACATCCGCCACAGCGGCAACGAGATCTGCCTGGGCCTCGTATTTTTCGAGTTTTACAACCTCGTGGCCAGCCTCCTTGAGTATGGCCTCGATACCCTCCACGGCCTTTGCCGCGAAGGGTTTCTGTGTTGCGAGAAGTACTTTCATACTATTTCTTCAGATTTTCAAATTCCTTCATGCAGTCCACAAGGGCCTGTACATCCTCGATGGGACAGGCGTTGTACAGCGATGCGCGGAAGCCGCCAACGCTGCGGTGGCCCTTGATGCCCACCATGCCGCGCTCCTTTGCGAATGCGAAGAACTCGTCCTGGAGTTCTTCCTTGCCGGGAGCCATCACGAAGCACACGTTCATAATCGAACGGTCTTCCTTGGCAGCGGTGCCGATGAACATGCTGTTGCGGTCTATTTCGCCATAGAGAAGATCTGCCTTTGCCTTGTTGATCTTGTACATTTCCTCCACGCCGCCGATGCTCTTGAGCCACTTCAGGGTTTCGTTCATCACGAAGATTGCGAAGACCGGGGGAGTGTTGAACATGGAGAGTTTATCAATATGTGTCTGGTAGTTGAGCATGGTGGGGAGATGGCGCGTTACGCGGCCGAGCGAATCTTTGCGGATGATGGCGAAGATAACGCCGGCAGGGCCAACATTCTTCTGGGCGCCGCCATAGATGAGGTCGTACTTGGACACATCCACCGGGCGGGACATGATGTCCGAGGACATATCGGCAATGAGGGGAACAGGGCAGTCCATGTCTTCATGGATTTCCGTTCCGTAGATGGTGTTGTTTGTGGTGATGTGGAGATAATCCAAATCGGAGGGAATGTCGAAGCCCTTGGGGATATAGGTGTAGTTCTTGTCCTTGGAGCAGGCGATGGCATAGGCCTCGCCGATTCCCTGGGCCTCCACGAGGGCTTTGTGGGCCCATACGCCAGTGTCCAGATATGCGGCTTTCTTCTCCAGGTAGTTCATTGCAACATACAGGAACTGGAGGGATGCGCCGCCGCCCAGGAACACCACTTCATGGGTGTCCGGAATGTGGAGAAGTTCTTTCCAGAGAGCCCTGGTTTCGTCCATTACTGCGTCCCACTCCTTGGTGCGGTGGGAGATTGAAAGAAGAGATACGCCTGTACCGGCGAAGTCCAGCATGGCTTCCCTGGTCTTTTCGATGGCCACCTGCGGAAGAAGGCAGGGACCGGCGTTGAATACATGTACTTTTTTCATTCGATAATAAAATATGTGGTTATATGGTTTCTATTTCAGCTATGCCTGCAAGCCTCTCCCTGAACAGGCCGTCTTCCGAGAGCCTGACCCTTGTTACGAGGGAGCATCTCTGGGAGAAGTCCTGTGAGTTCTGCGGAAGGCCCATGTCCTTGAGGACCTTCTGAACCGCGTTCATGGAAAGATAGTCGAAGGATATCCTGTAAAGGGTTCCTGCCGTCTTTTCCACTACCGTCGCATTCGCAAGAGCGTCTGCAGTGGCGCTTTTGTATGCCCTGATGAGCCCGGGAACGCCTAGCTTCACGCCGCCGAAGTAGCGTACCACAACCACCAGGATGTCGCTGAGCCCGGCCGAGTCTATCTGCCCCAGGATGGGGCGGCCTGCCGTTCCGGAGGGTTCCCCGTCGTCTGACGAGCGGAAAACCGCGCCGTCGTACCCCAGCCTGTATGCATAGCAGTGATGCCTTGCGTCGTGGTACTCCTTCCTTAGCCCCGAGACGATGTCTTTCACGCTTTGTTCGCTCTCCACAGGGTATGCAAGCGCAATAAAACGCGAGCCACTCTCTTTGTACAGCCCCTCTGCGGGAGCGGCTATGCTGCGATATTCGTCACTCGGATTCATCGGAGTACGAAAGTAGTGTTTTTTTGCCGGAAAAGCAATCAAACGAGAAATATTTACTATATTTGAGAAGTGAAAAATTCAGGTGAGATATGGTTTTCAGAGTAAGAGTCACATTATCAGGCATCAAAGGTTTCTACAGAGTATACAGTGCGGGTGAGGATACAACTCTCTACACCCTTCACAAACAGATGCGTGCAGATATGGAGTTTCCCCAGGACCAGCTGATAATGTTCAAGGCGATGGATTCCCTTGGCGACGTGGTGGCCCGTTACGGCCTGTTCGACCTTGGTGCCGGCGCTGTGGACGAAGTTACACTGGCCATGGCCGCGAAGGCGGGCGCCGTATCGTTTGTGTACTTCTACGATGTCACAAACCGCAAGAGCGTGAATATCGCTATAGAAGAAGAGGTGGAAGGGTTGTCATCGGCCTATCCTGTGATTGTGGACTCCAAGGGGCCCAATCCCATCGAATTCGAGAACGGCTATGTGGCTTTCGAAGACCTTCCGGACCATCAGCGTCATCTCCCCGGCGAGGGCATTCCCGGCCTGGACGATGATGAAGACTTCGACGACGAGGATGAGGATCTGGACGAAGAGGAAGAGGACGATGGGGACGAAGACGGCAAGGAAATCTACGACGAATCCGAGGAGTGAGGCGGGTAGAAATCATTCTTGGCCCCACGGCCTCCGGTAAAACCGCCTATAGCATCAAGAAGGCGCAGGAGTATGGCTGCCCCATAATCAACTGCGATTCCCGTCAATTATATAAAGGTATGACAATCGGCACCGCCGTGCCCTCTAAGGAGGAGCTCGCCGCGGTGAAGCATTATTTCATCCAGACTCTTCCGGTGGATGCCGTATATACAGCCGGCAAATATGAGCTGGATGCCCTTGAACTGGTGGAAAAATTATTTGCCGATGGCCACGAAACGCTCATAATGACCGGCGGCTCCATGCTGTACATCGACGCATTCTGCAACGGGCTGGACTGCTTCCCCGATGTTCCTCCCCAGTACCGGGAGCAACTGATGGAATGCCTGGAGACGGAGGGTGTGGAGGTTCTGGCGGAGCAACTTCGCGCGCTGGATCCGGTTACGGCAGGCGAAATCGATCTTTCCAACGGGCAGCGTGTTGTGAGGGCGCTGGAAGTGTGCCTGTACACCGGGAAACCGTTTTCGTCATTCAAGTCCCGGAGCACTAAAAACCGGGATTTCGAAATCGTGAAAATCGGCCTTTCACTGCCGCGGGAGGAGCTTTATGCGCGCATCGACCAAAGAGTTCTGGATATGATGGACCGGGGCCTTCTGGAAGAAGTTCGCGGCCTTCTTCCGTATCGCGACTGCCCGGCGCTGCAAACCGTGGGATACAAGGAACTGTTCGACCATCTGGATGGAAAAATAACGCTGGACGAGGCCGTTCGCCTTATCCAGCGCAATACGCGTCATTATGCCAAGCGCCAGTTGACATGGTGGCGCCGCGACACGGAAATCAATTGGCTACCTCGCACAGGAATTTGATACGCACGAGGCGGATTTCCATCTCTTCATAATCCCCTTCGAGAGCCTTCACGGCGTCTTCCAGCGAATCCGACTCGGCTTCTTCGCGGAACCAGTCGTAGATTTCATCCACAACGTCATCGTCCAGCTGCTGGCTGATGTAGTAGTCCAGATTCAGTTTGGTGCCGGTTGCGACTATGCCCTCGATTTCGCTAAGCAGTTCGTCCATCGACAGGCCTTTGGCATCGGCAATATCTTCCAGGGGGAGTTTCCGGTCTATGCTCTGGATTATGAAAACCTTGTTTCCGGATTTGCTGGAGACAGATTTTATCACGAAGTCGTCCGGGCGGAGGATTTCGTTTTCATCGACATACCGGGCGATAAGTTCGATGAATTCCTGGCCGAATTTGCGCGCCTTGCCTTCGCCCACGCCCTGGCAGCCTTTGAGCTCTTCCAGCGTGATGGGGTACAGGATGGACATGTCTTCCAGGGCAGGGTCCGAGAACACGATCCATGGCTGGACGCCGCGTTTACGGGCAACGTCTTTCCGGAGGTCTTTCAGCATTGAGAGAAGGACAGGGTCTCCGCCGCCGCCATTGTATGCCGTGTCCGGGACGTCGTCATCGTCCCCTGAGTCTCCGTCTGAGAAGCTGCGGTCTTCCACGAGTTGCAGTTCGGTGGGATGGAGGTAGAATTCCAAGCCGGCGTCCGTGGCCGATATTAGGCCGTAGTTTTCTATGTCCTTATCCAGGAAATGCATGATGAGCCCCTGGTGGATAACTGCCGCCCAGAAGCGCGTGGAGTGGTCTTTTCCGGCGCCGAAGAGTTCCAGCTGGTCGTGTTTGTACGACTTTATCATGGCGTTATCCTCCCCGGCGAGGATGCTGGAAAGGTGCTCCAGCTTGAAGTGCTCCGGGAGGCTTTCCACAAGTTCGATCACAAGGCACATCTCCTCGCGTCCGTCGAAACTTGTCTTAGGGTGCAGGCAGTTGTCGCAGCTGCCGCAATTGTCCTCCGGATAATCCTCCCCGAAGTAGCTGAGGAGCAGTTTGCGGCGGCACTGGCTGGATTCTGCGTAGGCAACGGTTTCGCTGAGGAGCTGTTTGCCGATTTCCTGCTCCGCCACAGGCTTTCCCTGCATGAATTTCTCCAGCTTCTGGATGTCCTTGTAGCTATAGTAGGTGATGCATATGCCTTCCTGTCCATCCCGCCCGGCGCGCCCGGTTTCCTGATAATATCCCTCTATGCTCTTTGGAATGTCATAGTGTATGACAAAGCGAACATCCGGTTTGTCTATGCCCATGCCGAAGGCGATGGTGGCCACGATTACGCGGATTTCCTCCATGAGGAACTTGTCCTGGTTCTCCGCCCTGGTTTTGGCATCCAGACCCGCGTGATATGGCAGGGCGCTTATGCCGTTAATGCACAGCACCTGGGCCAGTTCCTCCACCTTTTTGCGGCTGAGGCAATAGATGATGCCGGATTTTCCCGGGTTCTGGCGGATGAACTTGATGATGTCTTTTTCCGGCTCCACTTTATCCCTGATTTCATAGTACAGGTTGGGCCGATTGAAGGACGATTTGAACACCTTGGCGTCCTGGATGCGGAGGTTCTTGAGAATGTCGCTCTGCACCTTGGGGGTTGCGGTGGCGGTTAGGGCGATGACCGGCGCGCTCTGGATCTCTTCTATTATGGAGCGGATTTTCCGATACTCCGGACGGAAATCGTGCCCCCATTCCGATATGCAATGGGCTTCATCCACCGCATAGAAGGAGATGTGGATTTCCTTCAGAAGGGCGATGTTCTCTTCCTTTGTGAGGGATTCCGGGGCGACGTACAGGAGTTTTGTTACACCGGACAGAAGATCTTCCCTAACTTCCGCCACCTGAGCCCTGGAGAGGGAGGAGTTGAGGAAGTGGGCGATGCCGTCGTTCCCCGACACGAAGCCGCGGATGGCATCCACCTGGTTTTTCATGAGGGCGATGAGGGGGGAAATCACAATGGCCGTACCCTTCATGACCATGGCTGGAAGCTGGTAGCAAAGGGATTTGCCGGCTCCCGTGGGCATGAGAACGAAGGTGTTGTTACCCTCCACCAGATGCTCGATTATGCTCAACTGGTCCCCCTTGAAAGCGTCGTAACCGAAGAACTCTTTCAAGCAGGAGCGTAGCCGGGATGTGTCGATAGCCATTGCGTCCGATATTTTTCGCACCCCAATTTAGTTAAAAAACTGTTAAAAAACAAGCCGCTGGAAGATAATCTAAAATAAATTCGCCTTTTTAAGGAAAAATGAGTAAATTTGCCCGCTTTTTTCCCGAAAGGGGAAATGCAAAAGGGAAACATTTAAAAACAGTTATACAATCATGAAGATTTCAAAACTCATCGTCATCGCAGTCGCAGCGGCTGTTATGGCTTCTTGCGGCAACGCTCCCGAGGGCAGCAAAGAGGTTCGCGCCATGCTCCCCGCCACTTCCGAAATTGACTCCACCAGCTATCTCCTCGGTGTGTATTTCGGCAACATGATCAACAACTATGGCTTCGGCAAGCTCAACTACACCCAGATCCTTTCCGGTATGAAGAAGGCTGCCAACGCCAAGGGCGATCCCCAGGATTCCACCTATCTGGATCAGTTCAGGATCAACCCCATGGAAAGCGACCGCATCATCAACGAGCATCTCAGGAAGATGAGCGAGTACAAGATGGCCCTCAACGACGAGAAAGGCAAAGCTTTCATCGAAGAGTACATGAAGGGTGAAGGCGTTCAGGTTACCGAGAGCGGCCTTGCATACAACATCATCGAGGCCGGCGAAGAGCTCCGCGCAACTTCCCTTCAGGACACTGTGAAAGTGAAGTATGTGGGCACCCGCATCGACGGCAGCGAATTCGACAACCGTGAGGAAGCAACCTTCCCGCTGAACGGTGTCATCAAGGGTTGGGGCGAAGGTCTCCAGCTTGTTGGCAAGGGCGGCAAGATCGAGCTTGTGATCCCCGGTGAGCTTGCTTATGGCGAGCGCGGCAACTACGGCATTGAGCCCAACTCCACCCTCAAGTTCGAGGTTGAGGTCCTGGACGTCATGCCTTACGTAGAGCCCGTTGTTGAGGAAGCACCTGCTACCACCAAGAAGAAGTAATCAATGGCTCTCGAAATCGAAGGAACAATAAGGCAGCTTTTGCCGGTGCAGCAGGGCCAGAGTGCCCGCGGCCCCTGGGCAAAGCAGGAGTTCGTGCTCGAATTCCCGGACGGCAACTACACCTCGAAGGCCTGCTTCACGGCCTGGGGGCAGGACAAAGTGCAGGATCTGGCCAAATATGCAGCAGGCGACAAAGTGAAGGTGTCGTTCAACCTCAAGAGCCGCGAATACGCCGGCAAGTGGTACAACGACCTTCAGATCTGGAAGCTCGCACCCGCAGGTGCCCCCGCGGCCCCGGCAGCTCCCGCAGTTTCCGCCGCCGCCCCAGCAGCGATGCCCAGCGCCTTTGACGCCCCGGCACCCACCCTGGACGACATGCCTCCGGAGGATCTCTCTGAAGACGACCTCCCGTTCTAAATTGTTCCGTAAAATTGCAGCAGAGGCTGGCCCCGTACGGGCTGGCCTCTGTTTGCGTTTATTGGAGCGTGAACTGGAACTCGCTGAGTATCAACGAGTTGTTAAAATCTTCTGAGGCAAAACGCCACAGAAGATTTGCGTAAACCGCTGTGTATCAGCTACATCCATTTTACGCTTACTGCGCCTTACCGCTTGCCGATGTGACACGCATGCTGCCCGCAGCAGATGCCTTTGCTGTACGGCCATTGCTGCCGTGCCGTTGCTGCAGTGTGCCGTTGCTGCCGTGCCGTTGGTGCAGTGTCGTTGCTGCTGTCCGCTGGTGTACGGCCACTGCCTTTGGCGTTTGCCGGATATCCACGAAATGGGTCTTGCAGTGCGTTTTGGTTGGATATCCGTCCCGGTTTTTGCCCGTTTTGGCCATTTTGCTTGCCGGATATCCATGAAATGGGCGTTGTATGGTGTTCTGGCTGGATATCCGGCAGAAGGATTGGGACGGTGCGGGGTGGTTTGGAGTCTGGCGCGCAGGGCTGGTCCATACTGCCGTGCTGAAGCCAAGCCCTGGGGAGAGGAGACGCACGAAACGTGTGTTTGGTGTGTTTCGCTGCAGGAAAAGAGGCGTTTTTTGCCAGAAACAGTGCGCGAGAGGCACGAAACCGCAGGGCCATGTCTTTCGCGAGCCGCAAAGCCCTGTCTTTCGCTAGGACATGGAGGGGTGTTCTTGACATAGAGGAGCACTCTTAACGACTACACATGGCATGTGTAGAAGAAAACGTGCCCTGTGGTGGACTATGTGGCTGGTTGAGCGGTACACGTGCAATGTGTAATGATAGGTGAGGGTGTGGGGGGGAATTCGCGCGGGGCGTGTGCGCGTATGTGTGGAAATGTGCGCGTATGTGGGGAAATATTCGTATATTTGTAGGTTAAAGTAAATGTCATGATTCCACAGGAGACGGTTAACGAGATTTTGGACGCGGCCCGGGTAGAGGAGGTTGTGGGGGATTTCGTGCAGTTGAAGCGGCGCGGGTCCAGTTATGTCGCGTGCTGTCCGTTCCACAACGAGAAAACTCCGTCGTTTTATGTGACGCCTTCCAGGGGCATTTTCAAGTGCTTCGGCTGCGGAAAGGCGGGGTCGGCCGTGGGGTTCCTGATGGAGTATGAGCACATGAGTTATGTGGAGGCGCTGAAGTGGTTGGCGAACAAATATCACATCACCGTGGTGGAGAAGGAGGAGAGCGCGGAGGATATTGCGGCGCGTCAGCACAGTGAGAGCCTGCATCTGGTGTCGGACTATGCGTACAACTTCTTCCGCGAGCAGTTGAAGACGGAGGAAGGCCGCACCATCGGCTACCAGTACTTCCGAAGCAGGGGCCTGCTGGACGAAACCATCGACGAGTTTGGTCTGGGTTGGGCGCCCAAAGCCAAGGATGTTTTCACGGAGCAGGCACTGAAAGACGGCTACAAGAAGGAATACCTTGTGGAAACCGGCCTTTGCGCGGAATGGGAAGACGGCACGGTGCACGACCGTTTCTTCGACCGCGTGATGTTCCCCATCCATTCCCGCAGCGGCCGCGTGGTCGCTTTCGGCGGCAGGACACTCCTCAGCACCAAAACGGATAAGATCGCAAAGTACGTCAACTCCAAGGAATCGGAGATATACGTGAAGTCGCGCACCCTGTACGGCCTTTTCCAGGGCCGCAAAGCTATTGGCGACGCGGATAAGTGCTACCTGCTGGAAGGCTATCTGGACGTTCTGTCCATGTATCAGCTGGGCATAAAGAACGTGGTGGCTTCCTGCGGAACATCTCTCACGGAGGAGCAGGTGCAGGTTATCAAGCGCTTCACGGAGAACGTTACCGTGATGTACGACGGCGACAGCGCGGGCCTTCATGCCGCGGTGCGAGCCGTGGGCCTCATCCTCAAGGCCGGCCTCAATGCCCGCGTGGTGTTCCTCCCGGACGGGGACGATCCGGATTCGTACTCCCGAAAGCACAGCCTGGAGGAGGTGCAGGACTACATCGACAAGAATGAAAAGGACGGCGTTGTGTTCAAGACGGATCTTCTCATGGCCGATGCCGGAAACGACCCGGTTCGCCGCGCCAATACCATCAACGAGATTGCCGATACGATTGCCGATATCCCCGACGCGGTGAAGAGGCAGGTATACGTTGATATGCTGTCGGCCCAGTTCAAGGTGGATTCAGACCTGCTTTTTGCACGTATCCGCACCACCAGGCGCAGGACGGTGAATGAGGTGCCCAGAAGGGACAATGCCCCCGAAGTACCCAGGGAAGTGAAGACTTCCGTGCCGTATACGCCGGTGCCCACGGAACTCCAGCCGCTGGAGGACAATGCCGTCCTGGCACCCTCCGAGAGGGAAATCCTGGGCTTCATCCTCACCGACGGCACAACCCACATGGAATTTGAAGCGGACTCGGACTTTTACGCCGGGGACGACCCGCAGAGCGTGGCGGAGTTCATCGACTCGGCCCTCGCCGCGGACAATATAGTTTTTGCCAACACGGCCTACAGAGATACCTACGACGCATATTTCCGCCTCTACGATGCGGGCGAATCGCAGGACGCCATCATCCGCGACCTGGTGAACAGTCCGGACCGCCGCATCGCAACGGTGGCAACGCACCTGTCGGTGGAAAAGTACATGCTCACGGTGAACTCCTTCGCCCGGAGTCTCACCTCCAGAGGGTCATGGTTGGTGCAGTATGTGCCGAGGGCCATCCTGGCATATCACGAAAAAAGGCTGCAGGAGCGCCTTCAGAGCCTCACGAAGAGGCTCGCCACGGCAACTCCGGAGCAGCAGACGTCAATTATGGAAGAAATCAGCCGTGTGAGCGAAGCTAGACGGAAAGTGAACATCCGGCTCGGACGGGAAAAACAAAAGCAGAGATATGGAGAATAAACACAAGAGAACCCTGGTAACCTGTGCGTTGCCGTATGCAAACGGGCCGGTTCACATCGGCCACCTTGCAGGTGCATATATCCCCGGAGACATTTATGTGCGCTATCTGCGCATGCGCGGGGAGGATGTGCTGTTCGTTTGCGGAAGCGACGAGCACGGCGTGCCAATCACCATCAAGGCGCGCCAGCAGGGAGTTACCCCTCAAGATATCGTTGATAAATACCATAAGGTGATGAAAGACGCGTTCACGCGCCTTGGAATCAACTTCGACATATACTCCCGCACATCGTCGAAGGTGCACGAGGAGAATGCCGCGGAGTTCTTCCGCAAGCTCTACGACCATGGCGATTTTATCACGAAAGAGAGCGAACAGCTCTACGACGAGGAAGCCAAGATGTTCCTCACGGATCGTCTGATCGTTGGAACCTGCCCCAAGTGCGGTAATCCCGATGCCTATGGCGACCAGTGCGAGAAATGCGGTTCCACCCTTAGCCCGGACGAACTTATCAACCCCCGTTCCAGCCTCAGCGGAAGCGCTCCCGTGAAGAAGAAAACAACCCACTGGTATCTTCCCCTGGATAAGTATGAGCCCTGGCTCCGTGAATGGATTCTTGAGCAGCACAAGGAGTGGAAAACCAACGTATATGGCCAGTGCAAGAGCTGGCTGGACGGCGGCCTGCAGCCCCGTGCCGTTACCAGGGACCTGGACTGGGGCGTTCCCGTACCCGTCGAGGGTGCGGAGGGCAAGGTGCTGTATGTGTGGTTCGACGCCCCCATCGGCTATATCTCCAACACGAAGGAATTGCTCCCGGAAAGCTGGGAGAAGTGGTGGAAGAGCAAGGATACCCGGCTCATCCACTTCATCGGCAAGGACAATATCGTATTCCACTGCATAGTATTCCCGTCAATGCTCAAGGCATATGGCGATTATGTGCTTCCGGAAAACGTGCCCTCCAACGAGTTCCTGAACCTGGAAGGGGACAAGATTTCCACGTCGAAGAACTGGGCCGTATGGGTGAACGAATACGAAGACGAGTTCCCCGGGCAGGAAGACGTGCTGCGCTATGTGCTCACGGCCAACGCCCCGGAAACCAAGGACAACGACTTCACCTGGAAAGACTTCCAGAGCAGAAATAACAGCGAGCTTCTGGCCGTGTTCGGAAACTTCGTAAACAGGGCCGTGGTGCTCACCCATAAGTATTTCGGCGGCAAGGTTCCTGCCAACGCAAAGCCTGAAGCCATTGATAAAGAAACCCTTGAGGGTGTGAAGCCCTGCAGGGAGGCGATGGAGAAATACCTGGACACCTTCCACTTCCGCGAGGCCCTGAAGGAAGCGATGAACATCGCCCGCATCGGCAATAAATACATCTCCGACATGGAGCCCTGGAAAGTGGCGAAAACGGATCTGGAGCGCACCGGTTCCATCCTTTACACCTGCCTTCAGATCTGTGCCGATCTGGCCATCGCCTTCGAGCCCTTCACTCCGTTCAGCGCCCAGAAGCTGCGCGACATCCTGAAAGTGAGTGTCGATGCCGGCACGGACCATCGCGCGGGCGAAGGCGAACCCACGGTGAATTTCTATAAGGAAGGCGAATCCGCCGCGCTTCATACTTCCGTGAAGCCCGCATATCCAGTTGTGCTCAACTGGAATATGCTGGGCGAAAAGGAATTGCTGAAGCCTGGGCATGAACTGGGAGAGGCGGTGCTGCTGTTCCGAAAGATTGAAGATGCGGAGGTGGATGCTCAGATTGCCCGCCTGGAGGCCATCAAGGCTGCCAGGGAGGCGGCTCAGAAAGCCAAGGCTGCGGAAGAGGCTGCGAAGAAAGTGGAGCCCGGCAAGGAGCCCGTAACCTTTGAGCAGTTCGGGGCGATGGACATCCGCGTTGCCAAAGTGCTTGAGGCAGAACGCGTTCCCAAGACGGATAAACTCCTCAAACTCACAATAGACACAGGACTGGACAAGCGTACCATCGTTTCCGGTATTGCAGAGTACTACAGCCCGGAAGACATGGTGGGCCGCCAGATATGCATACTCGCAAATCTTCAGCCCAGAGTAATTCGCGGCATCGAGAGCTGCGGCATGATACTCATGGCCAAGCAGGGCGACGGCAAGATGCGCCTGATAAGCCCCGTTGAGGCCATTGCAAATGGTGCGATTGTGGGATAAAATGAGTATATTTGTAGGATAATGGGAATATTTGACAAAGGCGTACAGAAAACCAACATGAACTTCTTCCAGAGGCTCGGAAGGGCCATCGTGGGGAAGTCCAGGGTTGATGACGACGTTCTGGACGCCGTGGAGGAAGCCCTTCTGGGTTCGGATATGGGCGTGGATACCACCCTGAAGATCATCGACAACATAGAGGACCGCGTGGAGCGGGACAAATATGTGTCGATGGACGAACTGGTGGACATCATCCGTGACGAGATTGCCAAACTCCTCGGGGAAGACGATACCCCCGTGCAGGCCTTCGACTTCAGCAAGAAACCCTATGTGGTGCTGGTTGTGGGCGTTAACGGCGTGGGCAAAACCACCACCATCGGCAAGTTGGCCTCCATGCTTGTGGCTCAGGGCAAGAAGGTGGTGCTTGGCGCCGCGGACACTTTCCGCGCCGCCGCAGTGGAACAGCTCACAATCTGGGCGGAGCGCACCGGCGCATCCATCGTGAAGCAGCCAATGGGGGCGGATCCCGCTTCCGTGGCGTTCGACGCGGTGAAATCGGCGGTTGCGAAAGAGGCCGATGTGGTGCTCATCGACACGGCAGGGCGCCTTCACAACAGGGTGGACCTGATGAACGAGCTCACCAAAATACGCAACGTCATCAAGCGCATCGTACCGGACGGCCCCCACGAGGTGCTGCTGGTGCTGGACGGCTCCACCGGGCAGAATGCATTCATCCAGGCCAGGGAGTTTTCCAAGGCAACCGATGTCACTTCCATGGCGGTTACCAAGCTGGACGGAAGCGCCAAGGGCGGCGTAGTTGTGGGAATTGCCGACCAGTTCAAGTTCCCCATTAAATATATAGGTATAGGAGAAGGAGTGGACGACCTGAAACTTTTCGACCGCCGCGAATTCGCCCAGTCCCTGTTTTCAAAAGACGATATAGAATAGCTGTAAGATATGAAACTTTCCTGTAATTGGCTTAAGGACTATCTGAAGTGCGACCTCACACCGGAGCAGATAGCGGAAGCGATGACATCCATCGGCATTGAAGTGGATTCCCTTGAAACTGCGGAGCAGATTCCCGGAGGGCTTGAGGGTGTTGTGGTGGCGCATGTTCTCACATGCGTAGAGCATCCGGATTCGGATCATCTCCATATCACCACCGTAAATGACGGCTCTCCGGAGCCCGTTACCGTGGTTTGCGGCGCACCGAATGTGGCTGCAGGGCAGAAGGTGCTGTTTGCACGCATCGGCACGGTGCTTCCCGGAGATTTCAAGATCAAGAAATCCAAGATCCGCGGAGTGGAGTCCTTCGGTATGATTTGCGCGGAGGACGAGCTGGGAATCGGCACATCTCACGATGGCATTATGGTGCTTCCCGAAAGCGCTGTTCCCGGTACTCCCGCGAAGGAATACCTCGGCCTCAAGGAGGAAACCGTGATTGAATACGAAATCACTGCAAACCGTATAGATGCGGCCTCACATTGGGGCGTAGCCAGGGACCTGTACGCATATCTGCGTTCCAAAGATATCCCTTGCGAACTGCACATGCCCAACGTGGATGCGTTCAAGGAGGGCGAAGGCGAATCCATTCCCGTTGAGGTGCTGGACAGCGAAGGCGCTCCCCGCTACACCGGTATCACCGTGAAGGGCGTGAAGGTTGCCCCGTCGCCGCAGTGGCTCGCGGAAAAGCTCCAGAGTATCGGCCTAAAACCCATCAACAATGTGGTGGACGTTTCCAACTTCATCCTTTTCGAACTGGGGCAGCCCCTCCATACCTTCGACGCGGATAAGATCCGTGGCGGCAAGGTAATCGTTCGCCGCGCCGCAGAAGGCGAGGTTATCAAAACCCTGGACGGCATTGAGCGTAAACTCAGCAAGCTGGATATGGTCATTGCCGATGCTGAAGGCCCCATGTGCATCGCCGGCGTATTCGGCGGCGAGGATTCCGGCGTAAGCGATTCCACCGTTGATGTATTCATCGAGGGCGCGTATTTCGACCCGGTGAGCGTTCGCCGCACGGCCAAGAGCCAGCAACTTTCCACCGACGCCTCCTTCCGTTTCGAGAGGGGAGCGGACCCGGAGATGGCCCTTTTCGCTGCAAAGCGTGCCGCCCTTCTCATCCAGGAGGTTGCCGGAGGCAAGGTAGTCGGCAAGGTGCGCGAAGTGTATCCGGAGCCCATCGGCAGGAAACAGATCGACCTGGATTATGGCAGGATGCAGCGCTTCATCGGCAAGGAAATCGGGGCCGATGTGATCGAAAAAATACTGAAAAGCCTTAATTATCAGTGGGTTGAAAAGCGGGAGAACGGCGCCATTGTGGCGGCTCCCACATATATGGTGGACGTTACCCGCGAATGCGACGTGGTAGAGGAAGTGCTCCGAATCTATGGCTATAACAACATCGACCTTCCGGACAGCCTCCGCATGAGCGTGAATCCCAGCCCGTCACCGGAACCGGAAGCAATCCGCAACAACATTTCCAATTTCCTTGCAGCTAACGGCTTCACGGAGACGATGAACAATTCCCTCACCAAGGAGGATTACTATAAGGGGCTCACCACTTATCCGGCAGAGAACTGCGTGCATATTGTGAACCCGCTTAGCCAGGATCTCAATGTGCTGCGCCAGACCCTCATTCTCAACGGTTTGGAGGTTGTGGCATACAATATCAACAGGCAGGCTTCCTCGCTCCGCTTCTTCGAATACGGCTCGGTATACCGTCGCAACCCGGAACTCCCCGGAGAAACCCTGGAAGGCTATGAGGAGCATCAGTGCTTCTCCCTGTTCATCACCGGAACCCCGGACAAAGCATGGCGCACTGGAGCAAACAAGTCGAGTTTCTTCCAGCTCAAGGGCTATGTGGAACTTCTCCTTTCACGCTACCGCATTGATATGAGCACGCTGGCTGTCCTTCCGGCCCCTGCCGATATTTTCTCGGAGGGTATGGTCTATGGACTTCCCGGGCGCGACGTGCAGCCGCTTCTCACCCTTGGAACGGTGAACCCTGCGCTTCTCAAGCGCTTCGGCATCAAGCAGCCCGTATTTGCTGCGGAAATCCACTGGCAGAGGCTCTTCCAGCTGATCAAGAGGGATAAGTTCAACTTCACGGAACTGCCCCGCTTCCCGGAGGTTCGCAGAGACCTGGCCCTTCTTCTGGACGAAGGCGTGAGCTATGCGGAGCTCCGCAAGTCGGCCCTTCGCAGCGGAAAGAAGCTCATCCGCAGCGTGTCGCTGTTCGACGTTTACCGTGGGGACAAGATCCCCGCAGGCAAGAAGCAGTATGCCCTTGGCTTCGTGCTTCAGGATCCGGAACGCACTCTCACCGATATCGAAGTGGAAAACACATTGCAGAGGGTGCTGGACGGCTTCAAGAATGAATTCGGAGCAGTGTTGAGGTAATGCGCATAAGGCCCCTTCATATCGTCCTTCTGCTTGTCGTGGTTTGTTTTGTCTCCTGCCATAAGGAGAAACTCATTCCCCGCAAGGAACTAACGGATATCGTATTCGAGATGCTTGTCCGCGACCAGCAGCTCAAAGGGGAAAGGCGCATAACCGCCATCCCGGATACGCTGCTTGTGTATGAGGGTATCTTCGAAGACCACGGCTACACCACGGACGACTATCTGTACAGCGTACGGCACTATCTCCGCGATCCGGAACGCTTCTCCCGCGTGTTCCGCGACGTGGGCCGAAAGATGGAAAAGGAGAAGGCCCGCGTGGACAGGGAAATCCTCAAGAGGGATTGGAGGCTCAAATACACCGCCCGTGATTTTATGCCTGCGGATTCGGTGCTTGGCATCATTTGCCCGGACAGCCTTCATCTCGGAAACATAAAGTTTGCGAAGGATTCTCTCACTAAGGAGTATCGTTTTATTGCCGATGAAGATGAATAGGATTGCCGCCAAATACGTGTACACGGTTAACTCCCGCACTCCTATCCTGAACGGGTTCGTGGAGTATGCCGATGACGGCGTAATCCTGTCTGTGGGCGTATGCCCGGACATTTCAAAAGAAAAGGTATTCCTTGACGGCGCCATCGTCCCCGGTTTCGTGAATGCCCATTGCCACGTGGAACTGTCTTATCTCAAGGGCATGTTCCGCAAGGGCACCGGAATGGCCGGTTTCATCGACCAGATAAACGAGCTCCGGGATTTCAAGACTCCGCAGGAAAAGATGGCGGATATCTCCGCGGCGATGGACAGTCTCTGGAACCAGGGCGTCCAGGCCATGGCCGATATTTCCAATTGTGCCGATACCTTCCCGCTGAAAAAGGCCAGCCCCATGTACACGCGCACCTTCCTTGAGGTGTTCGGAACTGAACCGGAGGACTGCGACGCGGTGATGGAGTCCGTTACGCGCCTGCAGGCCCAGGCCCGCAGTTACGGCCTTGATGCCGCTCCAACGCCCCACGCATGCTACACGATGAGCCCGCAGCTGGTGAAAGCCGCCAGCGCCGCGGGGCTGCAGTCCGGTTTCCTGTCTTATCACAGCGAGGAATCTGAGCAGGAGGAGGAGATGATCGGCCGCGGAAGCGGTCCCATGTGGGAGAACAGAGTGAAGGCTGGGATGTCCACGCCTCCTGTAACCGGTCAGTCTTCGCTGGAGTACTTCGTTGACAGGCTTCTGGAAGTGCATCCCGCACCATTCCCGGAGAATATCCTCCTGGTTCATGAATGCAGTATGACAGTTGCAGGCGCAAGGCTTGTAAAGGCCGTGATGGAGCATCCATATATTGCGCTGTGCCCGCTGTCCAATATATTTATACACAACACGTTGCCCCCGGTTCCTATGATGCGCTCCGAGGGGCTGAACATTTGCATCGGCACGGATTCCCTGTCATCGAACGACGAACTGTCCATGGTGGGAGAAATGTGCTGCCTGCAGGAGCATTTCCCGGAGTTAACGCTTGGCGAACTGCTGGAATGGGCCTGCCTGGGCGGAGCACGGTTCCTGGGAAAGGATAACGTCATCGGCACGATAGAACCCGGAAAACGTCCCGGTCTGGTGCTTATAGACGGGCTTGTGGCTGGCCGGCTTAGCAGAAAGAGCTCTTCACGAAGAATATGTTAAGAGAGGATACGGTATTCGGCCCCATCTTTTCGCGGAGGCTTGGTTCGTCCCTGGGAATTAATCTTCTTCCCCGGGAAGGAAAGCTGTGCAACTTCGACTGCATCTACTGCGAATGCGGCTGGAACCGCGACGGCCTTTCGGACAGGGTTATCCCCAAGGCCGATGATGTGCGTGGGGCCCTGGAAAGCAAGCTTTCCGAATGCCTTGCAGCCGGCACTCCCATCGACTCGATAACCTTCTCCGGCGACGGCGAACCCACTCTGAACCCGCATTTTGCACAGATTGTGGACGATACCCTGGCGCTACGCGACAAGTATTACCCGGGAGCGGTGGTGTCGGTTCTTACCAACGCCACGAAGATATGGAGGGACGATGTTTTTGCGGCCCTTCGCAAGGTGGACAATCCTATTTTGAAGCTGGATGCGCCGCGTACTGAACTTGCGCGTATGATCAACAACCCGGCAGGGGAGTATGAGGTGTCACAGGTTGTAGAGGATATGAAACGTTTCGAGGGGAATTTTGTGCTTCAGACAATGTTCCTCAAGGCTCCCGCTTTCCGCAGCGGGGACTGGGTGGCGGAGTGGATGGATATCGTGAGGGTTCTCCGGCCCAGGGAGGTTATGGTATACACCATCGACAGGCCGGTTCCAATGGCCGGGTTGGAGAAATACACTCCGGAGGAAATGCGCGCCCTGGTGCAGCCTCTCATCGGCGAAGGATATAATATACAAATAAAAGGATAACACTATGGAAGAACTATTTACCAAGTACAACTACACCCCCGACAAAGAGGCTATCGCCAAGCATCTTAACCTCCTTGCCAAGAATCTGGAAGAAGTTGTTTCGGAGAAAGTCCTCAAGGACTGCTTCTCCATCATGGACCTCACCACACTGAGCACCAAGGACACCGTGGAAAGCGTGAAAAAGCTTGCCGGAAAGGTTCCCGCCTTCAAGAAGGACTATCCGGATTGGCCGCTTCCCGCATCGGTATGCGTTTATCCCAACTTCGCCCCGGTGGTGAAGCAGGCGCTGGAAGGCACGGGTGTTCATGTTACCACCGTTGCCGGATGCTTCCCCACATCGCAGAGTTTCCTGGAGGTGAAACTTCACGAGATTGAAATGGCGGTTCGCGGCGGGGCCGATGAAATCGACATCGTCCTGGCCCTTAACACCTTCCTCGCAGGAGATTACTACACCGCAGGGCTGGAAATCAAGGAAAGCCGTCTTCTCATCGACAAGGTGGCCGCAGAACTGGGCCGCAAAGTGGTGCTGAAGGTTATTCTGGAAACCGGTCTTCTGGTGAGCCACGAGGCAATTGCCAACGCTTCCTTCCTTGCGATGGAGAACGGGGCCGATTTCATAAAGACTTCCACCGGCAAGGTAGAGGTGAATGCCACTCCCGTGGCCGCGTACGTGATGTGCGAGTGCATCAAGAAGTACTACGAAACCACAGGCGTAAAAGTGGGCTTCAAGGCTGCAGGCGGCATTTCTTCCGCAATGGATGCCGTGTGCTACTATTCCATAGTATCTTCTATTCTTGGCCCGGAGTGGCTGAATAAGGACCTCTTCCGTTTCGGTGTGAGCCGCCTTGCCAATCAGCTTCTCAGCGCGGTGGAACAGAAAACCGTTAGCTACTTCTAGCTCCTTTTCCGTTTCCATGTTTTTTTTGAAAAACCGGTCTCCACGCACGTTGGGGGCCGGTTTTCTTTTGTTTTGACGTAAAAAGCCCGCTTTTTTGCGCTTTTTTGCAAATAAGGTTTTGAAAAAAGTGGCTCCTGGGAGCCTGTGAGGCCGTTTTTGAAATTATCCGTGTAAAAGCATTGGAACACGGATAAGTATTGCCAGCTTTGCACAGGACTATAAAAGGAACCGCTTATGAAAACTCGTTATCTGCTTGCCTGTGCGCTCCTGGCTTTGATCTCCTGCGAGAGGGTGGACGTGCCTTCCGTTTCCGGAGACGATAATACCGTATATCACGGAATGATAGAACTTGGTGAAAGGCTGGAGGACCCCTATTCGGTGGACAATATAACCAAGGCGCTGGAGAATCTGTATCCAACCAAAGGCCGTGTGGAAATCCAGCCGACGGACCTGTATCTGAGGTTCCTGCCTCAGACGGAAGAGCAGTACCGTCTGCTGGAGAGTTCGGTCCCGGCCATGGCGGACCATCCTCTGGATTACCGTATCGTCCGGGAAGGGGATTATTATCACGACCCGTCCGTTCCCGAAGGGGAAATCACATGGCAGTACGTTGTGGTGCCAAGCGATTACTCCGTTCCGGAAGGGCTGAAGTGTGAACTCATAGACAAATGCTATATCTCCGAGCACGATGCCTTTACGCGTGCGGGATTGTCCGATGTGGACTGGCAGGCTGTGGAGCGGGAGGCGTACCGCATAACCGGGAATGAGTCGCTTTGGCGCCCCTCAACCAAGGGCTCTTCTGCGGCCTGCCCGTCCGGGCGGATTACCGTGGTGGATCCGGACCTTAATGAGGGTAAGCCCTTCGGCGTTGCGGAGGTTACGGTTGTGTGCAACAGTTTCGTGAAGTTCGCATCGGCCTATACGGATAGGGACGGGTATTATGAGATGCCGGTGTCGTTTTCCTCGGAGCCCCGGTACCGCCTGGTGTTCAAAAACCGCAAGGGATTCAGTCTGGGGCTTAATCTGGTGCTGCTTCCGGCATCCATTTCCACTCTTGGAAAGGGCCTT
>JAEEUZ010000019.1 GCA_016290725.1 Bacteroidales bacterium | reverse complement strand
GCTGCAATGAAAAGAAGTACTTTTTTCATGACTAATAGCTTATTGTGGTTTGACTGCCAGGTTTTATGCAAATATACAGATTTTCGCTTAACTACGTATTGTTCCGGCCGATAAATTCCACCACCAGGCGCACCACTTCAGAGCGGCGTCTGGCGGTCCGGGCAGCCGGATATCCACGGAATCGGCCTTCTAGGGCGCTGCGGGTGGATATCCGGACGGGGGTTGGCGGGTTTTGGGCGGTTTGGGTGCCGGATATCCACGGAATCGGCCTTCTAGGGCGCTGCAGGTGGATATCCGGCTGGGGACCCGGGGCGAGGAGGTAGGGCGGCCGGCGGGCGGGGTGCAGGGCGCGGGCACTTTGCAACACTTTCGCAAATAATTCGTATATTGCGAAGTTAAAAGAACAAACGCCCTTATGAAAAGACTTCCCAGCATATTTCTTCTTGCCGCACTACTGACCACCTTCTCCTGCGGCACAACAAACAATTCCAGCGTAAATGACGGCAACAAATACGTTCCCTACGACCAGCGCGAAGGCGAAGAGGCCGTGGTGTACTTCACCCGCAACCTGTCGGCCGAAGGGCTCATTGCCGCATACGAAAAGGTGAACGGCGAAATAACAGGCAAGGTGGGCGTGAAACTGCACACCGGGGAAAAGAACGGCCCCAACATCATCCCGCACGAGTGGGTGGAAGCGCTCCTAAAAAAGGACCTGCCGGAAGCCAGCATCATCGAGACCAACACCTATTACCAGGGAGACCGCTACACGACGGATCAGCATCGGCAAACCCTGCAGGTAAACGGATGGACGTTCTGCCCGGTGGACATCCTTGACGAGGAAGATACCCTTACCCTTCCGGTGAAAGGCGGCAAATGGTTCAGCCGGATGGCGGTTGGCAGCCACCTTACGAATTACGACTCAATGGTTGCGCTCACCCACTTCAAAGGCCACACCCAGGGCGGATTCGGCGGCTCCAACAAGAATATCGGAATCGGGTGTGCCGATGGCCGCATCGGCAAGGCCTGGATCCACACCACCCCCGGGCAGCCCAACCAGTGGGACATCGCGGAGGAGGAATTCATGGAAAGGATGACGGAGAGCACCAAGGCCACCATAGACTATTTCGGCCCCCACGTCACATACGTGAACGTCATGCGCAACATGTCGGTTTCCTGCGACTGCGAGGGAGTAATGGCTGCCCCTGTGGTAACTCCCAACGTGGGAATCCTCTCCTCCACCGACATCCTTGCCGTGGACCAGGCCTGCGTGGACATCGTCTATGCCATGACTGCCGATGAGCACCACGACCTTGTGGAGCGCATCGAATCCCGCCACGGCCTTCGACAGCTCTCCTACATGAAGGAGCTGGGAATGGGCCACGACCGCTATATCCTCATCGACCTGGACAACGGCGGCAAGCGCATCACCGCTGCCGATGCCGCCAAGGGCCTCAAGCCTTTCGTCCGTGAATAAACCATGATTTACAATTCGCTCACACAGCTCATAGGCCGCACTCCCCTGCTGGAGGTTTCCGGCTACGAAGGCCAGAAAGCAACGCTGCTTCTGAAGCTAGAATATTTCAATCCGGGCGGCTCGGTTAAGGACCGTATCGCCCTTGCCATGATAGAAGACGCGGAGCAGCGCGGCATCCTCAAGCCCGGGGCCACCATCATAGAGCCCACCAGCGGCAACACCGGCGTGGGCCTCGCCTGGGTTGGCACGTCCAAAGGCTATAAGGTGGTCCTCACCATGCCGGAGACGATGAGCCAGGAGCGCCGCAGCCTTCTCAAGGCCCTCGGGGCCACTCTGGTGCTCACACCGGGGGCAGAGGGCATGAAGGGCGCAATAGCCAGGGCGGAAGCCCTCAGGGATTCCACCCCGGGGGCGGTTATCCTGGGCCAGTTCGTGAACCCGGCCAATCCCGCCGCCCACGAGCGCACGACGGGAGAGGAAATCTGGGCCGATACGGAGGGTAAAGTGGATATTTTCGTCGCGGGCGCAGGCACCGGCGGCACTGTGAGCGGCACCGGAAAGGCCCTGAAAAAGCACAACCCGGCCGTGAAGATCGTTGCCGTGGAGCCGGCGTCATCGGCAGTGCTGTCCACAGGAGTTGCGGGGAAGCACAAGATTCAGGGCATAGGCGCGGGATTCGTCCCGGCAACCTACGACGCTTCGGTTGTGGATGAGATTCTTCCCGTGAGCGACGAAGACGCCTTCAGCGGCGCACGCCTCCTTGCCGCGAAAGAAGGCCTTCTGGTGGGCATATCATCCGGGGCTGCCTTCTCCGCCGCGCTGAAGCTCAGCCGCCTCCCGGAAAACGAAGGCAAAATCATCGTAGCCCTTCTTCCTGATACAGGCGAGCGCTACCTTTCCACAAGTCTTTTCCAGTAATGAGCCTTTCTCTCAGCCGCACCATAGACCATCTGAAAAAGCTGATGGCCGCAATGAAAGACGTTGTATTCCCCCTTTACAGCGACGCGAAGGAGGAGGCCTCACTGGCCATTATTCACGCCAACCTTCGCAAGGTGACATCGGCCCCGATTGCCGATGACTTCATGGGCCGCATCCCCGAAATCAAGCGCCTGCTGGACACCGACGTAAAGGCCCTTGCCCACAACGACCCTGCGGTGAAGAGCGAGAAGGAAATCATCTACTGCTACCCAGCCGTTACGGCCATGCTGTACTACCGCACGGCGCACGAGCTGCTCCTTATGGACGTTCCCATCATCCCCAGGATGCTCACGGAATATGCCCACAACGCAACGGGGATAGACATCCATCCCGGAGCCACCATCGGGGAAGGCTTTGCCATAGACCACGGAACCGGGGTGGTTATCGGAGAGACTGCGATTATCGGCAATAATGTCACTCTGTATCAGGGCGTTACCCTTGGAGCCAAGAGCTTCAGCTACGGTGAGGACGGCAGGCCGCTGAATCTCCCCCGCCACCCCATCCTGGAAGACGGGGTTACGGTATATTCCAACACCTCCATTCTTGGAAGGGTCACTATCGGGAAAGGAACGATTATCGGCGGTAACGTGTGGCTCACCCATTCCGTTCCTCCCGACTCCCGTGTTCTGCAGGGCCGGGCGGAAGAGCAGTTCTCCGACGGAGCGGGAATCTAGAACAGCATGTTGAATGCGGCCTGCTGGGCCTTGCCTCGACCTTCAGGGGCGTGGCGAAATCCGCTACAATATTATCATTTTTATTGACTATGTTTGCGAAAAATACACTGGTTATGAAACGATTAGTTTATTTTATGGCGATATCGGCCATCCTGATGGCGGTTGCCTGCGGGAAGGAGGGTGGCAACGAGGCCGATAACGACAATGGCAATGGCGGCAAGACGTCGGAAGGGACGGACTATTCCAACACCAGGGATTTCGTGCTGGTGGATATGGGTTTCTCGGTGAAATGGGCAAGCATGAACCTGGGGGCTTCGGCCTCCTGGGAGGTGGGAGATTACTGCCAGCTCAGCAATGCAACGCTAAGCGGGAACCTGTCGCAGGGCGGCGTGACCACGTTGCGGCTTCCCACCAAGGCCGAATGGGAAGAGTTCTACCTTGGCTGCCGGAAGAAGAATACGGCGGTGAATGGAATGAACGGCTTGCTATTCACCAGCAAGACAAACGGCAACTCCATATTCATCCCCTGCGCGGGGTATCAGTACAACTATCCCAGCACGGGCTACAGTAATGTGGGCGAGCAGGCCCATTACTGGAGTTCCACCTTCTATGTGGACAATGGCTCCACGCTGTACTACTCGCTCATCGGCACATGGATAGGGATGGACACCGTAGGCGGGACTATCGGCTTCTCGCACCATCCCATCGAGTTCGACCGCCTGCCCGTGCGCCTGGTGAATTAGACTCTTTTTGCCGGATATCCAGAAAAACCGCATTTGACTGAGGTCTGCGTGGATATCTGGCAACAAAAATCGGCAAGTTGGCGGAAAACCTTGCCGGATATCCAAAGAATCGCCATTTAGCGGTAATCTCTTTGGATATCCGGCAAAGTGCATGTTAGTATTTGCCGACAGGAACTTTCGTGGGGATATAGAGGAAGTATATGTATATGAGAAAGGAAGCGTACGGAAAATATTCAAAAAAAAGCGGTAGGGAGTATTAACTCCCCCCGCAGCACGAATCCGTAGAATCGCTTAATTTCTTTTGGAAAGGTAATGATTATTTCTGATTCTGCAAATTTATTCCATCAACACGGGGCAGATACATCACCATTTGGAGAAGATGTGATTTTACACCCGGGACCTTCTCCAAAAGTACTGGCCAGACGTTGAGTTATGGGGAAGATCAAGCCCCTGAAATCACATCTTCCCCAAGACCGCCTGCCCGTGCGCCTGGTGAACTAATCTCTACTGCATCTGGCGGAGGAGAACGGTGATGCCGGGGAGCTGGGCCGGGAGGGCTGATAGGTCCGTGGCCGAGAAGTGGTACGGGATGAGGACTTTCGGGCCGATGACGCGGGCGGCGTTCACGCACTGGTCCACCGTCATCGTGTAGGGCTGGTTCACGGGGAGGAAGGCTATGTCGATGTCGTGAAGCTGGGCCATCTCGGGGATGTCTTCGGTGTCTCCCGCAATGTAGATGCGCAGGCCGTCAATCGTTAGCACGAAGCCGTTGTCGCGGCCTTTGGGGTGGAACTGGGTGTGGCCTTCGGTGTAGTTGTAGGCGGGGACGGCGTCGATGGCGACATCGGCCAAAATCGTTCCCTTATCGCCATTGGCCATCACGGTGCCGTAGCCCAGCATTTCGGCGCAGCGGGCGTTGGTGATGAGGGTGGTACTCCCCTCCTCCGTGAGAGCAGCGATAGCGTCCTTGTCGAAGTGGTCGCCGTGCTCGTGGGTGACTAAAATAACCTTGGCCTTGGGGAACTCCGCGGCATAATCCGTGGGTTTGCCATAGCCGCCAACGGGATCCACCTGAATGTACTCTCCGTTAAAGTATATCGCCAGCGAGCCGTGCTTGATGAGGGTGATGCTCACCGGCTTGCCGCTATCGGTAAAAAATGTCTCAACCTCGTAGGTTGTCGTCGGCTTGCCGGCTTCCGTCCAGGCCAGATAGCCGCCGAGAAGGTTATACACCGTATAGCCTGCTTTGGCGAGCTTTTTGGCCGCATCGGCACTGCGCCTTCCGCTCCGGCAATAGATGGCCAGGGGCGTCTGGGAGGGATAGGCCGACTGAATCTGCGACAGGAAGTCATCGGCATACCAATCCACGTTGGAGGCGTTCCGGAGGTGGCCATCGGCATACTCTTCCGCCGTGCGCACATCGATCAGGGCCATGTTGCCGGTGCTGCTTTCGAATTCATCGACACTGAGGTTTGTAAAGCTGTTTCCGCAGGCGAAAAGGCCCAGGAGGGAAAGGAGGAACATATACTTTATCATATGGCGTCAGAATTTCTTGAGTATACTCCAAATTTTTCTATGAAATTATGGAGTACGGTCGCAAATTTAGCATATTATTTTGATTGTCAAAACACAACAGTGATACTGCGGCTAAAACTATAAACCTGGTTTTCATACCTGTTAGTTCCAAGATTCTTCCACGGCGTTTTTGCAAAATATTTCGTATGGGTGTGAAATACAACTCACTGTAAATCAGCAGATAGCATAAATCGTCTCTGGCAAAACGCCGGAGACGATTTACATAATCAGCTATCACTCAACCACTTGCATTTTACGGGCAAAAGCTCCAAGCCCTTAAGTTACAGGATTCCCATCTCGGTGGCCTTGTGGATGAGGTCGGCCACGTTGCGGACGTCCATTTTGCCGTAGATGCGGCGGCGGTGGGTGTTCACGGTGTGCACGCTGAGGCAGGTGCGCTCGGCAATCTGGGCGGCGGTGAGGCCTTCGGCGCTGAGGCGGATGATTTGGATTTCGCGGGGAGAAAGGCCGATATCGGCAATCTTGCGGCTCCGCTCCACGAGGATGTCGCCCACGTAGCGGGCTACATCGGCATTCATTTCCTCGGCTACACTCGCCAGTTCCTGGCATTTGGTGCGAATTTCCCCGGGAGACAGCGTTGCGGCCTGGGAGGAAAGCGCGGCAATGTCACCGGCAATTGCGTTCGCCGGGTTTTTGAGGTCTTTGGACAGGAATTCGATAATCTGCTCGCGGGAGTCGCTGATGCGCTGGAGTTCGGCGCTGCGGCGGCGGAGTTTACGCATGTGCATGCCGATGAAAACTATAACCGCGACGGCCAGCATCAGGGCCAGCACCAGCACCGAAATCCTGTACCGGCTGCGCTCCAGGGCACGTTCCTTGGCCTGCACCTCGAAGCGGGTTTCCATTTCCTGGAGAGTTTCGTCCTGCTTCTGCTGGATGTACTTCTGGGTGTGGAGCACATAGCTGTCGTGGGTGTCCAGGGCCTTCTGATACTGCCCGGTGCGGGTGTAGAGCCGCACCAGGCGGTCTTCAAGGGCCGATGCCGTGAGATAGTCCCCTTCCCGCAGGGTGGCGAGCACCTGCTCGAAGTATTTGATGGCCTCGTCGTTGCGGTTTCCCTGCTGGAACCAGCGGGAGCGGAAGAGGATGCCGTTGCGCCTGAGGCGCGGAATGTCGTAAGTATCGGCAAGTGCCTGACCTTTGTCCAGGTACTCCCCTGCCAGGCGGTATAGTTCCGGGTCGATGGGGTCGTTCCAGCGGTTCTTGTTGATATACAGGGATGCGATGACGTAGCAGGCTTCGCATTCCTGTTCCACGGCATCGGCCTCCTGGGCAAGTGAGAGGGCCTCGGTGGCATAGGCCAGCCCTTCGTCGTTGCGGCCGGTTTCCGGGGAGATTTCCGCGTAGGAGCAGAGCTTGGCTTTGGATATGAGAATTCCGGAGAGTTCCTCCTTGAAACCATTGGCACGGGCGATGGATTCGGCTTCATCGGCCTTGGCCCAGGCATCGGCGTCCCGGCTGGTCATTATATCGATGCCGGTGATGCAGGAGAGGGCGCGGACCCTAAGGAGCGGGTTGTCATCGGCCAGTTCCAGGGCCTGGAGGGCCTTTTCCATCGCCTCGTCGAAGCGCTGGGATGAGACATCGGCCGATGCGGCTTCTATCAGGGCCTGGTTATCGCTGCCGCCGCGGTTTCCACCGCAGGCCGTAACAAGCAAAAGGGATATGTAAAGAATCGTCCTTCTCATAATGCAAAGTTAACTAAAACGGCCGAAAAGTGTAAAAAATGTCCGTTTTAGGTAAGGGATAGGCCGCAAATTACTTAAAAATGAGTAATCCCAAGTGAGAGGCTTTTCCGAAATTTGCATCGTTAAAAATTCAGTTATGGTAGAAAGGAAAAATTATCAGCGCCCGGAGGCATCGGTACTGGATGTCCGGATGGAGGCGTTCATCTGCCTGAGCAACCAGATGAAGTTCGGCTCTGGCAACTCCTCGGGTAGTATTGAAGACGAGAACATAGTCAATGGAGGAGATTTCTGATGAAAAAGATTGTAGTTATTGCAGCCATTGCGCTCGCGGGCTTGGCATCTTGCAAGAAGATTGAGGAGAATGCAGGTTCTTCCGCCGCTCCCCATACAGTTACTATCCAGGCCAGCCTGGGCGATGTAACCAAGACCATCATTTCCCAGGACTCTGATGGCCACTTCAAAGGCGCCTGGGAAGCCGGCGATGTACTGTACGTGAAGGAGTTTGTGACTGGAGTTTCCAGCGATCCCAACCTTTACGACATTGATAGCGCTTCTGATTTTGTGGCTACGGATCCCCTTGCCGCAGGCGGCGAGACCGCAACTTTCACGGCCACATTCGAGCCGTATTACTGGGAGAGCACGCTCACCTCGGAAGAACTGGCCACTTATACCTTTACGTACAAGTACCTGGCCTGTTCCTACAATCCTTATTATATGAGCGGCGACAGTCTTCCGCTGTTGATCGACCCCGACCAGGAAGTATACGCCGGCGGTTACAGCACGGCCGACGATATGCTGGTTTCCCGCTATGCCGAGTATAGCGCACGGCCTTCGAACATTTCCTTCAACTTTGCACGCCTTGGAACTGTGGTGAAGATTACGTTTAAAGGGCTGCAGGAAGGTGATGTTGTTAAGTCCGGCACATGGTACACCGGCGACCATCTGATGGCTGTTGTCCGGCTTGAAGAGATTGTGTCGTATAATCCGGAAACCGGGATATACCGCTATGAAATTCCCCAGTACCTTGAAGGGTCGCTGGATGATTGCTATCATGTGAAATTCAACAGCTCAGATCCTTCCAGGCCGATAGTTGCCGATGCCAACGGCGAAGCCGTAATGTATCTCCGCGTGCTTCCCGGCACGTGCGACGACTGGTTCGGCATTTTTTGCACCATTGACCGCGGCGGAAGCGAACTTCAGTATTCCAAGTTAGTGGACCTTTCCTCGCTTGGTCGCAGCCTCACTTTCAAAGACGGCGGTCTTACGATGTTCTCCGTGGATATGAAACCGGCCGTTGTCGGCCTCCCCGGACCAATCATGTACATCTCCCCCAAGCCCCGCACTGGATTCACGGCAATATGGCCTGCCGATGCCCACGCTGCCGGATATGAGTGCTATTACCAGAGGTACGGAGATTATTGGGACGACGTAAAAAATGAATATGTCTATTACGATAAAGTGGCTTTGACTCCCGTAGCCGGCACAGGTGAACTGGACGGAATGTACTATGCGGAAGTGCCTTCAGGCCTGGAGGCTGCCCAGTATAATCTTTATGTCAAGGCCATCCCTGACGCTTCCAGCGGCCTCATTGACTTCGGTTATGCCCAGAAGAAAATGTACATCGGCATATCCCGGTACATAGACTGGCCGAACGTGGATTCATATTACGGCTCCACTCACCTGGATAAGAGTATGGGTAGCATCTGGAAAGTGACCGAGGACGGTGAGGAATACTTACCCTGGTACTTCAACGTGAGCAACCTCAAAACCAACTGGGGATATCTTTACTATGACAACGACAGTTTGCCCTGGACGCTTTCCACCTGCACGGTAAGCTCTTTGCAGCATCAGGGAGAGATAGACCATCTGACGCTGAAGATGTCCAATACAAAGGAGAATACCGCTACAGTTTATGGTATAGCCCCCGATGGAAACGCCACCGTCATAGCTCAACCCGAGGCTGGTTACTGGTCCAATTCCGAGAAATACTACGACTACGACTTCTCTACGGGCTACTACAACGGCTTCCGCATCGAAAGCGGCGGGCCACTCTACGTGACTATGCTCCGAATTTCCTTCTACGCTCCCGAAGGCGACTAATGCGGCGTGAAATGTAATTCATTATAAATCAATGAGTAGCATAAATCGTCTCCGGCAAATCGCCGGAGACGATTTGCTTAATCAGCAGTAGCTCAACCACTTGCATTTCACGGGATTTCTCAGGGCTCGGGCGCCAGCCACGGCAAAAGGTGTCCGCGAGACACACGAAACGGCACTTTTATGTATCTCGCATAGAGTAATGTGTCCGCCTGGCGGATAAGCGGCTGTGATATAGCGAGTTACGGGTTAAGGGGTGCAAAAAAATTTGCACCTCTTAACAAGGAAGCCATTGAGTGTCAGCGGGTTAGGCGCCAGGGGTTTTGACGGGGAAAAACGGGGTTCAGGTGCCAGAGGTCTCTGAGGCGAAGACGGCATCGAAGATGCGGCGGAGGCGGGGGGTGTCGTGGATGATGGCGCGGAGCTGGCGGAGGGGCTCTTCGTTGGGAGAGCCGGGGATGAGGAGGTGGAGGTAGCCGCCTTCATCGTATTTTTCGTGAAGGTGCTCCAGGGTACGCTGCCAGTGGCCTTCCTTGTCCAGCGACGGGTAGTGGGACAGGCCGAACTGGACGGTTCGGCGGATGATGGTTTCCGGGACGATCATCCTGTCGGCCTCGGCCACCAGGGCTCCGTAGATGCTGCGCGGGGGTGTGGTGGCCGATGCACGATGGTCCTCCGCGGCCTGGGCGATGGTTTCAATCTGCTCCGGGGTAAACCACTGCAGCAGGCGCTTATCGGCACGAATTATCCGACCGCTCTCCAAGTGGTGCGTCTTGCGGTCCACGGCGAGGCCCAGGTCGTGACAGGCCGCCGCGGTGTAGAGCATATCGGGGTCGATCTCGTATTTCTCCCCCATCGCCAGGGCCCGCTGAATCACGGCCCGTGCGTGGTCCTCCCGGTGCGCCTTGTCGAACCCGGCGTACTGCGGAATGATTTCCGTCTCGATGTATTGTCTGAGAGTCATTTCGATGGCAAATGTAGCGATATTTTTCTATATTTGTGTGTATGAAACGCTTATTAATACTTGCCGGGCTGTTGTGCTGGATGGGAGCACAAGCCCAGGATCTCACGCAATACGTCAATCCTTTTGTGGGCACGGCCGGGTTCGGGAATGTGTATCCCGGGGCGCAGGTGCCGTTCGGGGGCATCCAGATAAGCCCGGATACGGACGATTATGACTACGACGTGGCCGCCGGGTACAAGTACACGAAGCCCACGGTGATGGGCTTCAGCCTCACGCATCTTAGCGGAACGGGCATCCCTGACCTCGGGGACTTCATGTTCGTTCCCGGAGATATCGACACGGCCGATGTCCCCCTGAACCACGACGCGGAGCACGCAACCCCGGGCTACTACAGCCTGGATTTCAAAGGTGTGAAGTCCGAGATGACGGCATCGGCAAGGAGCGGAATCATGCGTTTCACATACTCCGGAGAAGCGGCACTCACCATCGACCTGAAACATACACTCCGTTGGAAATGCGTATGGGCGTCGGTGAGGCAGGTGGATGAGTACACCATCGTGGGCAGCAAGCTAGTGAATGGCTGGAATCCGAACCGGCAGGTGTTCTTCGCCGCGCGGTTTTCGGAGCCAATCAACAGCCTCACAATCTACAAGGACGGCAAGCCCGTAATCTACAACACAAACCGTTTCCGCAGCAGCCTGGAGGCCTGGGGGGCCGATTTGAAAGCGACGCTCCGGTTCGAGGGGAGCGTGATTGACGTGAAGGTGGCCGTCTCCGCCACCGGCACCGAGGGCGCGCTGAAGAACCTCTCCGAACTTGATGGCAAGGACTTCGAGACGGTTCGCGCCGAAGCGGAAAAACTCTGGGAAGAGGAATTGGGCCGATACCGGCTGGACCCCACTTGCACGAAAGAGCAGCGCGAAACGTTCTACACCAGCGTGTACCGCACTGCCCTGCACCCATTCCTGTTCCAGGACGTGGACGGGAAGTTCCGCGAGCACGACGGCACCATCGGCCAGGCTTCCGGATTCACCAACTACACCACATTCTCGCTCTGGGACACCTACAGGGCCTTCCATCCCCTGCTGAACCTGGTGAACAAACCCCTGCAGGCGGATCTGGCGAATTCCATGCTACAGCACTACGACAAATCGGCCGAGCACATGCTCCCCATCTGGTCGTTCTACGGCGGGGAAACCTGGTGCATGATCGGCTATCACGCCGTGTCGGTTCTGGCCGATATGATGATGAAGGGCGTCACGGGCTTCGATTACGAGAGGGCCTACGAGGCGATGAAAACCACCGCCACCAACCCGCATTACGACTGCCTTCCGGAGTACACCGCCCTTGGCTACGTTCCCTTCGACAAGGAGAAGGAATCCGTGTCCAAAACGCTGGAGTACGCGTATGACGACTGGTGCATTGCGCAGGCGGCCAAACTCCTTGGCCACGAGGAGGATTACGAGTTTTTCCTCCAGCGGAGCTTTAACTACCGGAACCTCATCGACCCGGAGACATTTTATATGCGCGGGCGGGATTCCCAGGGCTCCTGGCGCACCCCGTTCTCCGACATCGCCTACGAGGGCCCTGGCTCGGACAACGGCTGGGGCGACATCACCGAAGGGTTCACACTGCAGTACACCTGGTCGGTGCCGCACGCGTTCGAAGACTATATGGCTATCGCCGGGCGGAAGTTCCTCCTGAAGCGTCTGGACGATATGTTCCTCATCCAGATGAGCGACGATATCCCCGGGGCCCACGACATCTGGGGCCGCATCGGCGGATACTGGCACGGCAACGAGCCCTGCCACCACGTGCTGTACCTGTATAATCTCCTTGGCAAGCCCCGCGAGTGCCAAAAGTGGGTGCGCCATGTGGCCGATAACTTCTACGGCAACACTCCCGATGCCCTCTCCGGCAACGACGACTGCGGCCAGATGAGCGCGTGGTACATCTTCAACTGCCTCGGCTTCTATCCCCTCTGCCCCGGCAGCAACGACTACCAGCTGGGCTCCCCCTGCCTCCCTGGCGTTACAGTGCGCCTCTCCGACGGCGGCACGCTCACGGTTCGCACCCGCAACTGGTCTCCGGACCACGTGTACGTGAAAGCAGTATACCTTAACGGCGAGAAACTACGCGGCACCACCCTCCGCTACGAAGACATCTGTGGCGGGGGCGATCTTCTCTTCGTGATGAAATAATCAGATAAGCGTGACCGGGCGCGAGAGGTAGCAATCCAGCAGGTCGCGGGTGCGGAGTTTTACAAAGCAGGTGGGCGTGCCGTCGGTGCAGGCGAACCATTCGCCTGTGGCGATGGCGCTGTCCATCACAAGCTTCACGGAGGAGGCCTGCGGGAGTATCGCGCTCAGGATTGTGGTGGCGCCAACATGAACGCCTGTTAGTTCCCAGAGTTTTTCCGCCGATGCAAACGACACGCGTGGAATGCCGCCGAGAGCGGCGCAGAAATCGCGCGTAACGAACGGCTTGTCATCTGAAGTAACGTATAAATAGAAGAGGGTCTGCTGCCTGTTGCACAGGAAGATAGTCTTCACAATGCGCACTCCGATTCGCGCGGAAATGTTAAGGCAATCCTCCATGGTGATTCCCGGATCCGTATCCACGCGCTCGAACGGAATGCCAAGAGAAGCGAACCGCTCGTACACCTTCTGCTGGAGTTCAGTAGAAAACTCTGGAGGAGGCGTGGTGATTATGGAGCTAACCTTGAAGGCACTATCCATCATAGCAGCCCCTCCATGAATTCAAGCATGGCGTCGTTCACCTCACGGGACTCCGGAAGATTCACCGCAATCACGTTGTGCACATGGCTCACGCGGCGGTCGTCCGAGGCGATGTCCACGAACGTCAGCGCGCGGCCAAGCGAGTCTGCATCGGCCTTCACCAGGAGGGATTCGCCGCGGATGAAGTCCCGGGTGCAGGTGCTCACGAGGAGCGGCCCGGTGTAGCTGCTGAAATAGGTTCGGGGCGACATGGATTGCATCCAGGAGTCATCGGCATACCTGGGGCCGATATAGTATTTCAGCGCGCCTTTGGTGAAGCCCTCGGACTTTCCGTAGCTGCCGTAATTGTATGCCGGGCAGTTGAGCATTACGCCCGCGGGAACGAACTCCTCCGGATGCACCGGGAGCGATTTGTCCGCCGAGCCCTCCGCCATGTAAAGCACCAGGTGCCCGCCGGCGGAATCTCCGGTGAGGAACATGCGGTCGCGGTTCAGCCCCAGTGAATCCGCATTCCGGGCCAGATAGTCAAGGGCCGATGCGCAATCCGCCAGCTCGTGGGATACGTCTATGGTGGAGCCGTTGTTGTGCCGATATTCCACCAGCACCACGTCGTAGCCCTCGCGGAGGAAGACCGATGCGAACGGGGTGTTGTTCTCCCGCCGGCCCGCTACGTAGAAGCCGCCGTGGATATCCACGAGAACGGCGTTGCGGCGAACGGCGTCATCGGCATAAAAGATATCCAGAACCTGCATTTCGGTGCCGCCCTGCACATAAGGAACGCTCCGGATGTTCCTGCAAGAATCCGCGTACGTTGCCCCCACACGCACTACATTGCTACCCGCAAGAAAGAACTTGAGCATTGGCCTGCTCACCTTCATGCTGCATCCGCCGGCAAGAATCAGGGATAATATAATCAGCGCTCGTTTCATCGCTATTTAATCTGTTTGCCGAAGGGGAAAACCGAGGAGATGGCCATCTTGAAATGCTGCTTGCCGAAGGGTATGCCGATGATGGTAATGCAGCACAGGAGGCCGAAAATGACGTGAAGGACGGCAATCTCCCACCATCCGAGAAGAATCCACAGGAGGTTCATCCCTATCGACAGACATCCCGGCTGCCCGGGCCCGTCCACAAGCTCGTGCCCGAAAGGCCCCAGGGCATAAATGCCCAGTTTGAACAACTGCACCCCAAAAGGAATGCCGATGATGGTTACGCACATAAGCAGCCCCACCACAAAATAGATAATGGCGATAATTATTCCCCCAAGAAGGAGCCACAAGAGATTACCTAAGAATTTCATAGCGTCACAAATTTCACGATTGCAAATATACGGATTTTGTTATTATCTTTGCACACCTAAACCGCTAACCATATGAAGATGAACATTCCCCTGATGGCTGCGCTCATCGCGCTCTCCATCATAGTTTGTCCCGTGCTGTATTTCACCGTGGGGCCCGCGCTGGACGCAACTCAGCTGGAAACGCTTAAGATCCTCCTGATCATTGCCGGAGGCAGCGCCGCGTTCTGTTTCATCGTTGGAGAAGCCACAGGCAACAATTCCCAGATGGACAAACTGTGGAGTCTGCTTCCCATAGCATACACCTGGGTAATAGCCGCGAAAGGCGGCATGAGTGCCCGCCTTGTGGTGATGGCATCCCTGGCCACGCTTTGGGGCATCCGTCTCACCTTCAACTTCGCCCGCAAGGGGGCCTACAGACTCAAGTTCTGGGAAGGCACGGAGGATTATCGCTGGGCCATCGTACGTTCGGGCCCCGCTTTCCGCAAGCGCTGGGCATGGGCGCTGTTCGACCTTGGATTCATCTCCATCTACCAGAATGCCCTGGTTCTTATGACCACCTTCCCCGCTCTGGTTGCAATGCAGTCCAGCGCGCCGTTCGGCTGGGTGGACGGCATCGCCGCAGCCCTGATGCTCGGTTTCATCATCTGGGAAACGGTGGCCGATGAGCAGCAGTGGGCCTTCCATAGCCGCAAGCATGCTCTACTTGCCGATGGAGCCTCCCTCGAAGACCTCCCCGCCCCGTACAACAAGGGATTCAACACCACGGGTCTGTGGGGCCACAGCCGCCATCCCAACTATTTTGCCGAGCAGGCGATATGGGTATGCTTCTACATTTTCTCCATCGGAGCCGGAATGGGAATAGCGAACTGGAGCCTGATCGGCGCACTTCTTCTTGTTGTGCTGTTCCAGGGCAGTTCCGCTCTGGCAGAGGAAATTAGCGGCGGCAAATACCCGGAATACGCCAAGTATTGCCGAAGCGTTCCGCGTTTTTTCCCTGGCAAACGTTACGTGTAATACGTACTTTTTTCTTAAATTTGCAAGGTAACACCTGAATCTTATGCTAATCGTCCTGAAACTCCTGGGCTCAATAGCCCTCCTGATATACGGCATGAAAGTGATGAGCGAGGCCCTGCAGAAGATGGCCGGCCCGCAGCTGCGTCACCTTCTGGGTGCCATGACCACAAACCGCCTGTCCGGCGTTGCAACCGGAGCACTGGTCACGGTGGCCGTTCAGTCATCGGCCGCAACTACGGTGATGACCGTGTCGTTCGTGAACGCGGCGCTGCTCACCCTTGCTCAGGCTATATCAGTTATTATGGGAGCCAATATCGGCACCACCATGAGCGCATGGATCATGTCGGCCGGGTTCTCCTTCAACATCGCCAATATGGTGTGGCCGGTATTCCTGATCGGCATAATTCTCATTCAGACCGGCAAGTACCGCTATGTCGGAGATTTCCTATTCGGACTCAGTTTCCTGCTGTTCGCCCTGGGCATGCTTAAAGCTACGGGGGTGGAGATGGACCTTGCCAGCAAGCCTGCAGTAGTGGCCTTCTTCTCCAGCTTCAAGACCAATTACGGAACCATCCTGCTGTTTCTCCTCATCGGCACAATCCTCACTGCCATCGTGCAAAGCTCCGCGGCGCTGATGGCTATCACCATGGTTCTTTGCGCAACCGGAGCGATAACCATTTTCCAGGGCATCGCGCTGGTTATGGGCGAGAATATCGGCACAACCGTTACCGCCAATCTGGCTGCCCTTAGCGCGAATACCCAGGCCCGGCGCACCGCTATGGCGCACCTGCTGTTCAACGTGTTCGGCGTTATCTGGGTGCTCATCCTGTTCTTCCCCTTCGTGAGGATGGTGTGCGCGGTAGTGGGACTGGATCCCACCGCCACGGAGCAGGATCCCACCAAGCTTTCCTTCGCCCTGGCTACGTTCCACACCTTCTTCAACGTCATCAACACGCTGGTTCTCATCTGGTTCATCCCTCAGATAGAGAAACTGGTATGCTTCATCATCAAGCCCAGGAAGGCCGATGAGGACGACGAAGTGAGCCTCAAGTTCATCCGCGGCGGTATCATGAAAACCCCGGAACTCTCCGTACTGCAGGCCCAGAAGGAGATTGTGGCCTTTGGCGAGCGCATGCAGCGCCTCTTCGGCTTGGTGACGGACCTCTACAGCACCCAGGACGAGAAAGAATTCGACAAGCTGTTCGAGCGCATCAAGAAGGGTGAAGACATTTCCGACCGGATGGAAAACGAGATCGGTAAGTATCTGGGCGATATCGGCAAGGCCCACCTTTCCGACGAGACCAAGCAGACTATCCTTCTGATGATGCGCGAAATCGGGGAGATGGAGTCCATCGGCGACAGTTGCTTCAACCTTGCGCGCATCATGCGCCGCAAGCGCTCGCACAAGGTGTGGTTCAAAGACAGTCTCAACGACAGCATCCTGAAGATGTATGCCACCGTGGATGAGGCTCTTTCGCAGATGAACCGAGTCCTGGGCGGCCACAGGGCAGATTTCAGCGTGGAGACATCCTTCGAGATCGAACACCGCATCAATGCCCTCAGGGATTCCCTGAAAGACCAGAACATCTCCAACCTGGACGACAAAGTGTACAGCTACGAGCTTGGAACAGTCCTGTCCGACCTTATCGCAGAATGCGAGAAGACCGGAGACTACGTGATGAACGTCGTGGAAGCGCGTCTGGGCCTCAGCTAGAGCCTGAGGAGAGTAGCTGGTAGGCAAGGCGTTCGGAGCCGGAGGCGAGGTAGATGATGCCGCAGTAGCGGAAGCCGTAGCGGAGGATGCAGTGCTGCATGATGTGGTTGTCGCGGTGCGTGTCTATCCGGATGTTGCCGTCCTGCGCGAAACACCAGTCCATAATGGTACGGAACACCCCGTGCACGTGGGGGTAACTGCCGATGCGGTGGACCACGTGGTACGGGAGGGTGTCGTCCAGCCATCGGCCTTCGTAAATGCGGGCATAGGTGGGCTCCGGCGAGGGAATGAAGGCGAAGTAGCCTGCGGGAGAGCCGTCATCGGCAAGAACCACATAGCCATGGCCCAGGTCGATGTCGGAGCGCACCACCTCCTGGGACGGATACCCGTCCACCCACTGACCATCGTTGCCGCTCGCACGCATTATCCCCTTGGCCGCCTCCAGAACGTCCATAATCGCGCCGATATCCGCGCCCGTTGCCGCCCGTACCGTCATAACAGTTTACCAGACTTCGGAGGTGGTGGCGGAAGCGGATGTGAGGGTAGCCTGGCTCACGCTCACGTTCTTGGCGCTGATGAAGCTGGCATTCTGAAGGTCGGAGTTGGTTTGAAAAGGAATACTTTGGCTGCCGATATATAGAGCGTTACCGCCGTCGATGACGTGGAAGGAATAGGTCTGGTCAGAGCCTAGATCAACATTATTGATAGCCATATAAAGCAGGTCCGTGGTGGCATCACCGGACACTTTAACCGTGAGGCTGCCAAATGTGTGTTTATTACTTGAATAATCGCGCTTTCGTACTATGGAAGAGGATGCAGAATCAACGGTAAACTCCTTTACGCTGACGGCTGTGCCGCCCGATCCGCCTATTTTGAAGCCGAAGCGGTAGATTTTCTGCTCATTGGAAAAAAATGCCTTTTCAGTAGATATTACTCCATTATCCATTGAAGAAACATATACCGTTGATGAAGCATAGTCGTACTGTCTGGCAAGGGTACCGTCCGCAGAAGGAGCAGAGCCATCCTGCCCGGTGTAGTCCCATTCGGTACGGGGGAATAGAAGATATAGTTGTGTGCCTTCGGTCACTCCCTCTACACTGGACAGAGTGCCGGATAGCGTGGCTTCGGTACGATTAGTGTCGTCGGCATCCACGGTGAGCATACCAAGGAATGCTCTTGTGTTGGAAATATACACCGCAACCTGTTCTCCATCTACCCAATAGGCATTGAGCGTGCTTCCGTCAAGTTCCAGCGCCTTTGTATCCACGTCCTTCACGGCCTGCACCGTGAGGGTAAAGAGCTGCGGAGCTTCTTCCACGGGCTCGTCCTTAACAATGTCTTCTTCCATTTTCTGGCACCCTGTCCAGAGCATCGCGCCCGCAAGGGCTGCAAAAAGTATAATGTATTTTTTCATTGTCATTTCGAACGAATTATTCAACAATATATGCTTTATAAGCCGGAATGGTTGTGCCCGTATACTCATACAAGCCGATGCTATTGTTGTAACCACTAATCACGTACACCTTCTGGGTTCCTGTTACCAGTGTCGATGCCGCAGTGGCAACACCCACACCCTGGAGGATATTTGTACCCACGGGCGAAGGTGGATTGCTGATGTCGATGGCGGTCAAGGAAACCGCAGGTTTATCGGCAAAAATAATCACTGCGCAGTTCGCAGGGACGATGCTGCCATCGCCAACAAGGTAGAATTGCTTGCTCCCATTCAAGGTGAACGCTTGAGCGCCATCCAAGAGCTTATAATTCTTAGTAGGATGATAGAAAGTGGTGAAATACTTGCTAATTCCTCCAAACTTCGATTTCCGCGCAGTCAGACCAAGATTGTCATCTGAAGGGTTTTCCGCCGGCCTCAGCGTCTTGCCGGCAATGGTGGCTATCTGTTCAGTGTTCAGGAGACCAGTATAAGTATCTGTGCCGTCGGTGAGCGCCTGGCCCGTTGCAATGAGGAGAATACCATCCGTATTGCTAGGGAAAACATAACTGCTTGCAGTGATACTGTCCCCGGATTCGCTCCAGCCAAGAGTGATAAGATTCGACCTACTGTAAATACCGACTTGAGTCGTTCCGGTCCCGGTAGCAGTTACGTTGCCGCCAAGGATGGAAATGTTGGCACCTCTGATACCATAACTACCTGTGACGTTTACAGTTCCACGACGGATAAGAACATCGCCATTCGTGTAGATACCACTTCCTTCTGAAGCAACAACTGAAATATTACCGCCGTTTATGGAAAAAGTACTAATACTAGCAGAAATACCAATTCCGTTGTCTTTTGAGGTAATAGTAATACTGCCACTTCCGCCACTCTGTCCGTAAATCGAAGCATATTCAAGGAAGACTAAGGCAGCATTACTACTATTGCTGGTGTCTATAATGAGATTAGCTCCATCGCAGATGATAAGATGGACATTTTGGTCAGAAAAGACCAAACGACTGTTTAGTGAAACTTCGCCGCTTACATAATACCAGCCTTCAGCATTGGAATTGCTTCCGTAAAAGCCGCTAGATGTAATTTGCGTGGCGCCAACACAGACCCGCTGAACACCATCTGCATCGATGTAGAACACGGCGCCCGCAGCCGACTGCAGCGTCTTGCCGGCAATGGCAGCAATCTCCTCGCTAGTGAGCGTACCGGTATAGGTCGCGGTGCCGTCTGTGAGGGTTTGGCCGGTGGCGATGGTCACCGTGCCGTGATAGCTGCTGGCGGTGATGCGGTCTGCCGCCGTGGGGCAGCCCAGGGAGATGGTGCCATTAGCATCAATACCGTAGCCGGTACCGTTACTGGTAGCGCTGACGGTACCACCATTGATAGTGACGTCGCCGCCGACGTTGTTGCTGCTGCGATGGGCGTAGATGCCGTCATTGTCGCGAGAGTTGGCGGTGATATTGCCTCGGTTGATGGTGATGCTACCGACATTAGCTCTTATGGCGTAGCTATTGGCGGTGGCGTTGACGGTGCCGCCGTTGATAGTGATGTTATTGATGTCTCTGTTAGTGGAACAGATGGCATTGCCGGTGTTACTGGTGGCGGTTGCGGTGAGGGTGCCGCTCTGCTGGGACTGGCCGTAGATGGTGAAGGATCCGTGACTCTGGATGGCGTTGCCATAATTGCGGGTAACGTTGAGCGTAGCACCGTCGCAGACGATGAGGCGGACGTCGGGGTCGTAGAACCAGAGCTTGCCGTTGACGGTGACGGTGCCTGCGGGCACGACATACCAAGCGGGTTGGCTGTTGCTGCTGCTACCAAGTGTCACGTCGCTGTTGCTGCTCTCGATGACGGTGTAGTTGGTGCAGTTCTGCTCCGTGCCGTCGGCGTCGATGTAAGAGACGATGGGCAGCAAGGTGGCGGTGACGGTAACATCGGCAGCGGGCATATTGAAGCCCCACGTGCCGTCGCCATTGTCCGTTGCAGCCGTACCGTTGACCTCCACGTTCTGCATCACATACCCGGAGGGCACGCTGAGGGTGACTGCAGTGCCGGCGGCAAAGTAGTCCACTGAATTGTAGCTAACGGTGGGCGTAACGGTGGCGGTTATACCGGATGGCACCGTGAGCGTGAACACATCGCTTGAGACTGTGCCGTTGATTGTGCAGTTGCGATAGTGGTTGCCTGATGCAGAGCCACTGTAAACATATCCAATAGCATCGACATATTTACTTCCATTGATTGTACTGTTAATAACGAAGCAATTCTGGACGGTTCCACCGCCGCCTATCCTTCCCACCACAGCGCCGATTTCTTCATTTCCTTGTACTGTAGCTCCGTCAATGATTACGTTTTCAATGGTCGCTCCATAGATATATCCGAAGAGGCCGACGTAAGAACTGGTACCTTCTATGTGAAGATTGCTTATTGTGTACTCTTTACCGTCAAAGATGCCAGAGAACTTATTATTGATACCACTGCCCCCAACACCATTGAACGTGCTCTGCACGCCGCTCAAGTCGATATCGCTGCCGACCTGGAAATAAACGCCATTGCAAAGATTGCCACCTTCGACAATTTCTTGCAGGTACATCATACCGGCCGCATCAGTTATGGTGTAAGGGTTTGTGCTGGAGCCGTTAGCCCCGTGTGCGGTATCCCAGTGGTCCGTCCAGTTTGCAGTGTAGCTCTTGTTGCCGTGTGAGTACTGGGCAATTGTGACGGTAGTCTGAGGCGTACTGCCGTTGCTGCCCGTCCAGCCGTTGAATGTACAACCCAGGAATGAAGGATTGGTCAGCGTAACGGCTGCATCATATGTATATGTGGCAGGATATCCGTCCGGCAGAGTTCCACCGGCCAGGTCGTAGCTAATGGAGTAAGCATAGCTGGCGTCGAGAGAGCACAGGCCGCTGGCGGTGACGCTGCTGCCTGTAAGGCTGTTGCCAGCGAGGTCCTTGACTGTACCGCTGAGCCCAGTGATATTAAGACTGCCAGAGGCATTGGCGGGGATTTCTCCGCTGAAGGTAAGCACGTTTGTGCCATCGCCAGCCACATAGGTGAGTGACCCCCACTTGTTGCTGGAAGTGGTGGTCAGCGTGGGCGTGCCCGTCACCTTGACAATCTCATTGAATGCCACGCTCACATACACCGTATTTCCCTTGGAATGCCTGCCAGGAACCACAGTTATACTGTTGGAGAGGAGGGTGGGAGCCGTGGCATCTACCAAAGCCAGACGTACTTTAAGGTTCTTCAGATACCAGGTATCATCGCCGCCTCCATTGGCATCGAAACGCACGTTAATGTCGTTTACCGTGGGATTGAGAACCAGCGAACCGGATGTGGTGGCGCGGTAGCTTGAACTCTTGAATGCCTGGGCATATAGATAGCTGTCGCTATAGTCGAACTCCGTAGAGCTGGTGTGGTCGTCGGACTTGTGAGGGAAGGCCTGGTACTTCCAGCTGTTCAGATGATCTTCGGTCTTGGTGAGGATAAAGGCGGCCTTGTAGAGGGAGGTCGATGGCGTATTAACGTTGCCGTCAGGATCCTTACCGTCATATGTAGAAGCATTGTCGGCCAGAATCTGGATGTACTGGTAACCGTCGTCCTCCTCGCGCTGCTGGAAGTAAACGGTTGCGTACATCTTGTAGCTGAGGCTATTGAGCCAAGTACGTAGGTCACTATTATTATTGTATAGATTGCCGGTAGAGACAGTGCATAGTGTGTTATCGTTGTAGTCGTAGCCGTCGTCAATCATCTTCTCGGTGCCATTGGTGCCACTATGAGCAACATCGAGGTATTTATTACCGCTGCCACTCTTAACGCTACCGCTCTGGAAATACACCAGGTCGGTGACACTCTTGTTTACATAGCTGCCGCTGAAACTGGTGCCGGTGGTGATTTCGCGGTCACAGTGAGCCAGGGAGAAGCCGCCCAGGTCGGTGACATCAAAGCGGTACATGCGCTTGGCGCCGTACTGATACTTGAAGGCATCGGTGCCGGGAGTCGTCTCGATGACGGTCACATCTTTGTAGGTATCATTGGGCCCAAAGGTAACCTCGCCGCTTATGGCGGTGTAATGCTGACCGGCGTAGGCGCTGAGGTTCACGGTGCGGTACTTTACCATTTCAGTGGTACCGGAAGTGCTGCGGGTAATACGGAACGTGCTGCCGGTAGGGTTGGAGACGCTCCAGCCATCCACGGCCCGGGCGGTAAACCCGGCGGTAAGGAGCAGGGCGAGGGCTGCTATTAGTGCTTTTGCTTTCATCGGCCTTCCTCCGTTAGAGTTCATACGCTT
>JAEEUZ010000154.1 GCA_016290725.1 Bacteroidales bacterium | reverse complement strand
CAAAGAATATCAGTATCTATTAATAAGAAAAGCTGTCAGCAAGAGCGGCTACTCGGTTGCTAACAGCTTTAATCACAGTATCCTTAAAAATCGTATTACTATGATGTCAAAATCCAAATCGCCCCTCTCGCGGGGCTGGCGGGTGCTCTATCTGCTCCCGCTCGTGTGCCTGGGTATCGGCCTTCAGGCAAGGACTGTCTATGTCCCTGTGGACAAAGATAGTGAAAATCCCGGATATTCCGTCGCTGCTACGCAAGATGGAAACTATCCTTTGTTCATCCTGCGTCAGTGGAATGAGGAGAAAGAAATTACAAAGGAGGAATTCGACCGGATTGACCAAAGCCGCATCCAGTCCATTGAGGTATTGAAGGATGCCATTGCCAAGGAGAAATATGGAAACAAGGCTGTCCATGGTGTTATTGTCGTCACATTGAAGCGGCCTCAGGAACTGGATGAAATCGTTGTGATCAGTTATTCCAATAATGACGAACCCATCCCGTTTATGCTGGCGAAGCCTGAAACAATGCCCAAGTTCCAGGGAGAAGACATGAGCAGTTTCACCCGCTGGCTGAACGCCAGAATCGTTCGCCCTAAAAACTGCAAGCACTCCGGAACAATGAAAGTGTCGTTTGTGGTCGCTGCGGAAGGAAGCGTAAAGGATGTCAAGGTCATGGAAAGCGTTTGTGAAGAGTTGGATGCGTTGGTGGTATCGTTGATTGCCCAATCGCCAAAATGGGAACCGGCAACGAACAACGGTGCCCCTGTGGCACAGTGCCTGACAATTCCGATTTCTTTTATGATGAGATAGGCACTCTTGATAATTACCATGCTGTTTATTAATACTGCCGTCATCCAGGAAGGGTGGCGGCAGTATTTTTGACGAAGCATCAACTAACGTCCTCAGTACCTGCGAGAGTGATTTGAACGCTTTCCTTGTATTTACGAGATATAGGAAGTTCCGTTTCGCCAATGGAAACGGTATCGGGTGAGGTGAGCTTGGCTAGTCCGGTATTAACTAGATAAGAACGGTGAATGCGGAGGAAATCGTCGCCCAAAAGATTCTCCCATTGTCCGATGCCGGTTTTGTTGCGATAGGACTCGCCATCAACTGTGACAATGCGCACCTCCGTATCGTTGGATTCCATATACGCGATATCGGCAAGCCTCAGCGTGATGCTCTTCCTTTCGGAAAAGAAGGTGATGGTGCGGTCCTTTTCCTTGAACCGTCGGCTGGTCCACTTCGCCCAAAAGAAATCGCCAATGGCGAGGGCGGTGAGGATTAGCCCCAGGAAAGCAGGGTTAATGAGCATGGGCGCAATCTCTTTCCCGCTATCATGATAACCGTATGGGGTAATCTGGGACCAGACGCAGTGGTGAAGGATTACAATCAGCAGGACAACTGCAGTCATGACGGCCAACGATAGATATACCTTGTCCATCGGCTTTCGCGCCCTGGGCATCCAGAACTCCATGGAAAGGGCACAGGGACAGAAGATGAGACCGATGAGAATGGCCTGGCCCAGGGTATAGTCCAGGCTTGTGAGGATGACGGCCAACAGAACGATGGCAACCAGCCAGTAAGCTATGCGCAGAAGGATTCTCATCGCAATACAAAAATAGTTGTTTTTTGCTGCTTTAGCAAGTTGGAAGGCCCTACAGTGGGTTTTGACAAGTCAAGAGAGGGATTCAACTTTGGAGATTAACCGGAAGCCGACGTAACTTTGCATCGAACAAAAAACTCGAAGCCATGAAAGAAGAAATCATTTATGTTGTGGACTCTCTGGGCGTATCGCACCCGGAGACCATCGAGCGGGCCAACGAACCCATCACGAACCTCTTTATGGAAGGCGGCCTTGTCGGCATGATTGCCATCACCCTCCTTCTCATCGCTCTTTTCCTTGCCGCATGGAAAGCGCCGAAGTGGGTAAAGGAGATCGGCATCGGAGCCTTGGTAGTCGGTATCTTCTGGTCGCTGCGCGGTCTCTCACAGATGCTGGGCGTTCTCCAAATGATTGGAGATGTTAGCCCCGCTGTTATCTGCGGAGGCCTGAAGGTGACGCTGATAGCTACATCCTACGGACTCATCGTTTATTTCATCTCACTCATAATCCGGGTGATTCAGAAGCCGAGGATATAAGGGATTGCTGCAAATCTGGGATAAAAGAAAAGCCTCTGGATCTCTCCGGAGGCCGATTTCCTTTTTTAAAGTGCCACATGCAGCGATAGTAGACTGCATGCGCACTATGATGTAATCATTTCCACAGCGGCTCATTCTGCCAGGCTGCCGTGAAGCCCATGGCGTTGACATCCACCTCGGGATGGGCGGCAAGAAGGGTCTTGAAGTCCTTGACGAAGGTGTTGTCCGGCTGGACGGCATTCAGACAATATACTGTGCAAGATAAGATGGCAAACAAACGATAGGTCGGGATTGAGAAATCAGTCAACCAGTTTCCTTTCAGTTTCCTGGGAAGCTGAGGCATTTCGGCAAAGTTCCGGTTCCAAATGCGATTGTGATGGGCGCAGCAGTTTCTCAGGCTGTTGATGGCCCTTAACCAGCTTTCCAGTATCTCATGCTGGGGAAGATTGAACTCCCGAGCAACCACTTTCTTTGCCTTGGAGTCGGCAAAATTGAAATAAAACTTGGTGAGAATTCCAAAGGAAGCCAGCTCCAATGTCTTCCATGCCGGAGGGAAACTGTCCTTGCCGTACTTGGTGAAATGGTCCTTGATAAAATCTTCTTTCGTCCGGTCCAACTCTTGAACCATATTGCTAAGGTTCTCTATATGCCTAAACTTGTTGGATACCAGATGGTCATCCGAGAACCAGCAAGGACCATACTGCATGGTGAAAGTCTGAATCATAAAGGAGCGCAGGGCAATTTCCAATGTCTGGAACGAGGAAAAGACCAACATCCTCAGGCTGGCGTCAAAATGGTAAAGAGACGCGGCCGTCTCGAATTTGGCTCCGGGTTTATAGGTATGCGCTTCCTTATCTATCTCCAGAGGACGCAAGTACGCGGCAAAACGAAAGTAGGATACCTTTTTCAGGAAATCCGCTGCTTTGTCTGTATCTGAAATGACGAGCCCCCGGCTCTGTAGCATCAAGATGATGTCTGCGATGCTCTTTGCGTTTTTCGTGTACTCCATATCCACCTCACTATATCAAATAAAAGTTCCGCCCTGGTACGCTGTTCAAGTGGGAAGCGTGGCGGAATCTGGCGGTACAAATATACGGATTTATTTAGAAACACCCAAATAATTCTGTATATTCATCACGTTTTGCAGTATTTGCCTACGGAGATATAGCCTTGGTGAGGGCGACGAAGTCCTCCACACTCAAGCGCTCGGCCCGTAAATCAAGGAGCGAAGCGACAGAAGGGATAGCCGCTTCAGCGGCGGAAGGGGAACCTTCCCCTTCTCCCCTGGGGGTGCAGGGGGATAGTAGTCGAAGACGTTGCGAAACGAGCGGTTTGAGCGAGTTTCGCAGCGTCTTTCTACGCTGGTTGAAGGCGGTCTTGACGACGGTCTTGAAGAACTTCTCGTCGCAGCCGAGGTCGGTGCGGCCGTTGCGGGTGAGGCGGATGACGGCGCTCTGCACCTTCGGCGGCGGGGCGAAAGCACCGGAGCCCACCGTGAAGCAGTATTCGATGTCGTACCACGCCTGCAGAAGCACGCTCAGGATGCCGTAGGTCTTGCTCCCTGGCTTCTCGGCGATACGCTCCGCAACCTCCTTCTGAATCATGCAGACAACCTCCGGAATCCTGTCCTTGTCGTCCAGTATCTTGAAGAAAATCTGCGACGAGATGTTGTAGGGGAAGTTGCCGATCACCCGGTACGGTCCCGGAAACACCCGATGCATGTCCAGGCGCAGGTAATCCGCCTGCAGCAGCTTGCCCTCGATCCCCGGAAAATGCGTCAGCAGGTAGTCGACGCTCTCGCCATCCACCTCAACCGCCCGCAAATCTATGTCCTCACGTTTCAACAGGTATTGCGTCAAGACTCCCATACCCGGACCGATTTCCAGAACGTCGCGTACGTCAGACGGAGACCCGTCCGACAACGTAGCGACGATGCGTTGAGCTATAGACTGATCGGTCAGGAAATGCTGTCCCAGGGATTTTTTTGCGCGAACTTCCATAGAGCGTCAACCGAGTTTGGCGGCCAGGCGGCCGGCGAGGTCGAGGAAGGCCTGGGAGTCGGGACGGGTGCCGAGGGCCGCGGGCTCGCCGGCGTCGCCGCTCTCGCGTATGCTCTGGACCAGGGGTATGCGGCCCAGCAGCTCAATGCCGAGCTCCTCCGCCATGCGGGCGCCGCCGTCACGGCCGAAAATGAAGTACTTCTCGTCGGGATGCTCCTCCGGCGTGAACCACGCCATGTTCTCAACCAGCCCGAAAATGGGCCGGTTGATACTCTTGTTGCGGAACATGTTCGCCCCCTTCTCCACATCGGACAGCGCCACCTCCTGCGGCGTCGTCACCAGCAGCGCGCCCTCCATCGGCACCTCCTGCAGCAGGCTGATATGGATGTCGCCGGTTCCCGGAGGCATGTCCACCAGAAGGAAGTCCAGCGTGCCCCATTTGACCTGCAGGATCATCTGCTTGAGCGCATTGCACGCCATGGGCCCGCGCCAGATCAGCGCCTGCCCGCGGTCGGCGAAGTATCCGATACTCATCCACTTGACGCCGTATTTCTCCAGCGGCACGATGAGCTCGCGGCCGTCGACCTCCTCAGCCATCGGCTGCTCCCCTTCCGTCCCCGTCATCAGGGGAACCGAGGGGCCGTAAACGTCGGCGTCGGCGAGGCCCACCCTGTATCCGAGGCGCGCCAGGGCGCAGGCCAGGTTGACTGCGACGGTGGACTTGCCCACGCCGCCCTTGCCGGACGCCACGCCGATGACATGCCGTACGTTGCGCAGGCACTCGGTGTCGAATTCGGCGCCCTTCTTCTTCGGGGCCGCCTCCTCCAGCACCACCGTCTCCACCTTCGGATCCTTGATGCCGCCGCGGATGAGTGCGGCGCGGGTAGCGCCGATGAGATACTCGGCGAGCGGATCGCGCCGTTTGGGGAACGCAAGCGTAACGGTGCT
>JAEEUZ010000153.1 GCA_016290725.1 Bacteroidales bacterium | reverse complement strand
ATCGGCCTCACCTGCAGCACGTTACACAGGCCGGTTTTAAGTTCTGCTGCAAATTCGATTTCCACGGCGCAGTTCATTTCCGCAGCGCAGATATCCATGATGGAGCGGAGGATTTCCGCGAGGGGATAGGTGTCGTAACGAAGGATATGGGCGAAGGTGACGTACTTCGGGCCATCCTGGAATGCGGAATCCACGATGCGCTGGTTTTCGTAGTCGTAGGTGGATGCCACCTTGGAGAGCGAAGGGAAGCCGGCGCAGTCGTGCACTGATATGCGCTGGAGGTTCACTGCGTCATCGACAGAGGTCTTGAAACGTTCCGGCTGAAGCGAAAGGGCGTACATGACGTCCTGGGTTTCGGACATTACAAGGGCCGGAGTGGAAGTCTGGAGAATGTTGTGAGGATGGGAAGGGGAGAAGCGGAGCACCTTTTCGCCATCCACCACGGCCTTGCCCAGGCCATAGGCCAGCTTCACGATGCCTTCCTCCGCCTTTTCGTAGCCGAGGGGATAGAAATTAACGCTTCTCGCCACGCCTGAAAGGGTGGGGAAGAAGTAGCCGTTTTCCTCGTTGCCGCAGATCTCCTCCAGGATGATTGCCATCTTTTCCTCCGACAGCACGTTCCCGGTTGCAGTGATATAGCTGCGGGACGATGCGAAATACACCGACGCGTACACGCTCTTGATTGCCTTGGCAAGGAGGCGCACCTCCTGGTCCAGGTTCTCCGTAGAGGGTATCATGTATGTGGAATAAACCCCGGCAAATGGCTGATAATAAGAGTCTTCCAACTTGGACGACGAGCGCACTGCAAGAGGGGAGCGCACTTCACGCACGAACACCTTGAGGGGGTCCATAAGGTCCTGCGGGAGGGTTGACGAGACGAACTCCGAGAGGATTTCGCTGTCGCCTGCCTCCGAGTTGATCACATACTGAAGGCCGTTCTCCGCGATGAAGCGGTCGAAGTAGCCGGTGGCGATTATAAGGGTGCGGGGGACGGTTATGCGAACGTCTTCCCACTTGTCGAAAAACTTGTTGGTGTACAGAAGCTTGTTCAGGAAAGCCAGGCCGCGGCCCTTTCCGCCGATTGAGCCTTCGCCGATGCGGGAGAACCACACCGTGTCGTTGTAGGTCTTGGGGTCGAATGCGGCCACCACGCCCAGGGCCTGGGTGATGCGGTATTCGTGGATGGCGGCGGTGGCGCGGGCGCGGAAATCTTCCGTGTCCTCGAACGAGCCGTTCTTCAGGGAGTTGCCAACCCCGAAGATACCGCGGGCCAGCAGCCAGCGGGAAACGTAGTTCTTGCCGCGCATCTTCTCCAGCACTTTCTCCGGCAGGGCGGCGATAATCTGCTCTGCGCCCTGGAGGTCATTGGCGCGGGCTATTTCGCGGCCCCGGGCATCCGTAGCGACGAAGTCGCCGAAGCCGAATTCACGGCCGATATAGTCGGCCACATCGTCCACCAGAGTTTTGGACCGTTTCATCACGAAACCGGCCTTAAGCGACTCTGCCACGGAGCGCATGCTCTCCTGGGACGACTGCATGAGGATGGACATCTTGGGGTGCTCGCTGCGGATGAGGTGCACCAGGTCCACGCCGGCGTCAAGTTTCTCACTTGAGGAAGGGTCTCCTTTGTGGCGCACGAAGCCGATGTCGGTGATTACGCCCAGGAGGTTTTCCTTATATTTATTATAGAGGTCCACTGCGTCGTCGTAGCAGGTGGCCATGAGTATCTTGGGGCGGGCCCTCTTACGGAAGATCTGCTGGTCTTCGTTCAGGGCGTCGCGGAGGGCCGCAACGTTCTGCTGAAGTACGAGTTTGTACAGGAGGGAGAGATATGTGGAGTAGTAGCGTACGCTGTCTTCCACCAGGAGGATGCACTGCACGCCGCCTTCCAGGATGTCCTGGGGGGCGTTCAGGCTGTCTTCCAGGAGTTTGATGATTGCGATGATAAGGTCTGTGGAGCCGTTCCAGCAGAAGGTGTAGTCGATGCAGGACGATGCCTGCTTGCGTTCCATCTTGCGGTAGATCTCGCGGGAGAAAGCGCTCAGCAGGACTACAGGGATGTCCGGCTTGATCTTCTTGATTTCGGCTGCGAATTCGAACACGTCTCCGCCCACGTTGTACATGGTTATGACAAGGTCCGGGTCGTCCTCCCTCATGATGCGCATGGCTTCCTCCGTGTTGGCGGCGCGAAGGAACAGCGGGGGATTGGACAGGTTCAGCTCGGAGTATTCCCGCGTTACCAGGGCATCCAGGCGGCCGTCTTCTTCCAGGGAGAAGTTGTCGAAATTGTTGCAGACCAGAAGAATCCTCCGGATCCGCTTTGTCATGAGTTGTGTCGATTCGTTCATATACGATTCTTTATCTTACAAAAGTAACGATTTTTTCTTAAATTTGCATTCATGCAGAAGGTTAGCCGGTCATATCTTATCGAGAGGTTCAGGGAGCGGGTGCTCGTTCTGGACGGCGCCATGGGAACCATGCTGCAGAGGAAGGGGCTGAGCGGGAACAGCGAGGGGTTCAACCTCACTGCGCCGGAGGCCATTCTGGATATTCACCGCGCGTACATAGCGGCGGGGGCCGATATCATCGAGTCCAATACGTTCAGTGCGAACCGCATCTCGCAGAAGGAGTACGGCATGGAGGACAGGGCCCGCGAGATGGCGCTTGAGGGCGCCCGCCTGGCGCGCCGCGCCGCGGATGAGAGGTTCATCCAGGATTTTGGGCAAAATCCTGGACGAACTGGCGAAAATAAGGAGTTCATCCAGGAAAAGGGCCATAATCCTGGACGAACTGGGCGACGTGTGCTGGTGGCGGGGAGCATAGGGCCCACGTCGAAGTCGCTCACGCTATCTTCGGACCTGGGACGGCCGGATTGGCGGCCGTACGGGTTTGACGAGATGGCCGATGCATATCGGGAGCAGGCAGAGGCCTTAATCGAGGGGGGAGTGGACCTGCTTTTGCTGGAGACATCGTTCGATGCGCTGAACACTAAGGCGGCGCTTTATGCAATAAGGAAAATCAGCGAATACATACCTGTTATAGTATCCGTGTCGGTGAGCGACAAAAGCGGCCGGAGCCTCACGGGGCAAACCCTGGAGGCGTATTTTGCGGCCGTAAGGCATGCCGGGCTCACCGCGTTCGGGCTCAACTGCTCGCAGGGAGCGGCTGGCCTATTGCCGCTTGTGAAGGACATCGCTTCCTGGTGCGACGTGCCTGTAATCTGCTATCCCAATGCGGGCCTTCCCAATCAGATGGGAGGGTATGACCAGACTCCGGAGGATATGGCCCGCGAGGTGGCTCAGTTCGATGGCCTTGTGAACATCATCGGCGGGTGCTGCGGCACGACGCCGGAGCATATATCGGCCTTGCCAAAACTTGCCCCCAGGCCTCTTCCGCAGGAGTGGAACCGCCTAAGAGTGAGCGGTTTGGAGGCATACGTCATCGACACGAAGAAGAATAATTTCACCCTGATAGGGGAGAGGACGAATGTTGCCGGCTCCCGCAAATTCGCCAAGCTTATCGCAGCGCAGCAGTACGACGAGGCATTGAGCATCGCCGCATCCCAGATTGATGGAGGGGCCTCCGTCATCGACATAAATATGGACGATGCCATGCTGGACGGCCCTGCGGCGATGGAAACCTTCGTGCGGTTGGGGCAGAACGACCCCGCCGTTGCCCGTGCCGCCCTGATGATAGACTCGTCCAACTGGGAATGCATCCTGAAGGGCCTGAAGAACTCGCAGGGAAAGTGCATCGTGAACTCCATAAGCCTCAAGGACGGGGAAGAGGAGTTCCTTCGCCGTGCCCGTGAGATCCACGCGCTGGGTGCCGCGATGGTGGTTATGGCTTTCGACGAAAAGGGCCAGGCAACAACCTACGAGCGTAAAATAGAGATATGCTCCAGAAGTTATCGGCTTTTGGCCGATGCGGGCATCCCGCCCCAGGACATAATCTTCGATGTGAACGTTCTGTCCGTTGGAACCGGCATTCCCGAGCATGAGCGCTACGGCATAGACTTCATAGAGGCGGTGCGATGGATAAAGGCCAATCTGCCATGGGTTTACACCTCCGGGGGCGTTTCCAACCTGTCTTTTGCTTTCCGCGGCAACAACCCCGTCCGCAGCGCCCTCCACGCCGTGTTCCTGTACCACGCCATCAAGGCCGGCCTGGACATGGCAATCGTGAATCCGGGCATGCTGCAGCTCTACGACGACATCCCTGAAGCCCTCCGCACCGCCGCCGAGGACGTAATCCTCTGCCGCCGCCCGGACGCCACTGAGCGTCTGATGGAAGCGGCGGCGGCCGATTGTCATCTCGACCAAATGCCGAGCCCTTCTTGTCATCTCGACCAAACGCAGTGCGTGGAGAGATCTCAAGAGATTTCTCGGCAGGCTCGAAATGACAAGGAGGGTGGGGTAGAAAAAGTTTTAGTCCGCGAGGGCTGCGCGGAGGAGCGTCTTACCGCCGCAATCGTTGGCGGTGGGAGCGAAACGTTGCGGGAAGACCTTTTGGAAGCACTGGAAGCGGCTGGCGGCGAGGCGGTCAAGCTCATAGAAGGGCCGCTTATGGACGGCATGGAGGAAGTTGGCCGGCGCTTCGGCGAAGGCCGCATGTTCCTGCCACAGGTGGTGAAATCGGCAAAAGTGATGAAGGATGCCGTGGCCGTGCTGGAGCCGTTCATGAAGGAAGAGGGGAGTGCCGTGAAGCGGCCGCTGGTGGTGCTGGCAACGGTTAAGGGAGATGTCCACGACATCGGCAAAAACATTTTCGGGATAGTGCTCCGCTGCAACGGATTCGATGTGGCCGACCTTGGCGTAATGGTGGACAAGGAGACGATTCTCCACGAGGCCCTGGAGCGCAAGGCCGATATAATCGCGGTGAGCGGCCTCATCACCCCGTCGCTCTTCCAGATGGAGGAGCTCTGCCGCGAAATGGCCGCCCGGGGGCTCTCGCTGCCGCTTTTTGTCGGGGGCGCCACAACATCGGACCTTCATACAGCTGTGAAACTGGCTCCGCTCTACAGCCACGTTATCCATAGTGCCGATGCCTCCGCAGGCGCGGTGAACGCCAAGCGCTGGCTCCAGGATCCCGCAGCATTTGAAAAGGCTCAGCACGAGGCGCAGGAAAAGATGCGCCGCCTG
>JAEEUZ010000152.1 GCA_016290725.1 Bacteroidales bacterium | reverse complement strand
TGTCGCCCGTAGCACCGTAGCCCGGATAGCATCCGTAGACATACAGTTCGTTGGTACCATCGGTAATATGGAGGTTACCATAATCGTTCGGTTTTCCATTGCTGCCGAGCAGGTCCTTGATCGTACCGGTCACCATATAGTACTTGTTCTTGTCGTCCGGCTTGGTCAGGAAGTCAGCGATGCTGATTTCTTCCACGGCGGCGACGACATCTTCAATCGTACCGGAAACCATCTGGGGATTATTGTTGTAGGCGCCGCGTTTGCCGACGACCGTTACAATGTCACCCACCTTGAGTCCGGAGTCCTTGAAATTGTTGACACGATAGACAAGCGTCTCGCCCGACCAGTCCTTGATGTAGAAGCTCTGGCCCTGCTTGTCGCTGGGATACGTTGCGGAGATGACACCGCTCATACGATACTGGGTATCACCGACCGGGGCGGCGAGGAACTCGGCCACGGTAGCTGCGATGATAGCGCCCTTCTGGCTGATGGCCTGCTCGCAAGAATACTCTTTCTTGCCGTCGGTCGTCTTGAAGACCACGGTTGTCGCACGGTCACCGCCTGCATTGGCATCAGCGTGGAGAACCACGGTGTTGCCGGCGATGGATTTGATGGAGAGCCATTCGGGAAGACCGCTCAAGTAGATACCGTTACCCTTGTTGGTGAGCTTCACGGTAACATCTCCGCCTTCGAGCGGAATCACGGCATCCTCCGGATCGATCTCCGCGACCTTGATGAGCGACTTGTTGATCTTGATGACCGTCACGTTTACCAGTTCGACGGTGGTGCCGTACAGCTGTTTCGGACCTTCCACGGTAATCTCGTCACCGACTTCGATTCCGAGGCTCAGGAAATTCTTCTCGGCACCCTTCGCATCCAGCGTACCATAGATGTACACTTCGCCTGTTCCGTCATTGATATACCAGTTGCCGTAGGTCGTGTTGGCGATATTCGTGCAGACACCTGTGACCCGGTAAGTCTTGTTCTCCGGACCGGCCAGAATCTCGGCACAGGTGGCCGGAGCAACGACGGCAAGACCCTGGATCACATTGATGTTCTGGGTCTTGCCCTCACAAACGATCGTAAGTTCAGCCGTGCGGCCGTCGAGCGTCTTGCCGGCCGAGAACGTGACGTTCGTCGAGCCTGCACCGCCCGAAGCCGGGCTGACGGTGAGCCAGTCGGGAGCCGAAGGGATGCTCCAGCTGCCCGTAGCTTCGACCGTGATGGGAGTAGAACCACCGTCCATGCTGATGGCCACGTAGGAGGAAGAGACCTTCACTTCACTGAGATAGTGGTCAGGTTCAATCTGGTTGCAACCGGCTGCGAGAGCCAGAATGGCAACGAGGGAAACAAGGATATTCTTGATTTTCATATCGCAGTCTTTCTAATTAGTTGAACAGATATTTAATACCCACGGATGCATACCAGCACTGTCCGAGCGCGTGGTTCGGAACGAAGACCTCGGTATTGCCGTTGATGGAAGAAGGCGTGGAGAAGGTCGCATAACCGTCAGCATCGACACCTTCATACTTCAGGATGCGGGCGTCAGAACCGATGTTCGGGTTGAGATACTTGCTTACGCCCCAGCTGGAGTTGAACAGGTTGAGGACGTTCTTCAGGTCGAGGCAGAGCTGCAGGACATTGGTGTTGTTGCCACACTTCACGGAGAAGTCGTGCTTGTAGCTGAAGTCCACGCGATGGACCCACGGGCTGTACACGCTGTAACCTTCGGCATACTGGCCCTGATGCGTAGCCAGGTACTTGTCCTTATGCACATAGTCCATGAAGCGGGTCTGGTCGTCGGCCGAAACGAAACGGAAGGCACGGGAGGCGACTTCCTCATCCGTCGGGATATAGAGGGCGTCGTAGTTGTAACCGTCACCGTTCATGTCGTTGACCGTCATATAAGAGTAGTTGTAACCGCCACGCCAGGCCTCATAGATGAAGCTGTAGTGGTTGCCGCTCTTGTCGTGGTGCGTCAGGGAGGCGACCACGCGGTCAGGGGTCACATACTGCGAGTTGTGCAGCTTGATGTAGTTCGGGCCCTCGTTGGTCGGCACATAAGTGAACGCCGATTCGGCGGCGGAACCCGGCATGCCGGTGATTTCCTTGTTCACGGTGTGCGTGTAGGCAGCCATGAAGCTGATGCTCTCGATCGGGCGCACGTTGATCTGCGCGCTGGCAGACCAGCCATAGCCCTGGTTGGTGTTCTCCAGGACAAACGCTTTGGTACCGGTACGGAAGTCGGACGGGTAGATCGGACGGTTGTCAGCACCGTTGAAACGGGCGAAACCACCTACGTCCTTCATGCTCCAGTCGGAGATCGCGACAGCGTTGATAGTCTTGTTGAAGATACCTTCGGCCGAGAAGGTGAACGGGAAGGACGTCGGGAAGCTGAAATCGAATGCCAGCGAGGTCTTCCAGACCTGCGGCATCTTGAATTTCGGATCCACGCCGTTGACGGCGGAAGGAACCGTACCATCTTCCGGTTTCACCGTGCTCGGATAACCCATACCGACAAGCTTGTTGTAGAGGGCTTGGATATTGGCCACGCCACCTTCCGTCACCAAACCGCCGATAAACTGGTCCATATCGATGAAACGGTTGCCGGAAGCATCGGTAGTATAACTGCCCTTGTAGTTCTCAAAGCCCTTGACGACTTCGTTCTTTTTGCCGTCATAAATCTTTTTGGAACCGCTGAGCTGTGCCTGATACTGCACCATACCGCCGTTGGTCGGCATATTGGTGAAGAACACGAGCGGGAGACGGCCGGAGAAGAGACCCGTACCGCCGCGCACCTTGAAGCTCTTGTCGCCGAAGACATCCCAGCTGAAGCCCACGCGCGGCGAGAATGTCACCGAAGAGTTAGGCCACTTGCCGGTGTCGATATGGGTCTCCTGATAGTCGTACTTCTTGGGATAGTACGGAATGGAAAGAATACCACTGCTCAGGTCCTCGTCAATGGTACCATCCTCCTTATAAACCAGGACACCATTGGTCATCAGGTCACGGTTGTCGAAGAACAGGCCGTCGATGCGGACGCCGTAGGTCAACTTGAAGCGGTCGGTCACGTTCCACTCGTCCTGGGCATACACGCCGGCCTTGTGGAACTGGACGCGGGCGGCCGGATACTGCTCGCCGTCGTAACCGTAGGTAAGGCAGACGATCTCCGGCGCTGCGCCGTTGATGAAGTCGTCGACATTCTTATAACGGTAATAACCCGTACCGTTGCGCATGTACTGGTTGTCGGCCATCTGGTACTCGTAGCTGATGCCGGCGGTCACTTTGTGGGCGCCCTTGTACCAGGTGATGTCGTCCTTCACGTTGGCGATGGTGTTGTGGACGGCGTTGTTCCAGGTGAACAGCTCATAACCAAGGGCCATGTAGTTGTTGCTCTGGTTTTCGTCGAGGATGTCGATGAACGGGAATTCGTCAGAATTCGAACCACGGATGTCATCCAGTTTGGAGAAAGTGGCCAGGAACTGGTTGGAGAGGTTGTCGCTCAGACGGCTGTTGAGGTCGAGAGACCAGGTGCTCACGATGTTCTGCATCGAGTACATCGAATTGGCGAAAGACATCGAGTACTGCGACATACGGGCGCCGGACATACGCGTGCCACCGTCCATGGAGCTGGCGTTCGGCGAGTTCCACACATTGTTCTTGGTGTAGTTGTAACGGAGAGCCAGCTTGTGCTGCTGGTTGATGTTCCAGTCGAGGCGGGCCAGGATCTTCATGTTGTTCTCGTTGGCAGGGAAATCGGTCCAGGAACCGGTGTCATAGCCATATTTGCTCTTCACGAACTCGGAGACGCGCTGCAGGTCGGAGAGTTTGGTACGGGAAACATAGTTGGTGGCGTCGGCCACGCCGTTGGCGGAACCGCGCCAGCGGTTGACGATGGTCGGGATCTTGGAATATTCGCCGTTGACGAAGAAGAAGAGTTTGTTCTTCACGATCGGGCCGCCGGCCGTGAAGCCGTAGGTCGTGCTGCGGTCTTTGGCACGGGCGCCGCTGATCTGCTCGCCGTCCACGGTATCGCCGCGCAGGTTCTCGTTGCGGTGATAGACGTAGGCGCTCCCCTTGAAGGTATTGGTACCCGATTTGGTGATGGCGTTCACACCGCCGCCGATGAAGTTGGTCTGACGCACGTCGTAGGGCGAGATCACGACCTGGAGTTCTTCGATGGCGTCGATGGAGATCGGGGAACCGCCGCCCGGCAGCTTGTCGCTCAGACCGAAGTTGTTGTTGAAGTTGGCACCGTCCACGGTGAAGTTGGCCAGACGGCCGTCGCTGCCGGCGAAGCTCATGCCGTTGCCGCCGTACGGCGACAGGCGGGTCACGTCGGTAATGCCGCGGCTGACGCTCGGCAGGTTGACGATCTGCTGATTCGAGATGTTGGTGGCTGCACCCGTCTTCTCGGTGGCGAACTTGGAGGAGGCCGAAGCGACCACGATGGCTTCGGAAAGAAGCTCGGTGGCGGTCTTCAGCACCACATTCTGCTGGTAGGTTTCAGCCAGCGAAAGGACGATGTCGGGAATGACGACGGTCTGGCAGCCGATGAGGGAATAACTCACCTCATACGGGCCACCGGTACGCATACCCTGGATGGCATAACGACCGTCCTCGTTGGTCACCGCATAATACTGCGTGCCGGAGGGCGTGTGAACGGCGATCACGGCCGCGCCGATGAGAGGCTCGCCGCCTTCATCGACGATCTGGCCGGCGAGGCTCGAGGTGGTCACCTGGGCATAAGCCGGAACAATCATCATCAAGAAAGCTGCAACAGCCAGAAAACGTTTGATTGTTTTTTTCATTTGTTTGTTTGTGGTTAATTTGATTGATTATATAAAATAGTTATTGACTAATCGATTCATCACAACCCCCACTGTCCTGGCAGGAAGGTGGATTCAACCGCAGTCTCGATGCTGTCGTCGAGATTGCAGAAGAAATCGAAGCCGGTCAGTTTTTCAATGTCATCGACGCTCCGGGCATAGGAGCGGGAAACATTCACGTCGCCGTAGCTGCGGTTCTCGAACCAGAAGCCGATGGCCGCATAGCCGTTGTTGCCCTCACCCGGCTTGTATTTGAGGACAACCTTGAAATAGGCTTTCGGTATCGCCACGTTCTTTCCTTCGTTGTCCTTGATATATTTGATTTCCGGATCGGCAGCCGTCTGCAACA